>JANOBS010000107.1:0-8807 GCA_031411755.1 Luteolibacter sp. | reverse complement strand
GCCAGGCCCGGGAGGCCGCCGGGGTTGGAGGAACGGTGGCGGTGTCGATTTTTGTGAATCCGATCCAGTTTGATCGACCGGGCGATCTCGCCGCCTACCCGAAACCTTTGGAAGCCGACCTAGCGGCTTGTGAAAAGGAGGGCGCGGATCTGGTGCTGGTGCCGAAGGATGGCGCGATGTATGCTGCTGATCGCTCGATCACGGTGACCGAGTCCCTGCTTTCCCGGCATCTCTGCGGAGCGACACGACCGGGGCATTTCGATGGCGTCTGCACGGTGGTGCTCAAGCTTTTCCTGCTCTCCAATGCGGCGGCGGGGGTCTTCGGCGAAAAGGATTTCCAACAACTCGCGATCATCCGCCGGATGGTCCGGGATCTGGACGTGCCGGTCGAAATCATCGGCCACGCAACGATCCGCGAGCCTGATGGCTTGGCGATGTCGTCACGGAATGTCCGGCTGCTTCCAGAGCACCGGGCCGATGCGCCACGGCTCAGGCGGGCACTGATCGCCGCGCGGGATCTGCTGCCTTATGGCGAACGCTCCGCCTCAGCCTTCATCGAAACCGCCCGCACCCACTTGAATGCCTCGCCGTTTTTCCGGATCGACTACCTGGAAGTGGTCGATGCCGAGACGCTGCAGCCCATTTCCCAGATCCAACGTCCCGCGGTGCTGGCGCTGGCGGGGTTCTATGGTGAGGTGCGGCTGATCGACCACATCGGCCTTCACCCCTGATCACCTGTCTTCCCTAACAGGAGTCGCCTTCGGGATGTAGTCCGGATCATTGGGATCCTTCGGGTCCTTGAGGTAGCCCTTAATCAGAAACCAGATCGCGGTCGCGAGCAGGAGCGCCAGGATCTTCGCGACCCAGTTTTTCGTCAGTCTCAGTCTCATCGGAAGGGGCGTTGGTGGGGATGAATATCTTGGCAAGGGTCTCGCGGAACTGCTTTTCGGTGAGGTTCCGCTGGAGCGCGCCGTCGATGCAGATCGAGATGCTGCCGGTTTCCTCGCTGACCACGACGACAACGGCATCGGACTCCTCGGTCAGACCGATTGCGGCGCGGTGGCGGAGGCCGAGCGAGCGATCCCGGAGTTCGCGCTGGCTGACCGGAAACACGCAGCCGGCCCCAGCCACGCGGTCGTCGGCGATGATCATGCCACCATCATGCAGCGGGCTTTTTGGAAAGAACACGCTCATCGAAAGCTCCGGCGTGAACTGCGCATCGAGCACCACTCCGGTCTCAAGGTGCGGCTTGAGACTGATCCCCCGCTGGATGGCGAAGAGCGCACCGATGCGCTTTTTCGAAAGCACGATGACGGCGTCGGCGAAGCGTTCGAGGAAGGCGAGCTTGCGGGTGCTGGAAAAGGAGAACAGGCGGCTGCCGCCCAGCCTCGCGAGGGCATTGCGGAGTTCCGGTTGGAAAATCACGACCAACGCGAAGGCCAGCAGCGCTGCGGCGCGGGTGATGATCCAGCCGATCACCTCAAACTTGAAGAGTTGTGACAGCAGGGTGAAGGCAACGAGGATCACCCCCAGCCCAACGAGGATCTGTGCCCCGCGCGTGGCCCGGAAGGCACGATAGATCTGGTACACACCGATCGCCAGGATCATGATCTCGATCCCATCGCGCCAGTGATCTCGAACGAAATTGAGCATCAGTTGAACGAAGAACGTATCCCGGGGGCCATGGTCTGTCACCCGCAATCCCGGTCGCGGAAGGATTTGGGGAATTTTGTGATTTAAATTTCCAAAACGATGATCCAGTTTCCACGTGTTCGACGGACAGTTCAGGTAGAACAAACCAAACCACCCATGAAATTCTCCTCCAAACTTGCCATTCTCGGAGTCGTCGCTGGCTTGAGCGCAGCCCAGATCGTGATCGCTGAAGAAGCTGCTCCTGAAGTGGTTTCCCCGCCGGAAGAAACCGTGGTCGACGAACCGACGGACAAGGACACCGAAACGCCGGTCGTGGACGAAAAGCCCACCACCGATAAGGAAGAACCCATCGACGAGGAAGTCACCGAAGAAGATGGCGGAGTGCCTCTCGACTGGGTGAAGCGTGGTGGCGAAGGTGAGAACCCGGACGTGATTTTCTACAACATGGCCGGCGGTGGTCCAACTGCCGGACCTGCCTCGAATGACGCCGCGAACGACGCAGGCAAGGATGGTGCCGCGACCACGGTCGAGGCCAAGACGGTCGCTCCGACCGCTCCGCTCGTGAAGGTGAAAAAAGGACCTGTCGCCCTCGTGAAGGGTGCCCGTGTTTTCCTGCGCCATTGATTCTCCTGACAAGTTCAGCCAACGAAGGCCGCCGGATGCGCACCGGCGGCCTTTTTGCATCCTGACCCGATGATGAAATCCTCCGCCCTGCTCGGCCTTTTCTCCGCCCTGAGCATTTCAACCGTTTTCGGCACCGGGGCCGATGAGGCCAACCAGGCCGCCCCTCCAGAAGCCCGCAATGGAGAAAGACCCGAGCGCGACACCGACGGCGCGGTGAAAGTCGGCGAGGACCAGATCCTGCTGCCGAAGTTGTCCGGCCTCGTGATCGCACCCGAGGCGGATGCCGCCCTGAAACTCCAAGCCAGCGGCCAGCCCGGCGTTCGGATCAACGGATTTTCCGAAGCCGAAACCACCGCACTCCGGAAGGCGGCGGAGAGTTCCATCGGCGAGGCCGTTTCCCTCCGATCCCTCGAAGCGCTGGGCACGAAACTGGAGGCCGCGATGAAAGCGAGTGGCCGACCTTTCATGCAGGCCACCTTTCCCGATCAGGAAATCACCTCCGGCATCATCGCGATCCGAATCTGTGAAGCGCATGCCGGGAAAGTGCTTCTGTCCGGACGCCCTGCCTTTGGATTGAAATTCGCTGCTGATGCTTTCCGCACCACTCCAGGCCAGCCACTCGATGAAGGCCAGATCCTCGCGGACCTGGAATGGCTGAACGAGAACCCGCTTCGCCGCGCCTCGATTTCCTACGCGGATGGTGCCACACCTGACACACTCGACCTCACCCTGAAGCTACGCGCCGTAAAACCGTGGCGCTTTTATGCCGGGATCGACAACCAGCTCAGCGACCGACTCGGCGACGAGCGCCTTTTCGCCGGATTTCAATATGGCGATGTCTTCGGGCTCGATCACCGCCTGACCACGCAGATCACCAGTGCACTCGATATTGAACGGCTGAGAGGCATCAGCGGCAGCTATGAGATCCCATTGCCTGACCGAACGCTGCTGCAACTCTCCGCCGGCTACTCCGAGGTCGATTCACCGACGGCGGGATTGATCGATCAAAGCGGCCGGTATTCCCGCGTCGCGCTCGACTATCGGGTGCCTCTGCCGCGCTGGCACGGCCTTTCCCACGAATGGCGGGCAGGGCTGGAGCTGCGCGAAAATGCCTACGAGTTCCCCTCCGGCCTGGAGCGTGAGGTGCGGTTTTTCCAGATCGAAGCCGGCTGGAAAGGGCGGCTCACGGATCGCTTCGGAAGCACACGGGTCGATGCCTCGCTGCACTATGCGCCGGGCCACGAAGTGCTGGGATCGGACGATCAGGATTTCATCGCGCTCGGAGGTTCCGGAGCGGAGTCCTTGATCGCACAACTGGAGGCCGATCGCACGTGGTCACTCGGTGAGGCAGGCCAGATTTTCGGAAAAATGAAGGCCCAATGGAGCGACTCCAGCCTGCTTTCCTCCGATCAGTTCGCCGCCTCCGGGGCCACGCGGGTGCGTGGCTTTGATGAGACTCAGGGCTACGCCGACAATGGCCTGATCATGACCTTCGAGTGGCAATCCCCGTTCTGGCATGCCGGAGACGCGGGAGATTTCCAGGCACTCTCCTTCCTCGACGCGGGCTTTCTCGACAGCCATCAGGGCAACGACGGCAGCCAGCTCGCCTCGGTCGGCGTGGGAGTCCGCTGGCGGCTCGGCGAGCATCTAACAGCCAAGGCCGATCTCGGCATCCCGATCGACAACCCGGACGCGGACAAGGCCGATCCGAGACTTCATTTCTCGATCACCACGACCTGGTGAGCTTCACGGTCCCTGCAGAATCGTATTGCCACTTCCGGGCGAGGCGGAGGTCCCATCCGCGTCTTTCGTCAGGATGAAGCCGGACGGCACGATGCCAATGGAGCCGAGGCTGAAATCGAGTGCGTCCGCCCCGGCGGCAAAGGTCGCAGGCAAACGACCCACATGCACCGGGTTGGCGGCATCCGTCGTCCTGACCCAGAGATTGTAAGCCTCGTTCTCCCCCAACGGCGGAAGATTTCCCACCACCAGGGTCCCGGCATCGCGAGCGGCGTCATAGATCGGAATGGCGTTGGGAACCGGAACAATATCCTCCGTGACGAGAGACTCGTCGATGGGAAGATCCGGGCCTTGATCCGGGGTCGAAAGCTTGCCACCGATCAGGGTTTCACGTCCCGCGAGGGCATCGCCCAGCACCGTGTTGAGCGAACTGGCGTTCGGGTCGCCTTCCGCTTGGCTGCCCGGCGGACGCATCGTCATCACGATCGGCCACGCCACGCCTGGCACTGGAGAAAAACGCTCACGGTCGCGCTTCTGGAAGTTCGCCAACTGACCGCGCAGAACCTCGATTTCCTGGATCAGCCGCTTCGTTTCCACGCGGACCGGCGCGCTCTCATTTGCGGCGACCACCTGGGGCTCGACAGGCATGATCACGGTGGGTTCCACCGAATTCCCCAAAGGAGCCGACTCCTCTGGCATGACCGCTTTGGAAGTGGCCGAGGCTTCCGACGACTGAGCGATCACCGGCGATTTTGAAACAGTCGTCTGTTTCTGAATCACCAGCAGCAAGGCGAGCGCAGCCGCCGCAGCCCAGCCAGACCAGGCGACCCAGTGGCGTTGGCGATGATGTCCTGGAAATCCGAGCCTGGCCCGCAGACGATCCATTTCTCCGGCACGGGGAGCCACCGGCAACGAGGAAACCACTGCCACGGCCGCCGTCAGTTCATTCATCTCCCGGACCACTTTCGTCAATTCCGGATCCTGGCGCACGGTCTCGTCGAACGCGCTCGCCTCATCGGCGTCGTGCATTCCAAAGGCCCGCCAGGCAGCGGTTTCGTGTGGGTCAGAATTCATGTCGGGATAAAAGGTTGCGCATTTTTTCCAAGGCGCGTCTGAGCCTGTTCTTCACGGTGCCGAGTGGCGTACCGAGCCGCTCCGAAATTTCAGAATGTGTATACTCCAGGAACACCGCCAGCTCCAGGCAACTGCGTTCGTCCGCCCCGAGCTGCTCCAGCGCGGCCTTCACCCGCCGCCAATCATCAACCGCCATCACGCGGGCATCCTCCGATCTCTCCGGCGGCGCGTGCAGATGGATCGGCACCACGCGTGAGGAATCGCGCTTTTCCCGATGACGAAAGCGCAGCCGGTCGATGCACTGACCCCGCAGCACCGCAAAGGCCCAAACAAAAGGGGGTGACTGGACAGGATCGTAGTCGACCGAGCGATGCCACAGGCGGACGAAGGTGTCCTGCACGACCTCCTCGGACTCATGGCGATCCCCCAGCATCCGGCACGCGATCCCCAGCAAGGTGGCTCCCCACGCGTCATGGAGCTCGGTCAGCGCCGAGTCGTCTCCCTTCGCCATGCGGGCGATAAGACGAACTGCGTCTCCCTCCCGATCGCCAACCAGCCCCTGGGGAGACACCTGAACGGAATTCAGGGAGGTGGTTGACATCGATCGGAAGGGAGACACGGGAAAGCGCGGGGTTGACCGGATTTCTGCAGAAAATAATCCGACATCGGGTCACGCTTGGATCAGAAAATCTCAGGAATCTTGAAAAAACTCATCCCTTGCCCGCGGGGCGGAGGTGCTCTCTACTCCGGCCATGCACGACAAGATCATTCTCGAACGTGAGGTCAACGCCGTCCAGATCCCCAGCGGTGACGCAATCACCCTGCCGGCCGGGACCGAGGTTTTCATCACCCAGAAGCTCGGCGGGACTTTCACGGTCGCCACCACCCAGGGCCTTGCCCGCATTTCCGCGAAAGACTCGGCCGCGCTTGGCGTGGATCCGGAGGAGGAGGAAAAGAAGCAGGTCGAGGTGAACCGACTGAAGGACGCCCCGCTCGAAGAACAGGTCTGGGCGCAGTTGAAGGCGGTTTACGATCCGGAAATTCCGGTCGACATCGTCAACCTCGGACTCGTCTACGATTGCTCCATCGAGGAAAGCGAAGGCAAGAAGACCGTTGCCGTGAAAATGACCCTCACCGCCCCCGGCTGCGGAATGGGCCCGGTGATCGCAGCGGATGCCCAGGCGAAGATCATGACGATCAAAGGCGTCGACGATGCCCGCGTCGATCTCGTCTGGGACCCGGCCTGGAATCAGGAAATGATTTCCGAAGAGGGCAAGATGAAGCTCGGGATGATCTAAACCTCCTTCGTCGTACTGTCGATGTAGGCGATGATCGTGGGAATCGCGAGGCCGAAGACCCCGGCGACCTCTTCATACGCGCGGCTGCCCATGCCGATCGGATCGAAGACGTCCGCACCGATGCCTTCGCCCGGGATATCGACGAACTCGCAGGTGAGGTAGAATTTATCGCTGAACTCCGGGAACATCGCCTCCAGCGCCTGGAGGTGGCTGCGGGTCATGGCAAAAACGTGAGTCGCCTTTTTCAAAAGCTCTTTCGAGACCCGTCGACTGGTGAATCCCGAAAGATCCGCACCGCGCTTTTTGAGGATCGCGAGGGTTTCCCTGCTGGCCGGCGTGCCACGGCTTGCGGCAACCCCCGCGGAGCTCACTTCATAATCGGAACGATCCGCCACCGCTTGGCGGAAAAGGCCCTCGGCCATCGGACTCCGGCAGGTGTTTCCCGTGCACACAAAAAGCACGTGTTTGTCAGTCGCCATCGCGGGGACTATCGGCCGGTCAACCCGCGCGAGTCAAACCGCAATGGGCGGCTGCACGCTTGCATGATGAGTGCGGTTTTCCTAATTTGTGTCAGACCGTTGAAATGGATGATCTGAACCAGCCAGGCAAAAGCCTACGACAAGCCCGCGAAGCGGCCGGACTGAACGTGTCCGATGTGGTTCATCAAACAAAGTTTCCCCGGACCGTGATCGAGGCTCTGGAGCGCGATGACTACACCGTCTTTTCCAGCCCGACCTACGCGAAAAGCTATCTCTCGCAATATGCGGAGTTTGTCGGGATCGACTCCGCCAAGTGGCTGGACTTCTTCGAGCCTGCCGCCTTTGCCGCGCCTCAGGACATGCTCTCGATGATCGAATCCCCCGCTCATCAGGAAATCCGCGCGACCGGAACTCCCTCGCGTGGTGGATCTAGCAGCCTTTTGCCGACCGTGCTGCTGATCATGCTTTCAGTCGGACTGATCTACGGTGTCATTCGCGGCTATGCCTACTTCGAGCAGCGCTTCGCGGAACCAATCAGTCTCAAGGGGGCCAGCCCCGCTCCATCTAACAATCCGGCGCCAACTGTCCCCGCCTCTGGCCAGACTCCTGCGCCCGCTCCTTCTGTCAACACCGTCTCCACCCAGCCACTGCCGGAGGCCACCCCTCCGCCGCGCGCGACTATTGTCGACGAGTGATCAGCGGCTCCGCTTCCAGATCTTGATCGCTTCGAGAAACGGGGCGAGGTAGCGCTGGGCCTTCACCACGCCGACCCCGGGGATTTTCAAAGCATCCTCCTGGGTGAGTGGCTGGTGGCGTACGAAGGCTTCGAGGGTCTTGTTGGAAAACACCACATACGGAGGGGTCTCCTCCTCTTTGGCGATCTTCGTGCGCAGATCCCGCAGCATCGTGTAGAGCCCGCCGTCAAAACCGTGATCCTTCAGGCCGGTTTCAGGACGTCCCGCCTCCGGATCCGGCCAGACGAGGCGGTAGGGCTTTTCCCCGCGCATCACCTTGTCGCCGAGCGCGGTCAGGGTCACCACGGGGAATTCGCCCGTCTGAGTGATCATCAGGCCGGCATCGGAAAGCGAGCGCAGTAGGGCGTTGAGATAGCCGGTACCGCGATCCTTCAGCAGCCCATAGGTCGTGAGCTTGTCGAGTCCGGCGGACAGCACTTCCTGCGAGCGGCTGCCGGAAAGCATCTGCACGATCCGTCCGCGTCCATAGCGGCCTTCCCAACCCGCCTCCGTTCGACGCGACATCCGCGCCACCCCGCTGAGGGTCTTGCGGACAATCATGTCCTCCTCCTCCGTTGGCGCGCGCATCTCTCCAGCTCCCGCATCACGGCAGACATCGCAGTTTCCACACGTCTGCGCGTCCTCCTCCCCGAAGTAACCCAGGATCCACTGCTGACGGCAGGTCCGGGAGTAGCACATCTCCACCATCGCCTTGAGCTTCTCGCGATCGCGACGGTCCTTTTCCTCGATCGCCCTCTCATCGAGCTGCAAGCCCCGCGCCAGCACATCGGGCTTCAGCAGACGCGTGCCGCGGGTGCGGCGTCCCGGAACATCGAAACGTTCCACGTAGCCGCCCTTCGCGAGCATGCCGATGGCGCTGCCGACCGACATCGCATTTTTCACATCCGCGCCTTCCGCGATCTCGTCCAAAGTACGATGGATCTCGTAGTCCTTGTCCGCCTGATTGAGCAGATACTGGTAAATACCCCGAATGATCGTTGAGGTCGGATTCGCGCCATCAATGAAGAATTCCTGCGTGCGGGTGTCGGCGTAGTTGAAAAGCAGCTCGCAGACCGCGCTCTCGCCGTCGCGACCGGCACGACCTGCTTCCTGATAATAGGCCTCCACACTTCCCGGCACCTCGTAATGAATCACGAAGCGCACGTCCGAGCGGTCGATCCCCATGCCGAAGGCATTCGTCGCCA
>JANOBS010000106.1:0-3913 GCA_031411755.1 Luteolibacter sp. | reverse complement strand
TTCCTGTTGGGCTTGGGCGACGGCGCGTTGGACCTCCTCGGCGGTTTCGTCCTGCCAGGCAAAAAGTTCGTCGACCGTGGCGTAGCCGCCCTCCGCCATCTGGCGCATGGCGACCTCGATGCAGTCGCGACCGTAGTGACCGGCCTTGAGATAGTCCGGCACATACGAGCCATCGTCATGCTCGCCGTGACCGGAGAGACGCAGCAGTTTCGCCACGATCATTTGCGGGCCGCCACCATCGCGGGCGCGCTGGACCGCTTCACCGATGACCGAGGTGCAGGCCAGGAAATCCGTCCCATCCACCGAGTAGCCGGGAATGCCATAGCCACGAGCACGATCGACCAGATCATGACAGGCGAACTGGCGCTCGGTCGAGGTTGAGTAGGCGAATTGGTTGTTCGCCACCACGATCACCAGCGGAAGTTTTTCCATCGCGGCGAGGTTCACGCCTTCGTGAAAGGCTCCGGTCGAGGTCGCGCCATCGCCGACACAGGTCGCGCCAACCACGCCCGGCAGCTCGCCTTTCATCCGCCGGGCGAAGAGCATGCCAGCGACCACGGAAACCTGCGCACCGAGGTGGGAAATCATGGCCGGCATCCCGTCGAGCGGGCGACCGCGATGGATGTTGCCGTCGCGGCCCTTCATCGGACCGAGCACCGAACCGAGGTAGGTCCGGGTGCAGTCGATCATCGGTTCGCCGAAGGCCGTGCGTCCCGCCTGGTCGCGGATCAGCGGGGCAAAGATGTCCTTTCCCTGCACGAGGGCCGCACCGAGGCTGGCGCTGACCGCTTCCTGGCCGCGACCGAGATAGACCCCGCCAACGATCTTGCCCGCCTTGTAGAGGCTGGAGAGCTTGTTTTCCAGTAGCCGCCCACGCAGCATCGCACGAAACGTATTCCGGAGATACTCCCGGTCGATCACCGCCACATCAGCGAAAGGTCTAACGTCCAAATCAGGCACGCCGCCACGCTAGGCAGCCGCCGCGGAGGCGGCAAAGAGAAAGTTCTGCCGGATTGCGCAGGAAATGCGGTTCACTCAGCATCCATCTCCGGCGGTGGCCGGGAGGGGACCTGATGTATCAGCATTCCTGCTTTTCAGAATGAAAAGCCTCGTCCAAGTTGATCCATCTCCGAAGGACGTTCGTGATTGTCTGGGTGGAGCGGTTTCCGAGGACAACTTGCCCAAGAGCAGGATGAACGGAGGGCTTCGGCATTTTTTACTCAAAACTCATGGCGCTGCCTGACGATTCCAGTCGACATGAAATCCCGCTGCCGCTCTCAGGAGCCGCGAGCCCGCTCCCTAGTCCATGCTGAGCCATCCCGGCCCTCTCGACATGCTCACGTTCAAACAGATTGTCCCGATTCTCTGGCTCACCCTGGGTGCTGCGTTGCGGGCCGACCTCACCTACGTCGATGCCACCACCAGCAACACCACGCTGGCAAATGGCAGCGCCTTCAATCCGCCGGTCGACGGCACCACCGGCAACGACAACAACTGGGAACAGCGCACGACCTTTGGTTCGGGTGGAACGGTGTTCGAGTCCGGAGGCGAGGCGCCCGCTGAAAATGCCCCGGAGCTGAAAACCACCCTCACCGGCCTGTCACCGGGAGCCACCTATCGGATCTTCGCCTATCTCTGGGACCCTACTAACACCACCGAGGATTGGAACCTCCGTGCGGGCGTCATCGCCAACCCAGGCGCGAACACGCTCTTTTCCGCAGCCGATGCCACCGCCGGTCTCGGTGCCACCGCCGCCGTCCTGGCCAGCACCCAGACCTTTTCCACCGCTCCCACCACCGTGCTCGACAGCGGCAGTCGCGCGATGCTCGCCGCCTCCATTGGCACCCTCACGGCCGACGGCACCGGGAAGATCTCGGTCTACCTCGACGACAAGAATGCCGCCACCTCCGCGAATTTTCGTACCTGGTATGACGGACTGGCCTACGAGTTCGTAGCCCCGCCTCCCAACAACGTGATCTATGTGGATGCCAATGCGTCCAACACGAAGCGCTGGGACAACCAGACCTTCAGCCCCGCGCCCGATGGCGTGACCGGGGCCGACAACAACTGGGAAACCCGCAACTTCGGCAACTCGGCCAATGTTTACGAATCCTGCGGCGAGGCCGCCGAAAATGCTCCGCTGCTCGTCACGACCCTCACCGGCCTCAACCCCAACACCCAGTATGCGCTCTACGCCTACTTCTGGGACGCCTCGAGCGGAAATTGGAGGGTCAAGGCCTCCGCGAAATCATCGGACATCGACAACAACGGCACTCCCGGCAGCGCGACGGACGACTTCCTGGCCACCTTGCTGCTCACGAACTTTGCCGCAGACAGCAACGATGGAGGCCTCGCCACCGATGCCCTTCCAGCCTCCAGCACGGTCTTCATCTTCAATCCGCTGTTCACGGAAAGCGATCGCGTCCTGATGCAGGCTCCACTCGGCACCGCCACCAGCGATGCCACCGGAAAACTCTCGATCTACGTCGACGACCTTTCCGGAGTCGACCAGACCCGCCGGACCTGGTTCGACGGTGTCGGCTACAAGCTGGCCCTCCCGCTCACCTCCACCGCCGACGAGGACGGCGATGGCCTGACCAATGGCGAGGAGGCCACGCGCGGCACGGATCCCTATCTCGTGGACACGGATGGCGATGGCTACAGCGACTCTGTCGAGGTGGCTGCCGGATCGAATCCGCTCAGCGCGCTTTCCGTTCCACCCCCTCCTGGAAACTCGCTCCAGATGACCGCCAACGGCGCGTGGACCTGGTTCAATGACGAGCGTGCCCTCTTCCATCAGGGATCGCTCTACATCGGCTACGTGAGAAGCAACGGCCAATATGGCGTCACCCGCTACAATCCGGCCACGAACGTGACCTCGGACATGATCATCAGCACGGCCACCTCCCAGCAGCAGGATGACCACAACAACCCGTCCTTCACCGTGCTCCCGGACGGCAAGCTGATGGTGCTCTACGCCAAGCACAATGCCGAGGCCCGCTTCTATCAGAGGACCTCGCTCGTGCCCTTGCCCACGACCAATGCCGACTGGGGCCCGGAAATCATCCGCACCCTTACCGCGAGCGACACCTACAACAACACCTATCTTCTCAGTGGCGAGTCCAACCGGATCTACAACTTCCATCGCAACATCAACTTCAATCCGACCATCACGATCTCGGATGACCTGGGAGCCACCTGGCAGCCTTCGATCCCCTTCATCGCGGTCGGCACCGGCGGAGTCCGGCCCTATCCGCGCTACTGCTCGAACCACACCGACCGCATCGACCTGATCTACACCGATGGCCACCCGCGCGACCTCGACAACTCGATCTATCACATGTTCTACAAGGCCGGTGGCTTCTACAAGACCGACGGCACCCTGATCGATACCTTCGCGAACCTTCCGCTCGAACATGGATCCGGCCAGCGCGGCTCCGTCGTCTATCAGTTCTCCTCAGCCGCTTGGGGGGCAGGGCAGGGTCCCGACGACTGGATTCCCAATGCCCGCGGGTGGACCTGGGACGTCCACTACGGTCAGGACGGAAATCCCGTCTGCGTCTTCCAGGCACAGGTCGGCACCGATGCCACTTGGGCCACCTCCCGCATCTATTACTACTACGCCCGCTGGACCGGCACCGCCTGGCAGAAGCGCTTCATCGCCCAGGCGGGGAGGGGAATCTATGCGTCGGAGTCCGACTACGGCGGCGGCATGTGCCTCGACCCGAAGAACCCGAACGTCATTTACATCGCCTCCAACGCGGCCAACCCCTTCGACCTCGCCGATGTCAACAACGTGCCGCTCAGCCCCAACAACCGCTACGAGATCTATCGTGGCGTGACCACCGATGGCGGACTGACCTTCACCTGGACGCCCATCACCACCAACTCCGTGGCCGACAATTTCCGTCCG
>JANOBS010000105.1:0-4250 GCA_031411755.1 Luteolibacter sp. | reverse complement strand
GACCAAGCTCCACGAGGAAAGCCAGCTCGAAGCCGAGCTCTCCAACATGGAAATGGCCTTCCGCATGCAGACCGAGGCCGTGGACGTGTTCGACATCCGCAAGGAGAGCGCCGCCACCCTCCAGCTCTACGGGATCGATGGCGCGCCTCAACCCGGAAACTCAAAGGACAACAGGGCAGCCCTTAAGGACCGGGGAGCCATGGTAAGCAACTCGCGGAAAATGCTGCTGGCCAGCCGCCTCGTGCAGCGCGGCGTGCGTTTCGTCCAGGTCTGGTGCGGCGGATGGGACACGCACTCGGACATCGCGAAGAACCTGCCGCAACGCGCTTCCAGCGTCGACCAGCCGATCGCCGCGCTTCTCGCGGATTTGAAATCGCATGGGCTGCTGGATGAGACCCTCGTCATCGTGAACGGCGAGTTCGGACGCACTCCCGGTCGGGATCGTAACGGCAAGGGCGACACCGCCGGCCGCGACCACCACAACAAGGCCTTCTTCACCCTGCTCGCCGGCGGAGGCGTCAAGGGCGGCTTCAGCTATGGCGCCACCGACGAACTCGGCATGAACTCCGTTGAAAACAAGGTCCATGTCCACGACCTCCATGCCACGGTCCTCCGCACGCTCGGCTACGATCACACCAAGCTCACCTACCGCTACAATGGTCGTGATTTCCGCCTCACCGATGTGGCCGGCAACGTCGTCAACGACATCATCGCATGAAACCCCTGGTATTAGGATTTTCCCGCATCCTGAAGTTCCTGCCTGCGGCGGGGCTTTCGATCGTCCTGCTGCCCTCGTGGGTGGCCGCAGCGGACCTGAATCCGGAACAGGTGAAGTTCTTTGAAACGAAAATCCGCCCGGTGCTCTCGAAGTCCTGCTATCGCTGCCACAGCCAAGCGGAGGGAAAGTCAAAGGGCGACCTGACTCTCGACACCAGGGCCGGTTGGGAAAAGGGCGGTGAAAACGGCGCTGCCATCGTGCCGGGAAAGCCTGAGGAGAGTTTGCTCATCAAGGCCGTCCACTACGACGACAAGGACATGCAAATGCCTCCAACCTCGAAGGGCGGGAAGTTACCTCCTGAGCAAATCGCCGACCTTGAGGAATGGGTCAGGATGGGTGCGCCGGATCCACGCACGTCAGCGGTGCCCCACCGTGACATCTCGAAGATCGCTGATGGCCTCAGCGAGGACATGCGTGACAGCGTCAAGACCCACTGGGCCTATCAGCCGGTCGTTTCACCACCCGTCCCAAAGGTATCGGACGCTTCCTGGTGGAGGACGCCCGTCGACAATTTCATCCTCGCCAAGCTGGAGGCGAAGGGACTGAATCCCTCGGCGTCCGCCGACAAGCGCACTTTGATCCGGCGTGCCACCTTCGATCTGATCGGCTTGCCGCCGTCGCCGAAGGAGGTCCTTGATTTCGTCAACGACAACTCTCCCACGGCCTTCGACAAGGTGGTGGACCGCCTTTTGGCCAGCCCTCACTACGGCGAGCGCTGGGGCCGCTACTGGCTGGATGTCGCCCGATATGCGGACACGCACGGCGATGTGAACAAGGACAACAACACGCTCAACCCGTTCGCCTGGACCTATCGCGATTACGTCATCAAGGCCTTCAACTCGGATCGTCCCTACGACCTCTTCATCAAGGATCAGCTTGCCGCCGATCTCATGCCCGGCTCGAAGTCCCAGCCCGGCACGCTCGCCGCCCTGGGCTTTCTAACAGGAGGCGACAAGTTCCAGGGCAACAAGAACGACATCATCAACGACCAGATCGATGCCGTCTCCAAGGGCTTCCTCGGCACCACCGTGACCTGCGCCCGCTGCCATGACCATTTCTTCGATCCCGTGCCGACGCGCGATTACTACAGTCTCTATGGCGTTTTCAACAGTTGCGACGAACCGGAGGACCTCCCGGTGATCGCCGTCTCGAAGGACAAGAAGGCCGAAGAAACCTACATTGCAGATCGGGCTGCACTTGATGCGAAGGCACGCTCGATGATCGACAAGGAAATGCGCCAGATGGCGACGAAGTTCAACACTCATGGAGCCGCGTTCCTGTTGGGCATGGAGAAGATGAGAGGTGGCAAGGCGACCTATGAGGCTGATCTCGAAAAGGACGGCCTCACGGTGGATGACCTCCAGCAGGCACTGCGTTCCATCCAGATCCAGGTGACCACCAAGACCAACACCGAAGTGGCCTCCGACATGATGTCGATGAACCAGATGTCGCCAACGATGGGGGCCGACAACGCGAAACCCGCTCCTTCGAAAGAGGATAAGAAGGAGAACCGGAAGCCGGCCGCAAAGGCCATGCGTGGCACGGGCCATCCGGTGTTGAGCTTGTGGCGTGAGCTCGCCCGTCTGCCGGTCTCCGGATTTGCAGAGCGCTCTGCGGAGGCCATCGCCCGTCACACCGATCCCGTGAACGCAGCCTACGTCAATCCGCTCGTGGTGGAGGCTTTCCGGGGTCGGAAAATCGGATCTCTGGAGGATGCGGCGAACCTTTATGGGGAACTCTTCCGAAAGGCGGACGAAGCCTATGCGAGGGAGTATCCAGCCTGGAGCAAATCGGTTCCCGAAACTGCGATCTTCCCCGGTCTCCAGAACCCACAGCAGGAGCAAGTCCGCTCCACGGTTTTCAGCACGAAGCCCTTCCTCGCGATTTCCCTCGGCGATTCGCTGAGAAGCCTCAGCAAGAACCTGCAGAATTCCATCGGTGCCATCAACCGTCAGCTTGCCGGCATGGACTTGTCCCATCCGGGCTCGATGGCCCGCGCGAACATCCTGGTGGACTCGAATGTAAAGAACGCCCCGGTGTTCATTCGCGGCGAGGCCAAGACTCCCGGCCCGGTGGTTCCACGACAGTTCCTCGAATTCATCCAGGCCGACCGCAAACCATTTCCCGCAGACAGCAGCGGCCGCCTCCAGCTTGCCGAGGCCATCGCCGACAAGAGCAATCCGCTGACACCGCGCGTGCTGGTCAATCGAGTCTGGCTGCACCACTTCGGCGAGGGCTTTGTCAGCACTCCGGACGATCTCGGCGTCATGAGCGAGGCTCCCAGCCACCCCGAACTCTGCAACTGGCTCGCGGCGAAATTCATGGAGGACGGATGGTCGCTCAAGAAGCTTCACAAGCTCATCATGACCTCCTCGGTCTATCAGCAGGCGAGCGATCCCAATCCCGCCAGCGCGAAGATCGATCCATTCAACCGGCTGCTCTGGCGTGCCAACGTGCGCAGGCTGGACTTCGAGGCCCTGCGCGACAGCTTCCTCGCGATCGGTGGCAAGATCGACCTGACGATGTTCGGCCATCCGATGAACATCGAAACCGAGCCCTATAGCCCCCGTCGCACCATCTATGGGTTCGTCGACCGCATGAACATGGCGGAATTCATGAAGAACTTCGACATGGCGAACGCCCAGCTTCCCACTGGCCGACGCCATGAGACGATTGTCCCACAGCAGGCACTTTTCCGCATGAACAGCCTGCTGGTCATCGAGCAGGCGAGAAACGTCATCAGTCGACCGGAGTTCCAGAAGGCCACCACCGACCTCGCACGGATCAAGATGCTGTATGAGATCATCTACCAGCGTTGGCCGAAGCCGGAGGAGATCAAGCTCGCCCAGGATTTCCTCCTCGCGCAGCAGCCCACTGCCGAGACAGCGACGACGAATTCCGGTTTCAAGGAAGCGCTTCCCGGCGAAGACGCGGACGCACGCAGGGCCCGGATCGAGGAGTTTCTGAAGCGCGATCCAAAAACCCTGAACACGAAGGAGCGCCTACAGCAGATTGGACTGAAGAAGCGCATCGCAGAGCAAATGGCGAAGTCCAAACCAAGCGGCAAACTCAACGAACTGGTCAGCGATCCGAATGCCGAGAGGGTCAGCCGCGAGGCCCTCACCAACTGGGAGGAATTCGCCCAGGCCCTGCTCATGACCACCGAAGCGGTGTATCTGAACTGAGACGCGTCCGGACACGGCTCAGTCGCCTATCAGGTTTCGGATCGTATTTGAAATGCGCGGTTGGCGCTCATCCACTGACAAACCCATCACACACTCGAGAAGACGTTGAATTCATGGAAAGGTTGGGTGAAAGAGCGGCGGAAAGCGGATTTGGGCCCTTGGGAGCGGTAGCCGTCCTCCTGGCTTCCGTTCTCGCAATGTCGTCATCGCTTTTCGCACAGGACGGCGGGAACAGTCCTCCGAAGAAGACTGGCGGCAACTGGCGTGAACTCATGACCCTCGCTCCG
>JANOBS010000104.1:0-10238 GCA_031411755.1 Luteolibacter sp. | reverse complement strand
ACCGAAACCGCCTGCGCCGTCTGAACCGGAAGCCATCAAAGGGAACATACACATGTGTGTATGCTACCTATGCTACGGGAGCCAGCAGCCCGAGACGCCCATCCATTGACCGCTTACGGTGGAGCGGGAGATGAGGCGGGGCATTTGCCAATCGTAGAGCCGGATCGATCCATCCTCTCCGGCAATGGCGAGGGTGCTCTGGTCGGGGCTGATGGCGATCGAGTTGAAGTTTCCCGCCCTTGGGAAGCTGGCGAGGATCGAGCTGCTGGAGAGATCCCAGAGACGGGCGATCCGGTCGTTGCAGGTGGTGAGCAGGCTGGCTCCATCGGCCGAAAAGACGCACTGGGTGACGGCGGCGGGATGAGGCAGGGTGGCGAGCAGTGTGCCGGATTGGGCGTCCCAGCACTTGACCTCCCCGTTGGCGCTGGTGCTGGCCACGTGACGGCCGGTGGGGTCGAAGTGGGCGGCGATCACTTCTTCGGAATGCGGGAACACGTGGAGCTTCCGGCCACTTTCGCGCTGCCAGAGGACGGCGGTCTTGTCCGCGCTGCACGTGAGGACCCACTCATCGTCCGGGGAGAACTCGGCGTGATAGACGGCTTTCGCGTGGGGGAGTTTCTTGAGCTGGATGCCGGTGGCAGCATTCCAGAGCAGGGCCTGGTGGTCATTTCCGGCGGTGACGATGAAGTCCCCTTTCGTGGAATAGGCGGCGTGGTTGAGATTGGTGTCGGTGTCGAGCAGGCTGTGTCGCAGATGGAAAAGCATGCGCCCGGTGGCGACGTCCCAGACGCGGGCGGAGTTGTCGCGATGGGCGGTGACCAAGGTGCTGCCTGCCGGGTGGAGGGCCAGATCCGAGGCGAACTCGCCGAGCGGGATCGATCGAAGGAGCTTGCCGGACGCGGCTTCCCAAAGGCTGGCTCCTTTGGCGGAATCCGAGGTGGCGATGAGGCGTCCATCGCGGCTGATGACGGCCTTGTTGAGCGGATTTCCGGCTGGCAGTGAATGCTGGAGGGTGCCAGCGGGCAGGTTCCAGATCCGCGCGGTGGAGTCGGTGCTGGCGGAGACCAGGGAGCGGCCATCCGGGCTGAAGGAGATCTGGTTCACGGGCTTGTCATGCCGCAGGGTGAGGCAGGGCGAGGTGTCGGGGAGGGTCCAGAGTTTCGCCGAGAGATCGGCGCAGGCGGTGATCACCGATTTCCCATCCGGGTGGAAGGCGATGCAATTGGCCGCGCCCGGGTGGAGCAAGGTGGCGAGTGGCTGGCCGTCGAGGCTCTTCCAGATCCTGGCGGTGCCGTCCCAACTGGAGGTGGCGAAGGTGCTGCCATCGTCAGAGAAGGCGCAGTGGTTGATCGGCTTGTCGTGGGTGAAGCTGGCGAGTTCCTTGCCGCTGGCGACATCGAGGAGCGCGGCGTTTTTGCCTTTGAACAGGGCCACCAATCGTGAGCCATCGGGGCTGAGGAAGATCCGTCGCACGGGGTTCTTGAAGGAAAGGGTCGCCAACGGGCTGCCTTGCGGAAGCTGCCAGATCTGCACCTGATTGCGGTCGTCGAGGACCGCGAGGGTTGGGCTCCGACTGCTGCTAACGAGCTCGGTGATCGCGGTGCTGTGTGGGATTTCCCGGAGTGAGGCCCCGCTGGCCGAATCGACGACGGAAATGCGGCTGCCGACGGCGTTGAGGATCTGGGAGCCATCGGCCGAGAACGCAGTGGTGGGCAGGACTGGATCGCAGGCCAGCGAGTGGATGAGCTTGGAGGATTTCGCATCCCAGAGCCGCGCCTGGCCGTCGTCGCAGGTGGTCAGGATCCATTTGCCATCGGCGCTGTAGCTGGCGCTTTTGACAAAGGACGGATGCGCCAGGGAGCGGAGTTTTTTCCCGCTGCTGCTGTCCCAGAGCTCGATGCGTTTCTCGAAGCAGGAGGTCAGAAAGGTGGTCGATTCCGGGCTGAAGGCCGCGTAGGGAGAAAGTTCGTCGAGGACGTCCCGGTCGATGGATTGGAACAACTGTTTCCCGGGCTGACAGGTGGCGAGGCGTTGTCGGGTCCGGGCGTCCCAAATGCTCACGGTGTCGTCGGCCTCGGAGGTGAGGAATTTTCCCCCATCCGGACTGAACACCGCCCAGCCGGCGGCGGACTTGAGGGGAAGGATGGCGTCGGGCTGGACCAGACTGGCGCGACGCAAGCTGAGCTCCCAGGCGAAGCGTTCGCGGGCGATCGGGTTCTTTTCGTTGAACTGGATGGCGCGAGCCAGATGCAGAAGGGCTTCCTGGGATTTCCGGCTGATCAGCGCGCCGTCCTGGGACGCATCGGCATCGGCCAGCATGCGGTCCGCCTGGTGAAACGACGACCACGAGGCGGCCTGGAGATTCTTTTCCTGGGCGAGGTTCAGCGCGTGGACCTGGCGCTCCTTTCGAATGGCGATGAGGCCGCTCGCCACGGCCAGCACGGTGAGGACACCCACGGCCACCAGCCAACGTCGTAGCACCCGAGCGCGCTTTCTGGCCTGCTCGAGCTGGTAACGCTGATCGCGCTTGGTGAGTTCGCCCAGATCCACCTGCAGCACGCCTGCGATGATCTTGAGCCTCATCAATTCCATGCGCTGGGCGTGGGTCTTCAGACGGGTGGCGATGACGGCGGAGGGCAAGCCCAGCTCTTGCAGGTGCGCCCGGTAGGCCTGGGAACTCACCCAGCCTTCCTCGCCGGTCTCCTCGATGCGGAAATCCGCTGCGACCGGTTCGGCCTGACGGTCGCTGATGCTCAGGTCCTCCTCCACCTCGAAGCGTAGAGGTTCGGGGAAACACTCCACCAGGTTCTGTCGGATCTTCGCCGGGTCGGTGGAAGCATTGGGCTCCCCGGCGATGATGGCGGCGATCACGCGATGGCTTTTTCCCATCGCCTTGAAGCGGGCGATTTCATCCGCCACGAAGCGCGACTCGCACGCGCGCGGTGAGCAGATGACCAACAGGCAGCGGCTGTTCTGGAGCGCGGAAATGATGGGCCGTGAAAGGTCCGCATCGGCTGGCAGTTCCTCTTCGTCCCGGAACACCGGGTAAATCCGATCTGGAATGACCTCGCCTTGCAAATTGGGTCGCCCGACCAAGTCGGCTGGCACCTCGTAGGTTTCCAGAGCATGGTGCAACCAAGTCGCCCACTGCCGCCCGGCCTGCTGGTTGTCCGCGTGGCGGTAGCTGATGAAGCACCAGAAGCTGCGCTTGGTTTGTGCGGATTTCTGTTCCATGGCGCTTCTCGTTCAAGGAGCAAGGGTGGGCTGAAAATGATTCGAAGCAGCATGTGCGACAAGCCAAGGTGACGGATTTTTTGAGATCCAGTGGAAGAATCGAAAGGTGCGTCGTCGTCTGGACACCTTGCTGTGGACGGAGACGTCCACGCTGCTGATGGAAAGGCCTTCAAGTCCCACCTTGACCGAGCGGGTTTCCCTTCGTTGTCTGATGGCGTGAAAATCTTTTCCGCCTGTTGTCTGATTGCGTGTTCCGCCCACCTGCATGCGGAGGAGTTGAGTGCGGAGAAACTGCTCGATCAGGTGATTTCCCGTCCGGGATCCTATTCGCAAGTTTGTGACGTGATGGTCGCGCCCTCGGACATTCCTTATCAGCTTTTCCAGATCACGGATTTCGCCGGAGCGAGTCTTTCGAAGTCGAATCAGGCGCTGGTGGACAAGAATCGCGACGGGCTGGTCAAGGCGCTCCGCAGCCGGCTGTTGGCGATCGATTTCTCGAGGAAGGCCGCGCCACCCATCACGGATCCGAAGCCGGAGGAAAATTTCGATGGCGATGCCTTCGGCTGCGATCCAAAGGCGCTGAGCCCGATGATGCTGACACTGCTGCAACAGCTTCACGGGATCGAGGCGCTGCCGGAGTTGCTGGTGGTCGAGCAGAAGCTGGTGGACGGAATCGCCAAGGCGAAGGACGACGCCAAAATAATGCCTCCCGAGGTGGCGGGTTGGTTCGTCGGCGAGATGCGCGAGGACTACGACGAGAAGGAACCGGAAGCGAAACGGGATCGGCGCACGAAGTTGTTCCAGGCCCGGGTGGCCCAGCGCGATCTGGTGATGCTGATGGCGACGCTGATGCGGGAAAAGTCCTACAAGCCCTATCTGGAGACGGCGCTGGAGGCCGCCTACGTGAAGGGGATGAAGGTGGAAGCAAAGAAGCAGGGTTACGACAAGATCAAGGTCGCCGCGGAGTCGCCGAAGGAAATCAACGGCATGGACGTGGTGGTGGATCCGGTGACGATGATCATCCGCCCGGCGTACTTTTCCGTGAAGCTTCCCTACACCCGGGAGTCGCGCGATGAGATCCGCGCCGTGGCCGAGAAATGGATCGCCGAACATCCATGAAGGGACTCGCCATCGCGTGTGGGCTGCTCGTTTCCGTCCATGGCGCGGAGATGAAGGACGGGGCGAACCAGCACAAGCTGATCCACGTTCCGGCAGGCAGCTACCCGCTCGGCGATGCCACCCACAAGCTGAACAAGCCTCATGAGTTCAAGACGGCGGGCTTTTTCATTTCAGACGCGGAGACGACCAACGCGCAATTCGCGGCCTTCGTTTCCGCCACCGGTTACAAGACCTGGGCGGAGCGAAACGGCTGGAGCCTGGTCGGCGGAGAGGGCAGCGCCGAGTGGGAATGGAAGCACATGGACGGTGCGAATTGGCGGCATCCCTTCGGACCCGGCGGCCCCGAGGCGGACAAGCTGCCGCAGCATCCGGTCACGCAGATCAGCGGCGAGGATGCGCGGGCGTATTGCAAGTGGGTTGGCGGTCGCTTGCCGACGATCAACGAGTGGGAAACAGCGGCACGGGCGGGTGCGAAAACGACCTTTCCCTGGGGCGAGGCTTTCGAACCGAAGAAGACCAACACCTGGAACGGCGAGGATCATCGGAAGAACACGCGGGAAGATGGATTTGTTCTAACAGCTCCGGTCCGAAGCTATCCGGCGAATGCCTTGGGACTTTATGATGTGATCGGGAATGTCTTTGAATACTGCGAAGGTCATCCGCCGTGGATGACGGCCGACGATGCCCAGCGGAAGATCTGCGGTCGTGGTGGCTCGTGGTGGTGCTCCAGCCATTGCTGCAATTTCCACAACTTGCTCGACATCGGCAGCATGTTCAAAACCGCGTCTTTGCCGAACCAGGGTTTCCGCGTGGCGTTCGACTGAATCCACCTGCCAGTCATGGCTTCCTGATGTGCGTGTCGAAATAGTCTACGAGTCCATAGACCCTTTCGTTGATGCGTTTCATCGAGTCGAGCAGCGGCGTGTAGGGCTCGTAGCGGTTGCTGAGAATCCCCTTGTTGGAATCCAGATTGGAGGGGTCGGAACGGGTATCGGTCGGGTCGTTGTCGATGTATTTGAACCAATGCCAGCCGACGCAGGCCTTGGATTGAAGCAGGCCGAGCGTGAAGTTCTCGTAGAAGAGGCCGCGATCGCGCTGGGTCTTGACGAGCCAACCGGCACTACTGGTGTTGGCGAGCCCGGAATCCATTCCCTTGGCATACCATTCGGTGATGATCACCGGCTTGCCTGATTCGCGCGACCACATCGCCAGGCGCTCCGGGTCCGGCGTCCAGGCATTGTAGTAGTTCACCGAGACCACATCGACGTAGGGTCCTGCACCTCGGAAAATCTCCGGGCTGCGCAGGGCAGAGCCATGAAAGCGCGCGCCGAGGTAGAGATGGTTCGGGTCGTGGCGCTTGATGGCGGCGGACACAATCCGGAAGTACTGCCCGACCATGAACTCCAGGAATGCCGGCAGATCGGCTGGCTGGATGTCGCTCGCGCTGGCATTGGCTCCGTGTCGCTCGCGCAGCCACTTGAGTGCGGCTTGATGACCCGGATCGGTGGCGGGCAGTGAGAGGTAGTTCTTCAGCGCCGTGGCCGGCAATGGCAGTTCGTTGTCCGAGAAGTGACCGAGCAGCCTGGGGTTGTCCTTTTCCGCAGCCAACTGCCGGGCATGGTCATTGCAGAACGTCTCGAATTCCGGGTCGAAGACGAAGATGCAGTCGCCCGGATACCCGGTATGGCCGGGCTTCTGATAAGTGCCACCGCGCTTCTTGCCGTAGCCCGACATGAAATTCCAGATGCGGGTGGAGGCTAGTGGCCTTTTGACGGCGGACAGGCGTTCGGTGTCGGTCCAGGCTCCGAGGCCGTTGAAGCCGTGAGTCCGCAGCATTTCCGTGGTCTGTTCCGCCCAGGTGGTTTCATCGGCGAACTTCTGCTTCCACGCGCTTTTAGCGGCGGGTGTGCCGAGCATGCTGACCGACGTGACGCCCCGATGGATAAACAGGCAGCCCTCCGGATCCACCAGCCACCAACGCCCACCGACCTTCGCCGTGTGGAAAAAGCCGGTGGCTTTGTCTTTGCGCGATGTCAGTCCGCCAAACTGGCTGAGACCGCTGTCGGTCTTGATGGCGGCAGCGCCGGGTAAATCCTCCAGCGCCCGCGTGGGGCGGGCAACCCATTTGTCGCCAGGCTTCATGGCGACATCAACGGTGCGTGGCGGAGTTTCCCCGAAGACCGACGCAACCAGCGGCATGACCAGCAGAGCTGGGAGAAAACGGAGGCTTTTCCGCATCGGATTATATTTCATTCCAGAAAGGGCTACCGTCCCGAAGTCCCTGATGTTTCAAGCTAGCTCACTGGCCAAAGATGGCCGGATGGCAGGAGTCCTCCATCCGCCTTGACTACTAGATCCCCAGTAGTTAGCTGGGCGCTTGGAAAGCGCCGCCACGGTTAGAACGGGAATTTTCCGCCAAGGCCCTTCATCATGCCGCCGAGGCCGCCACCGCTGCCGCCGCCCATCATCTTCATCATGTCGCGCATCTTGCCGGGGGACTTCATCATCTTCCGCATCTCACCGAACTGCTTGAGCAGGGTATTCACCTCCGGAAGTGAGGCCCCGGAACCGGCGGCGATGCGCTGACGGCGGGTGCCCTTGATGATCTCCGGGCGACGTCGTTCATCGGGCGTCATTGACAGCACAATCGCCTCGGTGCGCTTGAGACGCTTCGGATCCATCGCTCCGGCGGGGATCTGCTTCTTGATCTTGCTGAATCCGGGCATCATGCCGAGGAGTCCTTCGAGCGGTCCGAGCTTCTGGAGCATCCGCATTTGATCGAGGAAGTCGGTGAAATCGAACTTGCCTTCCTGCATGCGCTTCATCGAGCGCATGGCATCCTGCTCGTTGATCTTGTCGGCGACCTGTTCGACCATGCCGACGATGTCGCCCATGCCTAAAATGCGGTCGGCCATGCGGTCCGGGTGAAACTCGAACAATTGGTCGAGCTTCTCCCCTTCCCCGGCGAACTTGATGGGCTTGCCAGTGACAGAGCGCATCGAGAGCGCGGCACCGCCGCGGGCGTCGCCGTCAAGCTTCGTCAGGATGATGCCGGTGATGCCGACGGCCTGATCAAAGTGCTGGGCCACGGACACCGCCTGCTGACCAGTGGCGGCATCGGCAACGAGGAGGGTTTCCTTCGGGTTGAGGAAGGCATGCAGGCGCTTGAGTTCGGCGATGAGCTTGTCGTCGATCTCCTGACGGCCCGCGGTGTCGAATAGGATGACGGTGCCGTTCTCCTTCTCGGCCCACGCGAGGGCGTCCTTCGCGACCTTCACCACGTCGGTCTCGGAGGCATCGGGCGTGTAAACCGGGACATCGATCTGCTTGGCCAGTGTGGCGAGCTGGTCGATGGCGGCAGGACGATAGAGGTCGCAGGCGACGAGCAGCGGTCGACGGCCTTCCTTCTTCAAACGCAGCGCGAGCTTCGCCGAGGTCGTGGTTTTTCCCGCACCATTGAGGCCGCAGATGAGGATGCGGGCCGGCGGATTGAGATCAAGCGGGGTCTGATCACCACCCAACAGCGCGGCGAGCTCGTCGTGGAAAATCTTGACGATCTGTTCGCCGGGTTTGATCGACTTCAGCACCTCGACGCCGACGGACTTTTCCTTCACCTTGGCGATGAAGTCCTTGGCAACGCCGAATTCGACATCCGCCTCCAGCAGCGCGATGCGGATTTCACTGAGTGCGTCAGAGATGTTTTTCTCCGAAATGTGTCCAAGTCCGCGGAGCTTGCGGAAAGTGTTGTCGAGGCTGTCTGAAAGAGAGTTGAACATGGAGAGTGGTGCCGGGTGAGCGGTGATCAGTGATCGGAGGAAGAGTCTTCCGTTTCGGATTTAGTGCTTAGAATTTCGAGCTTTCTTATTGTGCTTCTTCCGGCAGGTAGGCGGCGTCCTTGTCGATGGAGAACGACCAGCGGAGTGGAATCTCGGGAGCCTTGCCCTTGGTGTCCTTCCACGTGACAAAGACCTGGCAGGTGGGCTGGCGCAACTTGCGGTTCACGCGCCAGGAAAGTCGGTGCGAAGTGGGATCGAACACGGCCGGCACTTCACCGAAGCCCGCGATCTTCATCACCAGTGAAGCAGGGTCGAGATCGGTGACAGTCGCGAGATCGACCGTGATCAGTGGCAGGCGGGAGTTGACCACCTCACCGGCCTGAGGAGAAACCGGAACCGGTGTGGTGACCGGAGCTCCTGCGATACCCGAGCCCGGAGCCACGGCGCCGCCTTCGCGGAAGCTGGTCGCCATTTCGAAGACCTTGTCGTAGTTGCCGAGGATCATGTATCGCGGCGTGGTCTTGTCCGGGGTGCTGCGCTTCACCTTGCCGGGAATGACCGTGAAAAGGCTGACGTAGCGAAACTCATCGGCGAGCTTGTACATTTCCTCGAGATGGAAGCCGCCGGGGTAGGCGAACGTCGTGACTTTGCACGGGAACTTCGATTCAAGGAAGCGCTGGGACTCGCCCATTTCGCTTCGGAGGTAGGCATCGAGAACATCGGGGCCTTTTTTGAGGCGGGCCTTGATGTCGCCGGGAAACGGATGGGTCACCGAGTGGCTGCCGATCGCCGCCCCGGACTTCATCATTTCCTGGATCATCGGCGAGGTAAGGGCCTTGCCGCCGCCGTCGACGTAGTTCTTGTAAAGGTAGAGCGCGAAGGGGTAGCCGAACTCCTTGAGGATTGGAAAAGCGTCGGTGTAAACGGACTTCCAGCCATCGTCGAAGGTCAGCAGGATGCAGTGCTCGGGCAGGCTCTTTTCGCCGCGTTTCCAGGCGAGGTAGTCGTCGAGCGAAATGACAGTGAAGCCGAGCTGTTTGATGGCTTCCATCTGCTTGCGGAACTTCGAGGTGCGGATCCGCATCGCGGTTTCCGTCTGGGATGCGGAAAAATCGTGGTAGCCGAGGATGGCGACGCGGGTGGCGTCGTCAGGAATGGCGGGCTTTTCCTCCACTACGGGCGCGACCGGAGCCGTTGGTGGGACGGCTGGCATCGGCGCGGGTTCCTGGGCGAACGCGAGGGAGAGGAGGAAAGCAAAAGGGATCAGGCAGCGGCGGACCATGCGGGCCGAACTTACCGACGGGCTGAGCGGATGGAAAGGGCCAATCGCAGCGGGCTTGACCACTCTCGGGCAGACTCTTACACCCGGTCCATGACTCCGCTATACGAAGGAAAGGCAAAGCGTCTCTGGGCTACCGAAGATCCCAATGTGCTCCGGATGGAGTTCAAGAACGACGCCACCGCCTTCAACGGCGAAAAAAAGGCCCAGTTCGAGGACAAGGGCCGCTTGAACAACGCGATCAGCACCCTGATCTACGGATTTCTCGAAAAGGAGGGCGTGCCGACGCATTTCGTCCGCCAGATCGATGACACCAACGTTGAGGTCAAGAAGGTCGAGATCCTGATGGTCGAGGTCATCATCCGCAATTTCTCCGCCGGCAGCTTCTGCAAGCGCACCGGCCTGGAGGAGGGCCTGGCGTTTTCCACTCCAATCATCGAGTTCTGCATCAAGAGCGACGAGCTCGGCGATCCGCTGATCAACGACGACTACATCCGCGAGCTGAAGCTGGCGACGGTCGAAGAAGTCGCTTTCCTGCGTGAATCCGCGCTGAAGGTGAATCGAATCCTGATCGACTTTTTCGCGAAGTGCGGGCTGAAACTGGTCGACTTCAAGCTGGAGTTCGGTCGCCTGCTGGCCGATCCGAAGACCGTCGTGCTGGCCGATGAGATCAGCCCGGATGGCTGCCGCCTGTGGGATCTCAAGACCGGCGAGAAAATGGACAAGGATCGCTTCCGCCGCGACCTCGGCGGGGTGATGGAGGCCTATCAGGAAGTCTTCGAGCGGATGAAGGGCTCGCTCGCTTGAGCAAAGGCTAACAAGGAACGGCG
>JANOBS010000103.1:0-1344 GCA_031411755.1 Luteolibacter sp. | reverse complement strand
GCGAGGTCGACATGGCCGTCGCCGCGACGCTTGGAGGTTTCCTCGATGGCTTCTAGCTGATCCTCGAAGATCGATTTGGAATCATAAAGCAGGCGGCCGATGAGGGTGGATTTGCCGTCGTCGACTGAGCCAGCGGTTGTGAAGCGGAGAAGGTCCATTGGGGAAAAGCTGAAATTTTGAAAGCTGAAAGCTGAAAGCTGAAATGAAGAGGAAGCTGATGGGAGGAACCGAAGCGCTGTGTCTCATTTCAGCGTTTCAGCTTTCCTCATTTCAGCTTTTCAAAAGTATCCCTCCTTCTTGCGGTCCTCCATGGCGGTCTCGGAGCGTTTGTCGTCGGCGCGGTTGCCGCGTTCGGTCTGGCGGGCGGCGGCGACTTCCTCGATGATCTTCTCCATGGTGTCGGCCGTGGATTCGATGGCACCGGTGATGGTGGCGTCTCCCATGGTGCGGAAGCGGATCACCTTGCGCTCGACCTTTTCGCCTTCGCGCGGCTGCACGAATTCCGAGACGGCGAGGATGGTGCCGTTGCGGGTGACGGTGTCGCGTTCGTGGGCGTAATAAAGGCTGGGAAGGACGATGCCCTCGCGCTGCATGTACATCCAGATGTCCATCTCGGTGAAATTGGACAGCGGGAAGACGCGGAAATGTTCGCCAGGATGCTTGCGGCCGTTGAAGAGATTCCAGAGCTCGGGGCGCTGGTTTTTCGGGTCCCACTGGCCGAAGTCATCGCGGTGGGAAAAGAAGCGCTCTTTCGCGCGAGCCTTTTCCTCGTCGCGTCGTCCGCCACCGAGAAGGGCGTCGAATTGGTATTCGGCGATGGTGTCGAGCAGGGTGGTCGTTTGGGCGCGGTTGCGGGAGGCGTTCGGGCCCTTTTCTTCGACCACTCGACCGTCGTCGATCGACTTCTGGACCGAGCCGACGATCAGGCGGGCCTCGATCTTCGCAGCGAAGTCATCGCGGTAGGTGATGGTTTCAGGGAAATTGTGACCGGTGTCGACGTGGACCAGGGGAAACGGCATGCGCGCCGGGTGGAAGGCCTTGCGAGCGATCCAGGCCATGACGATCGAGTCCTTGCCACCGGAGAAAAGCAGGCCCGGATTCTGGAACTGGGCCGCCGTTTCGCGGAGGATGAAGATCGCCTCGGCTTCGATCTGATCGAGGTGGGAAAGCTGGTAACTGGGCACGGGCTTTGAAAGTCGGTGGTCAAACGCCGAAGGTCGGATGCCGTCGGAGCGCGGCAGGAGGTAAAGACACTCCGGCGACCGGGCAAGTAATAATTAGCAACTTTAGCAACTTTGTCATGAATCAGCCAAATGAAGCTGGCCACGAATGGCTTCAAGTAGC
>JANOBS010000102.1:0-12220 GCA_031411755.1 Luteolibacter sp. | reverse complement strand
GATGGAAGGCCGCGACCACGCGACCGTCCGGCAGCACATCCATCCCGCCGATCTGCGGGTCGATGCCTGCGGGGTTCGGCATGCGTTCGATCTTGAAATCCGCCGCGTGCAGGACGGAACAAAGCGCGAGGACCGCGAAGTACGAGAGTTGCCGTATCATTTCCAGTGAAGGGTGAGGGTGAAGGACTTCGCCTGGGCGGCGGTGAGGGAAAGACCACCGGTGCTCGACACGGCACGCGCAGGCGCGGCGACTTCGATCTTCAGCGGTGCGGCGTTTTCAATTTCGAACATGCGCTCGATTCCGCTGCCATCGGCCAGCGGTCGGATCGTCTCCACCACCTGCATCCCGCCACGGCTGTAGCGGAACGAGGGCAGGCCATCCTTCGTCGAGTAGCCGATGAATTTCACGGTGCCTTCGGAGCCGCCGATCAGGGGAAATGCCGACTCGCGGTAAATGATCTCGCCATCGATCGCGGCCTGCCTGCTGCCGTTGCCGCGCCAGTAGTCGGAGGCGTTGATGAAACCACCTTTCCAGACGTAGCGGAGGCGGCACTCCGTGGCATCGAAGCAGTAGGAAAGATCCCCCGGCAAGGCCACCGCGATGGCGGCGGGCGAGGCGTCCGGGAGGAACATGCGCTGCACCTGCGGGCGTCGCACCATCGTGCGCGGCACGGCGAACACATCGACTTCCGAGGCTTTCACTTCCTTTTTCCCGGCCGCTTCCGAAAGAATGTAGGCGTGAATCTGGCGAAGCGCGGGCTCACCGACCGCCGCCATGGAAGGCATCTCGATCCCGGCGAGGCGCTTGCGTCCTGGCTTCATGCACCACTGCACGAAGCCGTCCGGATTGGTGCGGTAGAGGCCGGAGATTTCCACCAGCGAGGGGCCGACCAGCGCGTGATCGACCGCGTGGCAGGCGGAACATTGAACCTGAAAAAGAGCCTTCGCGTCATCCGCATGGGCGAGACCCGCTGCGGCGCTGAGGAGGATGAGAATGGATGATACCTTCATGAAGCGGATAGCCCCTACGTGTAGAACTGAATCCAGGTTGCACAAGGTTATTGGCGGCTCATCCGCTCCACGAGTGGGGCAGGCAGTGTCGCCGTGTTGCGGGCCACCCAGTTCCGGGCGGCGTCCGCATCCTGCTTCATCCAGCCGCTCACGTAGCGGTAGTAATAACCCTCGCGGGACTTCTGGTCGGAAAGGGTGGCCACAAAATCGAGCGACTGCTGCGGGGACGAACGGAAGCTTTCCTCGATCAGGATGCGCCGGGCTCCATCGAGATCAGGATTGTTGCCAAGACCGGAAAGCCACTGCGCGGCGGCGACGGGATCCTGCTGCGCATAATTCCGCGCAATGCCTTCCGCCGCTTCGGTGCGGGTGTCTTCCGGCAGGCCCTCGACCCACTTGCGCGCGGCGGCGAGGTCGGTTTTCGCCCATGCATCGGAGACGGTCTCGGAAACATCGCGCCGCGTTTTGACATCGGCGATCGCCGCGTTCCACGCTCCTGCCTGCGCCGGGTCGAGTTCCGCCAGGCTGCGGGCCATGCTGCGGGAGGCCTGGCCACGCAGGCCTTCGTCGGAAATGGCGGACACCCAGTTGCTGGCGTAGTCGAATCCGTACTGGGTCACGTAGGGCTGCATGTCGCGCAGCGCCCGGTTGCGGGTCTCCCCTTCCATCTGGGAAAGATAGTCACGCGCCAGTTCCGGGTTCGTCATCGCGATGCCCCGTGCGGCACCGAGCATCCAGTTGTTGACGTCGCCCTCGTCCTTGGCTGTCGCCGCCCAGGCAAAGGCCGCCTGCGGATCCTTCGATGCCCAGGTCGAGACGGCGGTTTCCCGCTCCCAATCCTCCGCGCCGTTCAGTTGGAGAAATCCGAGCGCCGAGTGAGGATCGCGGTCGGCCCAGGCTTGCAAGACGAGCGAACGCTCCGAACCCAGGATCTTGGTCGAGGGCGATTGGCGGAGCTGCTCATACACCGAGGCGAATTGCTCGGTCGGCAGACGATCCAGATACGCGAGCAGTTTTTCCGTCCGTTCCAGTCGGTTCGTGGACGAGAGGATTTTCGAAAGATCCTGCTCGGACCCACCCGATTTCGAGCTGCGGGCCGATTCACGACTGCGGGCACTGCGTTCCTCCGAGGAAAGGCCACCGCGCGAATCACGCCCGCCGGATTTTCCGGATGCCAGCGACTCGCCTGCCGATCCTGCCTCCGCACCCGGCGCACTGACCCGACCGATCATCACACCCGCCGCCAGCGCCAGCCCAAGACCACCGGCCGTCCACGTCCACGAGGGAAGTTTGGAGAAATTCATGGTTCCAAGACGTTCCAGCGGGGCAATTCATTTCAACCCGTATTCACCCGGCCCTCTCGATCCGGATTCGAACGCGTCACCAGCCCTTTGTTGGTTGCTCCGGCGACGCCGCTGTCGGTGGAAGAATCGACCAGCATCCGGGCGTGGTCGGGCCACAAGATTGGGGTTTCCTGCGGCAAAGGGAAAGTCGCGTGAGATCCGGGGCGTATGCGGCGCGATGAGATTTCTGGTGTGCTTGATGGCTTTGACGGGAATGGTGATGGCGGAACCGCATCCGAGGCTGCTTTTTCCTGTCGAGCTGGAGGCGCAGGTGAAGGCACGGATCGCGGCGGATCCGCTGGCTGCCGAGATCCAGACGGCGGTCGTGAAACGGGCCGAGAAGGTGCTGAAGGAAAGGACCTGCGACTATCTCATTGCCGACGGCAAGAGGCTGCTCCCCGAGTCCCGCATGGCGCTGCACCACGTGCTCTACTGCGGCTGGGCGTGGCGGACGACCGGGGATGTTCGATTCCGCGACCGGGTGATCCGCGAGCTCGATGCCGCCTGCGCGCTGAAGGACTGGAATCCCCCGCACTTTCTCGACACCGCGGAAATGTCGACGGCGGTGGCGATCGGCTATGACTGGCTCTATCCGGGGCTGAGTCCGGAGCAGCGGAAGCGTTACGAAGACACGCTGCTCGAGAAGGGGCTGCGGGTGGTCGTCAAGGTGCATCCGAAAGCGAAGTGGTGGGTCGACGCGTCAAACAACTGGTCGCAGGTCTGCGGCAGCGGGATGGCGCTGGCGGCGGAAGCGGTGAAGGAGCGTGATCCGGAGTTGTGTGCCGCGCTGATCAAGCAGGGCGACGACTTGATCACCAAGTGCGAGCACTTCTACCTGCCGGATGGAGCCTACCCGGAAGGTCCGTCGTACTGGCACTACGGGACCAACTACCACGTGATGCTTTTCGCCGCGCGCGAGTCGCTGGGGCAGCCGGTCAAGGTACCGGCGGTGCTGAAGGGCAGCGGGGATTTCATGACGCATGTGGTGGGGCCGACCGGGATCGATTTCAATTTCGCCGATGGCAATGCCGGCCAGGAGGTTCCGTCGCCGGCGCAAAGCTGGATCGCCATGAAGTTCAAGGACGCGGCCCAGGCCGGGCATCTGAGGGGCTTGTTAGAGACGGCCTTGAAGCGGGGCATCGGCGGCGGGACGACCAACGACCTCCGCTTCTTCCCGCTGCACCTGCTGTGGCTCCCGGCGGCTCCCGCAGGAAAGTCCGGCGAATCGCTCGCGGCGCGGTTTGAGGGCGAGCAGTCGTTCGTCTTCCTACGAAGCGGGTGGAACCCCGATGCCGCTTGGCTGGCGATCAAGGGCGGGACCGGCGCGGCAAGCCACGGGCACCTGGATGCCGGGTCATTCGTCTATGAGGCGGGAGAACGTCGCTGGTTCCATGACCTGGGCAGCGACGACTACAACATGCCCGGCTACTTCGGCGGACAGCGCTGGGACTACCTGCGGCTGAACAATTTCGCCCACAACACGCTGGTGATCGACGGCAAGCTGCAGGCAGCGCCGAAGGAGGGCTGCCCGGTTTCGATGATCAAGCGTGACGGCACGAGGAGCGGCACCGTGGTGGATCTGGACAGGGCCTATCAAGGCCAGGCGAAAAGCGTGAAACGCAGCGCGGTGCTGGATGAGGCGGACGGATCGGCGCGGATCGTCGATCGGATCACCCAGCCGGTGGGACCGGTCCGCTGGGGCGTGGTGACGAAGGCGAAAGCGAAGATGGAGGGCAATACGGTGATCCTGGAAGAAGGAGGCAAGCGACTGGTGCTGACCCGTTACGACAAGGCGGGCGGGAAGTGGGAGGAATACTCGCTTACGCCGAAGACGAAGGAGGAGAAGCAGAACGAAGGGTTCCGGATGATCGGGTTCACTGCGCCTCAGGGGGATGACCTGGTACTTGAGGTCGGGTGGAAATTGATCGTGCCGTGAGCCCAGTAGCACGGGTCTTCAGACTCAAGCGCTCAACAGAGCACCTCATGCATTTCGGCGAGAGGTCTCGCGTCATTTGCCCCCATTCGCCGAGCTCCATCCTTGTCGACGGATTTGGTGAGAGAGAATGTAGATTCACGAAGATCGACCCTTTTCACGACCCTCCTCAAAACTCACGAGCCATCAATCCAGCAGATGCAGCAGCGCTTTCGTATCGGTCGCGTGGCGGAGGGCGGTCTCGCGGTCGATGACCCGATCGCGAACCAGCGTGGCCAGCGAACGCTCGAGAGTGACCATTCCGTCCTCGCCGCCGGTAAACATGGCGTTGCGCATGTAGTGGTCCTGACCTTCACGGATGCCATTGGCGACCGCTGGCGTGACGAGCAGTTTTTCGATGGCTGGCACCAGTCCCCCGGCCCGCGCAGGGACGAGGCGTTGCGAAAGCACGGCACGCAGCGATAAAGCCAGCTGCGTGCGGATGAGCGATTGCTGGTGCCCTGGAAATACATCGACGATGCGGTTCACCGCAGTCGAGGCACTGCCGGAGTGAAGGGTGGCGAGAACGAGGTGCCCGGTCTCCGCCGCCGTGAGCGCGGCGGCGATCGTATCGAGGTCGCGCAGCTCACCCAAAAGAATGACGTCCGGGCTTTCGCGCAGCGCCGCGCGGAGGCCGGAGGCGAAGCTCTCGACATTGCTCCCCACCTCACGCTGGTGGATCATGCACTGGATCTCGCGATGCTCGTATTCGACCGGATCCTCGATCGTGATGATGTGCCGCGCGCGCGTGCGGTTGAGGTGGTCCACAAAAGCAGCAAGGGTGGTCGATTTCCCCGAACCCGCGATCCCAGTCACCAGCACCAGTCCATTGGGAAACGTGGCCAGCTGATGCAGGTCGTCGGGAAGCGAAAGCTCCGAGAGCTGCGGCGCGCGACGACGGATCGGTCGCAGCGCGGCCGCCACGCCATCCAGATGCCGGAAGACATTGATGCGGACTCGACGCGGACCGTCCGGCAATTCCCAGCGAACGGCGAAATCCACACTGCCGGATCGTTCGAGTTCAGCGCGTGCGGCTTCATCCGGCAGCATTCCGAGAATCTGCGCGCGGCTCGGCGCATCGGCATCAAGTGGCGTGATGGCACCATTGCGACGGATCCGCGGCGGCTTGCCCGATGACAGGAAAAGGTCCGACGCGTTCTGCAGCAGCGCTTGGTCGAGCAGGGCCAGCAGCTCGGGATCAGGCCGGCCTGATTGCGGATCGTTCCTCACCGCCTCAACCGGCAGTGGAGCGGCCGCCGGTTGCGTGAAGCCCGCCACGGCACGGGTCAGCGGATCGTTCTCGACCGGCTCTCCGCGCGGGGCCGCCCCCAGCGTATGGATCTCGATCCGAAACTCCGGCCCGCCCGACTGGACCCGGTAGCCGAACTCAACGCCATCCGCCGCCCGGAAGTTTCCCTCAGGCCGTTCCTCCTCGCCGATCATCTCGCGCGAAATCCGCCGCAGCATGTCCTCTCTCAGCGCAGGCATCGAAAGTTCAATCGTCTCGCCTTGTTTCAAAAGAAAAGGCACACGATCGGAAACCAGCACGAGCCTCTCGGCGCGCCGTTCCACCATCAGTTTCAAAAATGTGTCGAGGATCGCCATGACTTCGATTGCGGAGGATTGTCCCGCCGCCGCAGTAAACCCGGAGAAGTTGGATTTCGTTTATAGGAACACGGAAATCGTCTTTCCAAGGGATTTCCCGAAATCGCTCCACTCCTCCCGAAACATCCCAGAACAACGGTCAATCCACTGCTGGAGTAACAACGGTCGGACCAGGAAGCGTCGTCGAACTCTCAGGACGTAGCCAAATATAAGTAAAAGGGGGCAGTCCTCGAGAAATCACATTTTCATGGGAGAGAACGAGGGAAATTTAATGGCGCGAGCACAGTCTATCTTCGTGACCTTGAGAAATCCTGATTCCTTTGCCGCGCCATCGCCGTAGCATGCGTGAAATGCGACTTTTCACTGCCTTTCTCGGATGCCTCCTCGTCCTTTCCGCGCGGGCGGAGGTGGAGGCGTTGAAGGCCGAGCTGATCTCGGAGGCCAGCACGATCGCGCCCGGCCAGACCTTTGTCGTCGGCCTGCACCTCCAGCATCCGCCGGGAACGCACACCTACTGGAAATATCCCGGGATCGTCGGTCTCGCGACGCGGATCGAGTGGTCGCTGCCGGACGGAGTGAAAGCGGGTGAAATCCAATGGCCAGCGCCGCAGAAGGTGATGATGGCGAGCTACGAGACCCAGGGCTATGAAGGCGAGACCCTGCTCATGTGCCCGATCACGCTGCCCGCCACTTATCGGGAAAAGACCCTCGTCCTCAACGCCAAGGTCTCGTGGATGCATTGTGGAAAGACCTGCCACCCGGCGACCGACCAGCCGTTTTCGATCAGCCTCACCGTGGGCGATGCGGTGAAGGCCGACGCCTTGAATCAGCCTCTCTTCGAAAAGTTCAAAGCAAAGATCCCCGCTCCCTCGACCGAATGGAAAAGCCTCTCCGTGGAACGAAAGGGCGACAAAATCCTCCTCACTCTCGAGCCCGTGCTGCGCGAACGTGATCCGCTTTGGAGCGATCATCCCCCCATCCGCTTCTTCACTGCAGACGGGCAGGTGGACTCCGATCAGGAGCAGAAAGTCCAGGTCTCTCCCGAAGGCGTGATCGTCATGACGCTGGTCGCGTCCACCACCGGACCAAAGAACCCCACCACCCTGCCGGGCGTCCTTGAAATCCCCACCGGAAAAGCTCCGCGATACGTTGAGATCCATCCCAACTATTAAAGGGACTGAGAAAAGCCTCGCGATCAAGTGTCCTTGAAATCTCCAACGGGAGGCGTCTCCAAAAGTCTCACTTCTCCGGGTTCGCCTTGAGCTTGGCCTTGGGCTGGCCCGTGGTCCACTTGGGTGTCTTCAGGGTGTTGAACTCCGGAGCCCGGGCGGGAACGGTCGGACGCAGGTCGTTGGCGTAAAGTCCGATTCGTTCAAACGGGATCGGTTTGAATCCGGGAACCTTGGTGAAAACCGGAGCGCTCGGACTCATGCGGAAATCAAGTTTCGAGGCATCAGCAAAGCCCATGTCCTCCAAGCTCAGCTCCTGATTGTTGGTGAACGTGACGACGGCCAACTCCTCTTTTTTCCCGCTGAGATGGAGGACGCTCTCACAGTTCACGGCAACGGTGCCTTCGATGACGCTTCCGGTTGGCAGCTCGGGTTTCCCGCCGAAAACAGTGGCGAGGCTGGGGAAACGGGTGCTCCAGGGAGGGCTCTTGGAGTCGACACTTTCCAGTCCCTTGACGAGACTCTTATCGCTCAGGTTGTAGCCCCGGGCCACTCCGCGCGTATCGACATGCGCGCCGCGTCCGCAGTCCACCGAGAGGTTGCCCCTGGCGATGTTGTCATGGCCGCCGCCGATGAAGGGTCCGCAACCCACGCGGTAGGCGATGTTGCCCTCGACGAGGTCGCCACTGTCGCCGTCATCCATGTAAAAGCCGGTGGCCTCGGGCGAGTGGTGGACGAAGTTGTGGCGAAGCACATTGCCGCCGCTGATCCACTCGTGGGTCGTGTAGAACGCGCCCATGTCGAAAGTCTTTTTGACGACGTCGTAAACCTCGTTGAACTCGAAGAGGTTGTCATTGCCACCATAGAGGATGCCGGCATGAGGGGAGTCGTGGACGCGGTTGTGGGTGATGCGGCATCCTACCGCGGTCATCCCGGTCGGGGAGAATCCGACCCCGATGCCGGGCGAGTAATTGAGCTTGGCCAAGGCGTAGCGGCTGATGTGGTTGTTGTCCACGAGGTGGCCGCAGGGAGTCAGTGTACGACGGTCTCCGCCACTCACGATGATGCCTCCGTGACCGAGGAGGCTCAGATCGTTGCTGAGGGCCTGGTGGCTTTGACCGTCTTTGATCACCATGGCGTTTCGGCCTACACGGGTGATGCGGCATCCAGCCACCACGCAGTTTCTGCCACCGGTGATTTCGACTCCGTCGCCTAGTCCCCCTTCGAGGACCAAGCCGCGAAGGGTAACTCCGCTGCAATCCTTCATCCTCACGAGCGGACTGTTGAAGTCTGCGATGGAAATCGACGCTTTTGAGAGCTCCGCAGGGGGCCAAAAATAAAGAGTCTTGGTTTTGAAATCCACGCACCACTCGCCTGGCATGTCGATTTCCTCCAAGAGATTAATGACATGCCAAGGTTCGTTGCCTGCCCCTTCCGGCCCGGCATACTTCGATCCGATGCCCCCCAGGACTGGCTCGTCCATCGCGATCGTCCTTTTTTCGGCATCGAGGGTTTTGACCCTGACGGATTGAAAGTCCCAAGGCACGCGCCAGAAACCCGCCACCCAGAGCTGGCCGGCGTCGGCTGCGGCTTTCCAGCGGAGAGGACGATCGTCTTCGTATTCAAACACCCCTCCGCGCTTGTCCTTTGTCTGGCCACTCCAAACCCCTTTGTCCAAGACCCGCTTCATCGTTGTGTCCGAGGTGTTGGGCCATCGCGACAATGGTTGCTTTTCACCGGCAAAGTAGAGGTCGAAGATGCCGCCGCCATCGTTGAACCGGCCAGGAAAGGCCTTGGCATTCACGACCCCCAGTGCCTCAAGTCCGAGCTGGAAAACCTTTCCGCGTGCGCCCGGATCGAGCCGGGTGCCCTCCGCCGGAACCTGCCTCCAGGCGGATGCAGGCACGGTGATGGCGGCGTTCAACACCGCCTTCCCCGGCTGTCTCCCCCGATACGTGGTGAAGGTGTCGAGGGGGCCTAGTTCAAAGCTTACCTGCCGCGGATGCGCTCCGGGCTCCAACCAAACGGTAACGGGTTCCGTTGGCGAACTCTGGTGCAACTCCCGGACCCTATCCCTGGCCTTTTCCAAGCTCGCGAAGGGCTTCTTTTCGTCGCCTGGCTGGTCGTCCCTTCCGTTGGGAGAGACGAAAAACTCAGCGGCCCCAACCTGAGCTGAAAAGCAAAGACAAAGGGTGAGGCAGCAGCGTCTCATGCGGACTGATTGCGGCGGCCCGGAAGCCCCCATCTCACTTTTCAGGATTCGCCTTGAGGTAGGCTTCGACGTCCTTGGTAACGACGAGCTTGCCCCACATGATTGCCCAGTGGCCGGGGAAGGTGCAGACGTATTCGTAGACGCCTTCCTTGTCGGGAGCGGTCAGGCGGATCGTTTCCTTCTGGCCGGGCTCGAGGAGCTTCGTGCCATCGAGAACCCGGGCATCGCCATCGACGAGGTAGGCACGGCCTTTCTTGTCGAGCTTCGTCGGAGGAAGGGTCTGGACGGACTCGGCGACGGCCTGGTGGGCGCCGGGGGTCACGAAGGCAAGGTTGTGCGGCATCGCGTCTTCGTTGATCAGGGTGACCTCGAAGGGCTTGCCAGCTTCGACAACCAGACGAGCTGTGTCGTAACGGAGCTGCTCGCGGACGGTCTTGATGACGAAGGTCTTGATCGACAGACCCTCGAAGGCCTTGCGCGCGGCGGCGGCCCGATCGGCAGGCAACACAGCGGTCATTTGTTCCGCGACCTTGAGGGCAGCGACGTAGTCCTTTTCCGTGCGACCGGCTTCCGGAACCGAGCTTGCCCATTTCAGGACTCCAGCCAGCGCAGGTTCCGCCTGAGCGGCGGTCCACGACGAGCGCGGGAGCTGACGAATGCCATCGAGCGCGGCGTTGAGTTGGTCATTCTTCGCCACCAATCCAGCCAGAGAGGCGAACACGGCGGCGGGTTCCTTGCCGGTGCTGATCACGGCACGGATCGCGGCACGGCGCAGGGCTCCGACCGGATCACCCTTGAGATCAATGCGCACCGACTCCTTGGGTGCCGGATTGCCCGCCTTCTTGAAGACCACCTGACGGTTGGCGTCCAGAACGGTGAGGGTGAAGCCTTCAAGGCGGTTGGCCAAGGCGGCGTCTTCCGAGCGATTCCAGATCACGATGCCCTCGATGGCGGCACTCTTCCCGAGATCAACCTCCCACCACGGTTGCTTCTCGTTTTCCTCGGTGTGGGTCTGGGTGCCGGAACTGAAGGCTCCGTCGGTCTTGCCGTCGATCGCACGCTTGGCCTCGCCGCCGTTGGAAACACTCGACTGGGTGGCTTTACCAGAGGTCGCAATGTTCTGGCCGTTGCTGAAGACCTGAACTTCCGCGAGGGTGAGAGTGCCTTTTTTCGGCAGTTCGATGCGGACGAAGCGGGCCTCACTGCCGCCGGTTTCCTTCTGCAAGGAAGCTGGCACGGTGGTCACAAGAGGCTTCACCAGATCGTAGGCGGTGGCTCGCAGCGCGGCATCCGGAAGCAAGGAAAGCGCGGACAACCAGTCGGTCAACGCCGTGGCCGACTTCGAGGCCTCGGCGAACGAGGTGGCGAGCGCGCCGTCACCGGTCATGATCGCAGCCTGGGCGGCACGTCGAACCGAGTCCGGAGTGGACGAAGCGGTCAGGCTGATGAGCTGCGCACGCTGGGCCTTCAACTCGGCGGCGGGCTGGCGGAGCAGCAGGCCGGAGAGCGATTCCACCGGCTTGCCACCCTTGCCCATGATCGGCTTGAGCACGGCGAGCAGGGTTTCGACCGGTGTTTTCTTTTCAATCTTTGAAAGTCCAAGGAGCGCCTCCTCACGCTTGTCATCCGCCACCCCTTCACGGGTCAGCAGGGCGGTGTAGACGACGGGTGTTTTCGGAAGCTTGTCTAGATCGCCGGTGCTGACGCTGCCGAGCACGTAGTCGATGCCGGCGGGATTGTTCGCGGCGAGCGGTTTCCCTTCGGAAATCGCCTTCTGCCACCAAGGATTCAGCTGCTTCATCGTTTCCGTGAGGCAGTAGGTGAGGTAGTAATCCATCGGCTTCTTCAGCGCGGTGAGCGCCACGTCGGCCGCAGTCCAATCACGGAAAAAACTGGCCGCGCGGACCGCTTCAAGTCGGACACGTGGAGCGTCGTCCTCGGCGGCCACTTTCAGCAATTCGAGCGCATTCGGCACGCGGTCACGCCAGTAGCATAGGACGCGGACGCCTTGAGCCCTTGCACGCGGCTCCGGGGATTTGAGGGTGCGCTTGAGCAGGTCGAGGTTGACGACGTTGTGCCACTGGTGGACCCAGAGCGCTTCGAGCAGGTTGTGCTCAAACTTCGGATCCTTCTCGTCGAGCTGGTTCGCCCAGGCCTTCACGCCATCGGTGACTTCCTTGGCGTCGTGCTTGCTCAGCTCGATCTTTGCGCGCAGACGAACGTCGTTCTCAGGCTCCTTCAGCAGCTCCAACAGCGCCGCGATCGGCTGACCGTCGATCTTCTTCGGTTCGAGCAACGGGCGGCCTTCATAGGTGATGCGATAAAGGCGGCCATGCTGGTGATCGCGGTTCGGATCGCGGAGGTGATGCTGGAGGTGGCCGATGAGCATCTGCGACCAGTCCATGAAGTAGAGTGAGCCATCCGGCGCGACGGTGATGCCGGACGGGCGGAAATTCGGGTTCTTCGCGATGTCGGTGGAAACGAGATTCTCAAGCGTCTCTCCCTTCAGTCCGGAACCCTCTTCCGTGATCTTCGCGCGGAAAATGCCCTGGATCGAGATGACGTTGGTGTTCAGGAAATCTCCCTGCCAGTCATCCGGGAAATGCCGGCTGGTCAGGATCGCGGTGCCCGGGCAAGGACGCGATGGGCGTTTCCAGAACTGCTCCATGCCAGGATGCGCACCCGTATCGAGATGACCACTGAAGGCCGGGCCGAAGTAGTTCGAGTTGCCAGTGGCATCGGTCACGAGGTCATTGCCCCAGTAATCGAACACGCGGCCGTGCGGGTTGGCGAAGCCGTAGGGAATGTGGCGCTCGAACTTCGAGGTCAGCGGCTCGAAACGATAGATCGCACCGTTGGTGTTTCTAACAGGACCGTCATAGGTCTCGACGTTCGTGCGGTGGAAGAC
>JANOBS010000101.1:0-9097 GCA_031411755.1 Luteolibacter sp. | reverse complement strand
TAAAGTCAGGACCGGGCCGCCAGCGGAGACTTCGAGGCGGCTGGGTTCGCCGAAATTCAGCTCATCGTACCCGGTGACCTCGACCGGGTTGATCGTGTTGTCGTTTCCGAGGTCGAGCTGGTTGACGTAGCGGTATTTCACGTTCGCGGGCGGGCCAGAGGTGGGGGCCGAGCAGGAGGCGAGGGCCAGGAAAAGAACGGACAAGGAAACGCGAATCATCGTCCGGACCCTGTCGCTCCCGCTTCCCGGAGGCAAGCGGATAGCGGGACGACCGGGCCGAGGATTTTGCTTCGCGCCCCGGAAAGCGGCGGCTAACCTGCCATCCATGATCAAGCACACTGCTTCTGTTCTGGCGTTCGCATTCGGGGCTTCCATGGCTGCCCAGGCAGCTCCCGCCCACAAGATCCTGTTCTTCACGAAATCGAGTGGCTTCGAGCATTCGGTGATCTCCTGGAGCAAGGGCCAACCCAGCCTCGCGGAGAAAACCTTCCTGGAACTCGGCGAAAAGAACGAGTGGACCTTCGAGTTTTCCAAGGACGGCTCGAAATTTTCACCGGAGTATCTGAAGAGCTTCGATACGGTGATCTTCTACACCACAGGCGACCTCACCACGGAGGGCACCGACAAGCAGCCGCCGATGACTCCAGCAGGAAAGCAGGCGCTGTTCGACTACGTGAAGAGCGGCAAGGGCTTCATCGGCCTGCACTCGGCGACCGACACCTTTCACACCGCGAATGAATCGCAGAAGGGCCCGGACCGTTACGCCAACCACGGCAAGGACGCGGATCCCTACGTCTGTTTCCTCGGTGCCGAGTTCATCATCCACGGGGCCCAGCAGGTGGCGACGAACAAGGTGATCGACAAGAAGTTCCCGGGCTTCGAGACAGCGGGCGACAGCTTCGCGTTCAATGAGGAATGGTATTCGCTGAAGGACTTCCGCGAGGACCTCCACGTGCTGACCGTGATCGATGCGCCTGCGATGAAAGGCCTGCCCTATCAGCGCCCCCCCTACCCCACCACCTGGGCGCGCGAGGAAGGAAAAGGCCGCGTGTTCTACACCGCCATGGGCCATCGCGACGACATCTGGACCAACCCCACCTTTCAAAACATCGTGATCGGCGCGATCAAGTGGACCACCGGAGATGTGAAGGCCGCCGTGCCGCCGAACCTGAAGGAAGTGGCCCCCGAGGCGATGACGAATCCCCCAGTTCCGCCGCCAGCTCCGCCGAAGAATCCTGCCGAACCGAAGCCAGCCCCGGAAAAGAAATGAGGCGGCGATGCGCCCAACGACCCTGCGGGCCGCCTAACAGAATCGTTTGCTGAAGATCCGCACGTTTCGTGCTTAGACCGTGAATGGATGACCAAGGAAGCCGAACGACTCATTGAAGACCAAGGCCGTGCAAAGAACTGGAAGCGCTGGGGACCGTATCTCAGCGAGCGCCAGTGGGGCACGGTGCGTGAGGATTATTCGGCCCACGGCAACAGTTGGGCGGAGTTTCCGCACGACCATGCCCGGCGTCGCGCCTACCGCTGGGGCGAGGACGGATTGCAGGGCTGGACGGACCGCCAGTGCCGGCTGTGCTTTGCGCCGACGCTCTGGAACGGCAAGGACACGATCCTGAAGGAGCGCCTGTTCGGCCTCGGCGGCAACGAGGGCAACCACGGCGAGGACGTCAAGGAGTGCTACTACTACCTCGATTCCACGCCGACCCATTCCTACACCAAGGCACTCTACAAGTATCCGCACTGCAAATTCCCCTACACCGAACTGCGGGAGGAAAATGCCCGGCTCGGCCGCGAGGGTCCTGAGCTCGAACTGGCGGACATGGGAGTCTTTCGTGAAGGCCGGTATTTCGACGTGCTTCAGGAAGTCGCCAAACGCTCCCCGGAAGACATGCTGTGGCGGATCACCGTCACCAACCACGGACCCGACGCCGCCCCGATTCACATACTGCCTACCGTTTGGTTCCGGAATGTCTGGAAGTGGGGAAATGACCGCGAGGCCCCGTTGGTGAAGCCCTCGCTGAACCTTCATGGCGATTGTCTGCTGGTCAGTCACGAAAGCCTCGGAACCTATCGTTTCCACATCGACTCTCCCGACTTTCCAGGCGAAGTGCCGTGGATCTTCACCGAGAACGAGACCAACTACCCCTCGGTCTACGGCACGCCCGGACCGGCCTACTCGAAGGACGCCTTCCACCGCTACCTGATCAAGGGCGAGGCCGAGGCCATTTCACCCGATCCCTTCGGCACGAAAGCCGCCGCCGTGTTTCAGTTCATGGTGCCTCCGGGGAAATCGGTCACCATCCGCTGCCGCCTGCATTCCCTGCGCGAAGACAACGGCATTTCCGCGCTCGATCAGTTCGAGGAAACCGTCGCCGCCCGCATCGCCGACAGCGATGAATTCTACACCGGACTGATGCCGGAAGGCTCCTCGCATGAGGAGCAGCTCATCGTGCGCCAGGGTTATGCCGGACTGCTGTGGACGAAGCAGTTCTACTACTACGCCATTGAGGACTGGCTGAAGGGCGACAAGGACGGCCCCTCCCCGCCCGCCGAACGACTCAACGGCCGCAATGCCGACTGGGGAAATTTCTTCGCGCGGGACATCCTCTCGATGCCCGACAAGTGGGAGTATCCTTGGTTCGCCGCCTGGGACACCGCCTTCCACATGCTGCCCTTCGCCGCCGTCGATCCGGAGTTCGCGAAAAACCAGCTCCTCCTGCTACTCCGCGAGTGGTACATGCACCCGAACGGCCAGCTCCCGGCCTATGAGTGGAACTTTTCCGACGTCAATCCCCCAGTCCACGCCTGGGCCGTCTGGCGCGTTTACAAGATCTCCGCACCAAAGGGCGAACGCGACTTGTTGTTCCTCGAACGCTGCTTCCAGAAGCTCCTGCTGAACTTCACCTGGTGGGTGAACCGCAAGGATGTCGAAGGCCGCCACGTCTTCGGTGGCGGCTTCCTCGGTCTGGACAATATCGGGGTCTTCGATCGCTCCCACGCCCTGCCAGACGGTGGCCGGCTCCACCAGGCGGACGGCACCGCGTGGATGGCGTCCTACTGCCTCACGATGCTCGCGATGGCGCTGGAACTCGCCCTCACCAAGCCCGCTTACGAGGACATCGCGTCGAAGTTCTTCGAGCACTTCGTCAACATCACCGACGCCATCAACTCCCTCGGCGGCACTGGGCTTTGGGACGACAAGGATTCGTTCTACTATGACCAGTTGATCGTCGACCACGACGAGCCGATCCCCCTGCGCATCCGTTCGCTCGTCGGCCTGCTGCCGCTTTGCGCGGTCACGGTTCTCAAGCAGAAGACCATCGAGTCCCTGCCCGGTTTCCGGAAGCGCATGGACTGGTTCCTCAGCAACCGCCCCGACCTGCTGAAATACATCAGCGTGCGCCGCGTGGCAGGAAGCAAGAATCCGGGCCGCTGCCTGCTCGCGATCCCCTCCGAGAACCGATTGCGGAAATGCCTCGGGCACATGCTCGATCCGGAGGAGTTCCTCTCCGACTTCGGCATCCGCTCGCTCAGCAAGGTCCACGAAAAGACTCCCTTCGTCTTCACCCACGGCGGCGAGCAGAACGAGGTCCGCTACACCCCTGGCGAATCGAACACCTCGATGTTCGGCGGCAACTCGAACTGGCGCGGACCGATCTGGTTCCCGACCAATTTCCTGATCATCGAGGCACTGGAACGTTACTACTATTTCTACGGCGACTCCTTCCTGATCGAGTATCCCACCGGCTCCGGAAAGCAGGCGAATCTCAAGGAAATCGCCATCGATCTCTGCGACCGACTCATTTCGCTCTTCCTCCCGGCGAAGGATGGAAACCGTCCCTGCTTCGGCGATGCCCCGCGCTACAGCGAAGTCCCGCATTGGCAGAACCTGCTGCTCTTCCACGAGTACTTCCACGCGGAAACCGGCGAAGGCCTCGGGGCCTCCCACCAAACCGGCTGGACCTCACTTGTCGTCCGCCTCATCCGCGACCGCCGGGAGAAGCTGATGCAGATTTGAGGAGATTTCGTCGAAGGTCTTAAGGTCTAAAAGTCGAAGGTCAATCTGGTGCTATCGTCCTCACTCGGACCTTTGACTTTTAGACCTTCCGACCTTTAGGTACTCTTCTCTTCCACCGGCACGACAATGACCTTGGTCTTGCCCCACTCGTCGCCGAGTCGACGCCCCTGATCCGGCTTTCCTTCACGGGTCAGGAGAATGAAGAGCTCCAGCAGCACTCCCACAAACGGGATGCACAGCACGGCATTGCGGATCAGGCCGGTCTCCCAGATTCCTGTTAGAGGCTTGCCATCAAGGGTGACCACTTTGAGGTGCATGGCCCTTTTTCCGACACTCTGGCCGCCGAGGAATGGCAGCGAGTCGCGCGTGAGCAGGTAGCCGAGACCCACCACCCAGGTGATGCGAGTCATGAACTCCGGGAGGACGTTCACCAGCGCGATCTGAATGCCTGCCGAAATCAGGACATCGATCACCGCTGCGATCACCCGGGTGTTGAAGGGTGCCAGCGTTTCGCCCTCTTCACCCTGATCCAGGTCTTCCTTGACCGCGATCCTCACAGGCGGCTCGGATGCGGAAAGAGGAGGCGGCATGGAGGCTCCTGTTGGAGGAAGGCTCGGCGGCGGAATGATTGACGGGATGCTCGGGGGTGGCACCGAGGGAATCGAAGGAGGAGGAAGATCCGGCGGGGGCACCGGACTTCTTTTCAATGCGGAGAGAGGTTCATCGTCCATCGCCATGACGAACCGGATACCACCTCACGCGGAAAAATCGAGCATCATTCTCTGGCAAGGGAAGGCATTTCCTACCTCGGAACGGGCATCTGCGCCCCTACACCGGCCAGCCAGGCATCGAGCCGCTTTGCCAGGTCTGCCCGGTTCTCCGGATTCGATTCGGAAAGATCATGTTGCTCGGAGGGATCCGCCTTCAGATCATAAAGCTCCTCGCGGCCGGTCTCATAAAAGCGGATCAGCTTCCAATCGCCGGAACGCACCACGCTGTAGGGATTCACTTTCCCACCGTTCCAGTAATGCGGGTAGTGCCAGAACAGAACCGTGCGCGGCAGACTGGTTTCCCCATGCAGCAGCGGACAGATCGAGACACCGTCCAACGCCGTCGCGGATTGGGAGCGATCCAGACCGATCAGCTCGACCAGAGTCGGGAAAAAGTCCGTGCTGATCACCGGCACGTCGCAGATCGAACCTGGCTTGGCCACACCCGGAACCTTGACCAATAGCGGCACCCGCAATCCGCCTTCATAGGCATAGCCCTTGCCCATCCGCAGCGGCGCATTGGAGGTGACCACCGGGGTGCCCGCATGCACCACCCCGCCGTTGTCGGAGGTGAAGATGACGATCGTGTTCTTCGTCAGATCCAGCTCATCGAGCTTCTTGAGGATGCGCCCCACGCTTTCATCCACGCTTTTCAGCATCGCGGCGTAGGTTGCGTTCGCTTGGCCGTTCGAGGCCGGACGTTTCGCTGCCTCGTCGATCATCGACTGCTTCGCCTCCAGCGGCATGTGCACCGCGTAGTGGGCCAGGTTCAGGTAGAAGGGCTTGTCCTTGTTCGCCGCGATGAAATGCAGCGCGTCGTCCGTCAGCCGGTCGGTCAGATATTCACCGTCCTTGCCACCAGCCTCTGCCAGGCCGGGCACACGGTGGTCATTCTTCTCCGCCCCATAGGGCCAGAAATAGGAAGCCGGATGACCGATGTGCCCACCTGCGATGTTCAGATCGAAACCCTGCTTCTCAGGAAAGAACTCCCCACCACCCAGATGCCACTTGCCGATGTGCCCGGTGGCGTATCCGGCCTTCTTCAGCACCTCGGCCAGGGTCGTTTCCGCAAGGGGAAGACTCTTCTGCCAATCGGGGATCTTGAACTTCGAGGTCTTCGGCGCATCCTCACCGTAGATCCAATCGGTCAGGTGCAACCGTGCCGGTGCCTTTCCCGTCTGGATCGCGGCGCGGGTCGGAGAACAGACTGCACACGACGCATAGGCCGAGGTGAAGCGCATCGATTGGGAGGCCAGCGCGTTCAACTCCGGCGTGTCGTAGAACTTGCTGCCGAAACAACCGCCATCGGTCGCCCCCATGTCGTCGATCAGGATGAAGACGATGTTCGGCTTGCGATCCGGAGCGGAAAAACCCGGAGCCAGCGACAAGCACCAGCAAAACAGTGGGAGAAGAGGCAGGAAGAAGCGCATGAGGGTAAAGTGAAAGTCCGCTTCCGCTCACTGCGGCGAATCGTGAGGCGTTGCGGGTCTCAACGTTCTGTAAAGGCGAAGTAGAGTGAGACGCAATGCAGAAGGCTGATTGCCAGGTTCGCCTTGGGAACCGGATTGCCGCGATCCCTGACGAGAAATGCGCTCAGAACCTTGTAGAAGATTTGCAGGGGAAAAAGCACCACAATGATGCGAAGCCGCAAACTGGAATCGGCAAGCGCGACGATGCTGCAGCCCGCAATCGCCAAATACAAACAAGCAAGAATCTGTCGCGACGTGGTGTCCGGTCCAAAAACCTCGTCCAATCCGGGAAGCATCCGATTGAGGCGAAACCCGATTGCCAAGCCCATGTAGCCTGCGACGAGGACATTGACGACGAGCGATAGGAGAATGAATGTCATGAGGGAAATCTGTGATTCTTGAACATCGGCAGACACCGACGGCATCAGCGGTCAGCGTGCTCCGCCTTGGTCGGCAAGTTGTATTTTTCAGCGATCGGCAAATACTTGTTTCTCTCGATGTGGTCTTCCAATCAATTGAGCTGTTCCGCTCCTTATTTGAAGCTCCTCGGTGGAGCCTCCTCATCAGGGCGCTTCCTGGCGTGCTATTCTGAAGCCTCGGAGCCCGGCATTTGAATTGGAACTTCCTTCTTTACCTTTCCAGTGGTGAGAAATCCTCTCAACGTGTTCTTTGATTTTTCAGTGATCACAGGAGACTCCGAGAAGGCAGTGACCGTTTCAAACAGGTTCTCGGTCGCGTATGGCCCTTTGCCATTGATGAACGCAACCAACGCGGGGACCGCATCTTCGCGGGGAAATGAACTGAAATAACGAAGGGCATAGTAGGTCGAGAGTTCGCAACCCGGTTTTTGCGCAATCCGCAGCATGATAGATTGTGCTTCGGAAATCCGGTAGTGCTCCATCGCCATGGAATACTTCCCAAGAAGGTTTTCGTCGTCTGGCAGAGTGGCGAAGTCGCAATTGGAGAGGATTATCTGACCTGCTCGAGGGATTTCAGTAAGCCATAACGCGCAGATCAATTTGCCGAGTTCCAAATCTGACAAACCTTTGGATTGAACTCGTGTCTCAAGGACATTTAGAGCTTGGTCTGTCCGAAAATCGCTTAAGACGAAATAAGCGGAAGTTCGAACAAACCTCGACTTGTCGGTTGTCAGTGCGGCTGCTGTTTCAAACGCTACAGGGCCTTTCACGTAACGAAGACCTGGATTGAGCGCTCGTGCCCGAACCCCCTCGCTGTCGCTGACATCCTTGGCAATTGCGGACAGGGCAGGAACTGCTTCCTGAAAAGCTTCGCATCCCAATGCTCCTATGGCCTCAAGTCGCAATCTTTCGGGTTTGTCCTTCGCAAGGTACGACATTAGGAATTCAACGGCCCGTTTGGGATCAAGCTCCTTGAGGCGATGTCCGTCGGTTCGATTGAATCCTTCTCCAGATCGCTTGATGAAATCAGCAGTCACCTCTTCCCATGAGCGTTCATCCGGCGGAAAGGCTGAAAACGCAACTACCTCCGAAACGAGGAGCAGGGAGGATAATGCAATCTGAAGCCATTTAGATATTGTCTGGGGTTTTCCTATCATGGCAGGCTGTATGGTTGATCCGCGCGCAGTTCAGCGAGACTCTCTCTTTTGGTCAAAATCTCGAAATCCTTCACAAGAACGATCCACGACAGGACGAATTAGGGCAGAATTGGTGAATTCACTTTTTTTCCAAATGTGTTGTTGAACGACCGGACGGGTTTGGGGTTACTCAGCAACCGGTTTGTGGGCAATGGGCAAAGGCAACACAGACTCACAGACGTTTAGCACCTTATTCATGCGAGGATTCTGACGCTGAAGGCTGGGAATCCAAGTCGTTTGTGGCTGCTCCTGCACAGCCCGCCAGCGCTGGGCTCTGAATGAGTAGGGAGTCGCGACACTCGTGTCGCGACTGAACCTTTCGGAATCGTTGCGACAGGAATGTCGCAACTCCTTAGGCGGAGACGTCCTCGTTGAAGAAGACCTTGATGAACTTCATGCCCTTTCCTTCGTCGTAGCCGCGTTCGATGACGGACTCGGCCTGGTCGGTGAAGCCGGGCTTGAGGTGGATCTCCACGCCGGTGTCGAGTTTCATCACCGCGCCGATCTTCTTCTTCGCCTTGTTCACGTCCTTTTTGGAAATAGCGAAGCTGTCGTCGAGCTTCTGGCCTTCCTCGCGTTCGAAGCGCTCGCGATGCTCGGTGAATTTCGCGACGGCTTCCGGGGTCTTGAGCACCTCCTGCTCGAACTCGTGCAGGCTGAAGTTTTCCTTCTCCTCGAAGTAGGTGATCGCATCACGGGCGGCGGTGCAGCCTTCCCAGGGTGGAGCATCCGACTCGGTGGTCTTGGCCGTTTCCTTGTTCTCCTTTTCGACGAAGGCGACGGCCATGTTCGCATATTTGTTCGTCAGGAATGAGCTGTCGGTGACAGGCACCACGCCGAGGAAATCGCGGACCCAGAAGCGGGTGTCTCCGCCGGAGCGGTCGAAGGTGAGGACGTAGTAGCCCTTGTGCGGGAAGTGGTTGAGGATGAGGCAACCCTTGTCGATCTTCTCGGGATTGATGCCCTGCTCGGTGGAAAGCTGGAGGTCGCCATCGCGCGTGGAAATGCTGAGGAAGGGCACGACGCTTTCCGACTTCAGGATGCAGATGCCCTGGGTGAGGTCGCCGTTGACCTCGATGTTGTCGATGAGCGAGATGCAGAGGTCGCCGGACTTGATGTTCGGGTGGTTTGACTTCGCGTAGAGCCGCTTGGCGATGTCACAGCCCTTTTCCAGGAGCCCGTCCGAACTGGCGAAGATCGCGGTGGCGTAGGCGTTCAT
>JANOBS010000100.1:0-8126 GCA_031411755.1 Luteolibacter sp. | reverse complement strand
TCGTAGCGGACGATGCGGTTGCCTGCGTCACGGTCGCCATCGTTGCGGCTGGTGCTGGCGACGAACATCGTGTCGGTGTCCGGGAAGTACTCCACACGCCGTAGTTCGCCATGGCTGCCTTCGGGGCGTTGGAACTCGATGTAATTTCCCGCCGAATAGTCATAGATCGGATTCCCGTGTTCGTCGAAGCCCTGCATCTTCCAGGCGCGGATGCCTATGCCATTTCCGGCCCAGTGGTTGCAGGAAAAGAGGGTGCCATCGGAGTCGACCCACATCCCGTAACCGAGATTGGGCATGCCCGGGCCGGCCGCGAACTCATCCGCATCGAAGCCGCCGTTGGCATTCTTGTCGCGCCAGAGGAAATCATTTCCCGGCGGGCATCCGGGGTAGCCGGCCTTGTAGTTCGCCTGGGACTCCCAAATGCCGGAAGGGATCGCGGTTTCACCAGACGTCTTTGGATCGAAGCGGAAAATGAGCAGTCTCCTCGCCTGCATGCTCATGACGTAGAGAAGCTTGTGGCCCTTCACATTGCGGACGAAGGTTCCACCGGTGTAGTCCCATCCATCTGCCGCGCGGAGGAAACGTGGATCGGCCGGGTAGCGGAACTGATTCAAGGTGCGGCCGACATAGGACCACTCGGTGCCGGCGGTGGTCTTGTCGAGGTCGAGCCGGTAGTGGGAATACTTGTCATAGACCTCGACCGTGTCGGACGACGGATCGGTATCCGCGCAGTCCACGAAGGCGAGCCCGAGTTTCCGCCAGCGGAGTTCGCCTGAAGGTGTCCACGATTCGAGAACGGTGCCGCCGCCGTGCCAGAAGGATTGCGGGCCGACGCCGTTGAAGGAGATGTAGTAGTTTCCTGAAGCATCAATGGCGACGCCCGTGAGCCCGCTGGTGCCGAACTTGGCGGGGGTGATTTCCCCCGCTGTTCCGGAAAAGACGCTCTTGCCGAAGGTTGTGTCGGGCTTTTCCGCCGACTTCGAAGGATTCCCGTAGATTTTGATCGCCTGATCGGGGCCATTGTCGGCAACGAGCAGACGCCCGGTTTTCACATCGAACCAGAGCCCGGTTGGATCAAAGCCATCACCGTCGGTGAGTTCCTGGGGCAGCTTTTTTCCTGACGCGTCGTAGTGGAGGATTTTCGCGCGGTTGCCTTCGTCCTTGCGGCTGATCATCCACACCGATCCATCCGGCGCACAGGCCAGGGGTCCGGGACGCTCAACCGACCACTTTTGTACGATCTTCATCGTCGTTGTGTCCCAAACTTCGAGCTCGTTGTCGGTCGTTTCGGAGATGAAGAGCCGGTGATTGGCCTTGTCGATGGCAAGACCACGGACGCCGATACCCTTGTTGGTGCCGGTGGGATTCGTGGAAACATCGATCGAATCGCCCTTCGGGCCCGCGCCGCCAGCAAAAGGCGCGACCTTTCCGTCCAGCGTGCAGCGGCGGACGCTGTCCCAGTTCGAGGCGTAGATATACTCGTCATCACCCGTCACCGCGAAGCCGCCGCCGAAGGAGTCGTGGAGGCTTTCGAGCATGCCGACCGGATCACCGTCCTTGCCTGAATAGATCCCGCTTTCTCGACGGCCTTCGTCCCACCAGCTGTTGGTGTAAACCACGCCCTCTGGGGTGACATGCAGGCCGAGGATGTTGTTCTGGATCCACTTCCCATCGCCCTGGCCATGGGAGTTTCCAAGCCAGGTGCTGGTGTAGGAAAGCGCTGGAAGGACCGGAGGCGCTGCCTTCGCGGGATCGGTGGAAGGTTCTCCGAAGGCGGGCGAGGCCACCAATAGCGGAAGAAGCCTGAGCAAGGGGAAAGGACTGGGCACGGGAAGAGTGGGCGACCCACCGGGCTACGGAGGGTTCACCTTGATGATTTCAGATCACCCGCGCGTGCGTCTGCGCCTGACGAGCAGGGCCCCGCTCAATCCAATGAGCATGACGGAAGCTGGCTCTGGAACGGTGTAGGGCACCACGTCGATTGCCTGCGTGCCGAATCGGATGGCGTCGATTCGACCTTCATTGGTGCTGTTGGGTGCCACGAACACGAGCGTCTGGAAGGAGTAGTCGTTGGAGGAGGTGGTGGTCGGCGTAGAAGACGGATTCCAGGTGGTCAGATCCGGGTTGTTCCAGATCGTGATCGTGTCGGCATTGGCGGCACCGTAGTCGATGCGGAACACGTAGAGGCTGTCGGCCCCGACCGTGGGGGTTGAGAAGATCTTGTTGGTCGCGCCCTGGAGATACATCTGAAGGCCGCCCACATTGTTGTAGGCGAAACTTCCCCACAGGGTGGTGCCGTCGGCTCCAACGCGTGTGCCGTCGTTGTAGGCGGAGAAGGCACCGCCGACATCAACGGTGCGCTGGATGTAGTTGAACGAAGGGCCACCGTAGCCGGCCGCGAGATTGGCGTAGTTTCCGCCGGGGTTGGAATCGTTCGGGTAGCTCAGCGGCGCGCCGTTCCTGACCTCGTTCAGGTAACCCTGGCCGGGGGCTCCGACGGCCCAGCCTCCACTCCAGCCCGTACCCCCGTTCAAACCCTGGAGGTTGGTGGACGGCGGGTAGGAGGTGAAGTCCTCGGAAGCGAGCACGGCTGCGCGGGCGAAGGGTCCGGCTGACAACATCGCTAGTGTCAGGACAATTGAGTAGGTGGGTTTCATGGAAGAATGGTAGATCACGGGGTGTTGAGCGTGACGTGGATGCGCAGGAACTTTTTCTCATCGGTTCCTTTTGTGATGGTGGCCTTGTATTCGGCGCTATTGGCATCCTCGGTTCCCGTCGCTACATCGGTCAGGCCGGACGTGAACCAGTTTTGAAGATTCGTGGACCACTCGGCAGTGAAAGTCACGTCCGTCGCTGCCTTGGCTCGCAGGTAGGTCAATGACAGGTTGGTGGCATCCGTCACCTGAGAGAGCTTGGGGAGTGACGAGCCGGATTTTGGGTCCGTGAGGAATGCATATTCACTGAGGTTTTTCGACCCGTCGCCGTCCTTGTCAAAGTCGGGAGCTCCGTCTGTCTGCGGGTCCAGTCCGTTTGAAATTGCCCAGCTCTGGAATGCGGTCGTCGTAACCGTGTATGGCACCACGTCGATGGCTTCGGTGCCGAAGCGGATGTTGTCAACGCGGCCTTCGTTGGTGCTGTCAGGTGCGACGAAGACCAAGGTTTGAAAGGAAAAGTCGCCCGACGCAGTGGAGGTCGGTGAGGCGGCTGGAGTCCAGGTGCTGAGGTCAGGATTGTTCCAGATGGTGACGGTGTCGGCGTTTCCCGCTCCATAGCTGATGCGATAAACGAAAAGGCTGTTGCTGCCGCCCGTTGGCAAGGTGAAGATCGTGTTACCGGCGCCTTGCAGCCACATTTGGAGGCCGGAGACCTTGTTGTAGAGGAAGCTGCCCCAGAGAACCGTCCCGTCCTTGCCGACCCGGGTTCCATCGTTGTAGGCGGAGAACGCCCCATTCACGCTGACGGTGCGCTGGAAATAGTTGAAGGACGGACCGCCGTAGCCAGAGGCGAGATTGGCGTAGGTGCCGCCTGCCGCCGGGTAGTTCGGGTAGCTGAGGGGTGCACCGTTTCGCGTTTCATTCAGGTAGCCGAGGTCAGGCGCGCCAACCGCATAATTTCCATTCCAACCCGTTCCGCCATTTACGCTACCGTCTGACAGGTTGACACCCGCAGAGTAGTTGAAATCCTCTGACGCCAGGATGCTGGCTTTTGCGAGAGGCACGGTGACCGTGCCGACTGCCACAAGGGCGAGAAGGCAGGGATGTATAGGGTGGGATTGGCGTTGGATTTTCATATTGATAGTTCTTGGAATCGCGGGGATTCCTTTTGCGTTCCGCTTCAGAACGAAGGCTCACGCAGGTTTGCAGAAGGGTTGGGTTTGTGATCGGAATGAGATGAAGGGGGCCGAAGCGCCTCATTCAGAATCAGATGGGTCGAATTAGGCTTTTAAGATGCACAGGGAATTGCCCACAACAACCTCCACTCAAATTTACGTAAAGCAACCTCAGCCCCCTCGATGGAGATCACTTATCAATCGCGCTTCCTGGTGCTTTTTCCATGCCTCCAAGTGCCCTCTACCTCCACCCTCAGCGGATGTTCGGGAACTCCGCGCTGGGCGCGCTGCATGGCTCCTATCAGCATGTCTACGGCAGCCGCCCCGACCAACTGGGAATTCTGATCAATCCCGCTCAGGCCAGAGTTTTCAGGAATATCGCCGTCCAGATCCAGCGACGCATAGCCAAGGTCTTCCGGCACATTCAGCCCGCGATTCTTCAAAAACTGGAGAACGTATCGATTCACGCTGATGATGGCATCCGGACGATGTTGATCGAACCAACGGTCGAATTCGGCCTGATTGGGTGCAGCCATGATCAACGGCGGAGTCAGGGACAACGTTTCTGAACGGAAGGGATGCTGGAGGTAGGCGGCAGTCCATTTTCCATTCACCCGGACATTGAGTTCCTCCTCCAGAACGAGGCCGATGGTGCGGTAGTTTAGACCGGCGAGCTCCGACAGCACGGTGAGCATGGCTGAGTATTGATCCGGCAGCGAGCGATCAAGCACGGGAGACTCGAGCGTTTCGCTGATCGCCACGGCATGGAAGCGATCGAACTCGAATTGCAGCGAGTGGGACCCGCTGTCCGTCAGGCCGTACTGCAACGGACGAATGATCAGACCTTCGATTCCGCGATTCCAGAGGATTTTCGCAACTTGGGCTGCGTCCTTTTTCCCAAAGATGGAGAACTCCTCGATGCGGTAGCCATACTCATCGGCCCGGCTCACCACGCCCTCCACGTATTTCCGTTCGGTGATCGATCTCTTGCTGCCTGGGGTCGTGGGACCAGCGGTCAGCAAGGCCAAACAGGCCTTTGTGGTGGTCGGCGTTTTTGCCCGGATCCTCGCCATGAGGTTGGAGACCTCGGGGTCGGGGCGGTATCCAAGTTGGGCCGCAATCTCCAGCACTCTGACCCGTGTGGCGTCAGATACACCCGCCTTGCCGCGCAGAGCCAACGACACGGCCATGCGAGTGACTCCGGCTTTTTCGGCGATCTCGCCTAGGGTGATTTTCGGATCAGCGGGCATGGGGGATTCTTCAACTTCGGGCCATCAAGAGAAATTTACGCAAAGCTGAAACGCGCGGCCTTGTTGGGAACTATCTTCGAATTGTCTAGGCACGGCCTCCGATGCCTGTTATTGCCCCGCCGCCGCCCGAAAGGGTTAGGCCGTTTTCATCCGTTTCTTTGGGGGGTATCCCGCGGTTTTCTGGTTGCAAACGTATCGGCCGCTTTTGACAAACCGGCCGTTTCTCCTCCGCTTCCCAGCAGAGTGAATCAACCAGAAAGCAAGGAGCTCCATGAGGGGCTTCCTGGCGTTTGTCGCCCGCATGGGGTGGTCGCCTTCGTGTGTACCGCCCACCTACTGAAACTGATTACATGACATTTGACTCGTTTGAATTGAATCCCGCTCTCTCCAAGGCCGTAAAAGACGGTGGTTATGAGCTTCCGACCGACATTCAGCGCCTCGCGATCCCGATCGTGATGGCCGGCAAGGACCTGATGGCCTCTGCCCAGACTGGAACCGGAAAGACCGCCGCCTTCGTGCTGCCGATGCTGCATCGCCTGATGGCGAAGCCCGGCACCGGACGTCGCGGACCCCGTGCCCTCGTCCTCGCCCCCACCCGTGAGCTCGCCGAGCAGGTCCTCAATGAGGCCCGCCGCTTCGGCAAGCACTCCGGCCTGTCCTTCGGACTGGTCGTCGGCGGCGTCGGCTACGGCCCACAGTATCAACTGCTTTCCCGCCCGCTGGACCTGCTGGTAGCCACTCCCGGCCGCCTGATCGACCACCTCGAACAGAAGCGTGTCGACCTTTCCAACGTGGAATTCCTGGTCCTCGACGAGGCCGACCGCATGCTCGACATGGGCTTTGTGAAGCCGGTCCGCCAGATCGCCAGCTACATCCCTGAAAAGCGCCAGGGCCTGCTCTTCTCCGCCACGCTGGAAGGCGCGGTGAAAAAGGTCGCCACCGAGCTGCTGAACCATCCGGAGCAGATCGAGCTCGCCGCCAACAAGGTGAAGCACGAGGGCATCGACCAACGCATGTTCCACGTCGACAGCGTCGACCACAAGCGCCGCCTCCTCGACCACTGGCTCGGTGACCCGACGCTCCAGCAGGCCGTTATTTTCACCGGCACGAAGCGTCGCGCCGACCGTCTTTGCAAGGCCCTCCAGCAGGATGGCCACGCCTGTGCAGCCCTCCATGGCGACAAGAGCCAGGGTGTCCGCAAGCGCACCGTCGACCAGATGCGCAAGGGTGAGGTGAGGCTGCTCATCGCCACCGACGTCGCCGCCCGCGGGCTCGACATCGACGGCATTTCCCACGTCATCAACTTCGACCTGCCGATGGTGCCGGAAGACTACATCCACCGCATCGGCCGCACCGGTCGTGCCGGGACGAGTGGCGTTTCCGTGACGCTGGTGGCCCCGGAGGACCGGGAAAAGCTGCGCGACATTGAAAAGCTCACCGGCAACCGCCTGACCTGCTCGGTCCTCGAAGGCGATGAGCCGAAACTTTCCCCGAACTCCTACGTCCCACCGGCCCCGCCGCGCGGACAGGGTGGTCGCGGCGGTCAAGGCGGACGTCCCCAGGGCGGCGGCGGTCGCCCACAGGGTGGTGGTGGCCGCAGCGGCCCTGCCCGGTCGTCTGGTGGTGGTCGCTCGTTCCGCGGCTGATTGACCGGATTTTGCGAAATACCGTGCGGCGATTTCGATCACGGCTCTATTAGCCCCTGCGGCTTGCTCCAATGATTGACCTCGTCCCACTTTTTCCCTAAAAACACGTCTACCTTCTTCCAACTTATGAACCTCAAGATTCCTTTCGAACGGGTCAATTGGCTCAACACCGCATTCCTTGGAGTGATCTGCCTCACGGCCCTCGTGGCTTCGCCGATTTACCTCTGGCACCACGGCATCAATGGCTTCCAGCTCGGGATGCTGCTGTTCTACATCATCGCGACCGGCATGAGCATCACGCTCGGCTACCATCGCCTGTTCTCGCACCTGTCGTTCAAGGCCAAGTGGCCGATCCGGTTCGCGACGCTGGTCTTCGGCGCCTGTGCGCTTGAAAACTCCGCCCTGAACTGGGTGTCCGACCATCGTCGCCACCACAAGCACACCGACCATGACGACGATCCCTACGATATTTCGAAAGGCTTCTTCTGGGCGCACATGGGCTGGATTCTCTTCAAGCTCAACCCTGTGCCGCCGATGGACAACGTCGCCGACCTCCGCAAGGATGCGCTGGTGATGTGGCAGCACCGTTGGGACAAGCTAATCGCCCTGGTTGCCGGCCTACTCCTGCCCGCCGGACTCGGCTACCTCTGGAACGCCACCCACGGCCTGGATCCCTGGACCGGTGCTCTCGGCGGTTTCCTCCTCGCCGGTGTGCTCCGCGTTTTCCTCGTCCAACAGTGCACGTTCTTCATCAACTCGCTCTGCCACACGATCGGTGAACAGCCTTACTCCACCCGTTGCAGCGCCCGTGACAGCTTCGTCATGTCGCTTGTGACCTTCGGCGAGGGCTACCACAACTATCACCACGAGTTCCAGCACGACTACCGAAATGGCGTGAAGCCTTGGAATTTCGACCCGACCAAGTGGGCGATCTGGTTGCTCGCGAAACTCGGCCTCGCGTCGGATCTCCGTCGCGTGCCGGAAAGCAAGGTCGTGCTGGCCCAGATGATGGAGGCCCGCCGTCATGCCGACGCGGAAATCGAGCGTCTCAAGAGCCTCGGCGAGCACCACCCGTGGCGCGACAAGGCGATCGAAACCGCCCACGCCCTGGCCGAGCGACTGACCGCAAGCTACAACGAACTTGAGGCCGCCATGGTCGGTCGCGTGGATCTTTCCCGCAAGGCGCTGAGCCGCTGGACCCAGGAAACCCGGGAGGTGCTCGATCACCTCGCCAAGCTGACCGCACCGCTTCCTGCCTGACCTTTTCCCAGCGGCCCGGCGTCCTTCGGGATTCCGGGCCGCTTTGTCTTTAAAATGAACATGCTCCCGTGACCCTGCTCCAACTCGGCTGGTCCGATTATTTCGAACAGGCCCGCGCGCCCTTCGCCCACAAGAACTGGG
>JANOBS010000099.1:0-11546 GCA_031411755.1 Luteolibacter sp. | reverse complement strand
GGTGTGTTCTTCTAGCACGAGGGTGCCGGGGTTATCATTGAGGGAGGAGCGGACTTCGAAGACGACGCCGAATTTCTTGGCGAACTCGACCGAGCGGGACTGCATGACCTTCGAGCCGGAGGAGGCCATTTCCAGCATCTCGTCGTAGGAAATTTCCGGCAGCTTGCGCGCGTTCTTCACGATGCGCGGGTCGCAGGTATAGACGCCGTCGACGTCGGTGAGGATCTGGCAGACATCGGCCTTCAGCGCGGCGGCGACGGCGATGGCGGTGAGGTCGGAGCCCCCGCGGCCGAGAGTGTGGATCATGCCGGCCGGGGTGATGCCCTGGAAACCGGCGACGACGAGGGTCTTTCCTTCATCGAGGTAGGACTGCATCAGCGCCGGATCGATGTTCTGGATGCGGCCACGGGTGTGGGAGCCGGTGGTGAAGATGCCCGCCTGGCGACCGGTGATCGAGACTGCGTCGACGCCCATTTCCTGAAGCGCGAGGGCGACGAGGGCGATCGACTGCTGCTCGCCGGTGGAAACGAGGACGTCGAGCTCTCGTTCGGACGGGTTCTCGGAAAGCTCGCGGGCCATTTTCAGAAGCCCATCGGTGACGCCGGACATCGCCGAGACGACGGCGACCACGCGATTCCCGGCATCGCGGGTGCGTTTGATGCGGGCGGCGACGTTGCGGATCCGGTCAAGGGTGCCGACGGAAGTGCCGCCGTATTTTTGGACGATGATGGCCATTCGGGAAAGGGGCGGGTGTTTTGAAGCCCTGAGCGTCGGGGATCAAGCTCGTATGGTCTAAAAGTCTGAAAGTCGAAGGTCTGAAAGTCACTGGATTCGGGGACTTTTAGACTTTTGACTTTAAGACCTGTGACCCTAGGCCGGCTTGAGCAGGTAGCCGGCGACCCAGCCTTCCTTGCCTGCCTCGCTGCGGCACCAGTGCCAGCCGTGGATCTGCTTGAGGGATTCCAGGCGATCACCGCGCTTGATGGTCAGGACGGTGGGATCGAAGGCCACCATGGTCGCGAACCGGCCTTCACCGAGCGGCTCAAGGATTTCCTCGGGCAGGTAACCATTGCGGCCATCCTTGTCGACCGCCCAAACCCAGCCGGGCCAGGCGTGATCCGTGGGGCCCACACTGATTTCGTCACCCGGCTCCAAGTGGAGCGGATCGGGGTCCTTTTCCTCGTAATCGGCGTTGGCGGTGAACTGCGGCATGGCGGGTGGAGGATGGAGTCTCGAGTCCGGTTTGACACGGGTTTTTTCAAAATGAGCCTTCGACCAGTTTAGGCCGGACGCGCTCCCAGAACTTGAAGAAGCCGCCCTTGGCATAAGGACGGGATTCCACATCTGCCGGGCGATCGAGCAGGAGCAAGTGAATGCCGTGGCGTCCGAGAGCCTCCGAAATACCGGGGATTTCATCGAATAGAGGGCCTACCTGGGGCCGCAGTGCAACGATCTGCCGCAGCCCATCGTGCTTTGCCCAATGGGTCAGATCTGACGCCAGATCGAGTCCGGACAGCCTTTGCGGAACTTTCCAGCGCTCTGCCGCACGGCTCGCCGCATCATCGAGCGCTGAGGCCAGCCATGATTGTTTCGCGGCTGGAAATCCTGCCTTTTGCCAGGCCGACGAGTGCTCGGACACCAGCACCTGCTGCGGGCGGAAGCTTTGAGGAAGAGTGGTCTCGGGCGAGAGGTCTTCCTCGTGAATCCAGAGCCCGGTGGCAATGGAATCATCGACCTCGTAGACCGGCTCTGGAAAGGATGACGGTGGAGAAAGCACGGGCATCTCCGGCAGCAGCGCTTCGGGAGACTCAAAGGGGGCAAGTCCTTCGGCACGCTGCGCCAGCCAATCGGGATCGAGGTATTTCTCCAAATTCGAGCGTCGTGCGAGGTAGGTTTTCCCAGGAGTCTGCAAGCCCGCCACCCAGCGCCACGAAAGCGTGTTCGCGGCCGGATCACCGTCGAGGAGATGGCGGAAAAACCAGGCCGCGCCGAGTTCCCAAGGCAATCGTTCTTCGTGGATCCACCACGCCGCGACCCACATCCGGGCGTGATTGTGGAGGTAGCCGGTTTCCGAAAGCTCCCGGGCGAAGCCGTCGATGATCGGATTCCCTGAAGTTGCCGCTTCGATCATCGCGCCGCGGATCAGGATCTCCTGCGGCCACGATTGCTCCAGCCGTTGACGGTAGCTCGACCACACCTCGGGCCTGCTGCCCAGCCATGCCTTCCAATACTGCCGCCACCAGATTTCCTGGAGCCACTTCTCAATCCGGCTCACCGACCATCGCGCCATCGCAAGCCGACTCAACTCAACGCCGTCGATCAGGCGGTGCCGGATCGCAGGCGAAAGCCTCGACACTGCGGCATGGCCCGGAACCACCTTGTTCCGATCCCGCGCATAGAGTGGCAGCACTTCCATGAATGCGGTGAATTGGTCCAGGGCACCAATCCGTGTCGGCGGGCAGATCATGGCGCAAGTTGAAGACTTTTTTCAACCGCGCAACCCGTTGCCTCTCTGACAACTCCAATTCCTCATGCCTCGGAACCATGATCACTGAACTCGAAACACCAAAACTGGCACGCGATGCGCTGTCGAATGTTTGTGTTTTTCCTTGGTTCGCTTGTGGTTCTTGAATGCGTGATGGATCGGGTCTTCGGACCCGATCCAAGCATTCCCGAGCGTCCAGTGAGCCTTTCGTGTGCGACCGAGATGCAAGCTGTCTCAGGGCCACATCCGGATTCCCGTGGTTAGCGGATGGTCCGCGGCAGGTCGTGTGCTTTCCTCCAGGTGAGCACCCGGCCTGTCGCGGCAACTGCTTCCTGCGTAGCTCACTTCGTCGGGGCCATCGTGTAGAGGGCCATCGACATGCACCAGGCGTTGGCGGCGGGCATGCGCTTCATTTCATGACCCTTGCCCCAGGAGTCACTGTAAAGGATCTCCTTGGTCTTCTTGTTATAGCCGAGGATGAGCCGCATGTGGCCACCCCGGCTCTGAGGTATGCCATCCTCCTTGAACATTCCAAGTTGAAGCGCCCAGCAAAGCGGAATCCCCTGATCGACATACTCCTCGATCTTCCCGGTGAAACGATCAAAGCCTGCCTGCTTCGTCTTGATGTCGCGAAAGATCTCGGGCTTGGCCTCCTGCCAGAAATACATCGGGTTCACGATCGAGACATTGCGCTCGTTGTTGAACTCCTTCTCGCCCGCCTTTTTTGCCTCCTGGTTGTAGGACTTCACGTCGGCAATGAACTGCCGTTGATCGAGATCGAACTGCCTGGTCGTCTTGACATGGAGCTTGCCGGTGGCGCTTTTCAGGGCGGCTTCCATTTCCTCCATGCTGGTGCCCATCTGGCTCGTGTTGGCGATCTGCGCCATCTCGTGCTGGTCGACATCGAGCCCGTAGTAACGGACCACCCGTTCCGCCGAAGCGACGGCGCAGTAGCCCTTCTGGCCTTGATCAACCATCGGCACGCCCTCCAAGTAAACGTCCCCCTCGGGAGTCTTCTTCACATGCTCGGTCAGGCCTGAACGACGTGCGGGCTGGCCGCCGCCACCCGTCGGCGCATCGAGTGAGGCGATCCGCAAGCGGATGAATTCCGCGCGCTGGCCTTCGGCTCCCTTGCTGACTGAGGATTCCAGAAGCCAGGCTGTGCGACCTTTCCGCCACATCCAACCGGTGAGTACCACGGCACCACGCTGATCACGAGGCTCCGCCTTGCTGTCGAGGGCGGTGCTGATCCGACCCTTCCAGGCCTCCACTTGCTCTTGAAGAACCCGAGCGCTGATTTCCCCGTCGTCACCGCGATTGTAGAGGGAAACGGTCATCGGACCGACCATCCCAGGCGCACCCGCGCGGATGACGACCTCCCCGACCGATTGGCCGAAAAGATCCAGCACCTTCGGCTCGGCGCGCAGGCCGTCCTTCTGACTGCTCAACCATTGAAAGCCACTGTGATCCTGCTCCGGCAAATCGACTCCCCTTTCCTTCATCTTTTCCCGCACCTGTTCCTGGAATGCCTTGTCCGATGCGGAAACCTCGCGGTGATAAATGGCCATCACATCTTCCAGCTTTTTCGTGAAGAGCGCTGGATCGAGCACCGTGGCATCCAGAGCCGGAAACTTCGCCCCTGCTAGCGCTCCCGACTGGGCCTGGGAAACCGAATGGCCGACGAGCGAAAAACACAGTGCAAGCAGGAAAGGTCTCATGGGTTTTCACCACCAAAGCGCATCCCCTTGCAACCGTCGCGAAAAAAATCCCCCCAACTCCGAATCAACATCTCCGGAGTTGAGGGATCATTTGAAATCTCAAGCCAATCGGGCCGCGAGCAACTCGCGCTGGAAAACGAGTTCCTTCGGCAAATGATCGTAGAGCTTCAGGAAAAGTTCACCTTGCGAGAGGATTTCCGCTTTCCACTCCTCGGAGCTGAACGCCATGCACTTTTCGAATCGCTCCTGGTCGAAGCCTTCCAGCCCCGCTGTGTTGAAATCCTGATGCTCAGGAGTCCAGCCGATCTGGCGCTCGTGACCAGGGATGTCTCCATGGCAGCGCTTCACGATCCATTCCAGCACCCGCATGTTCTCCCCGTAACCGGGCCAGAGGAACTTTCCGTTCTCGTCCTTGCGGAACCAGTTGACATGGAAAATGCGCGGCAGATGCGTGATGTGGCGCCGCATTTCCAGCCAGTGGTGGAAGTAGCCCGCCATGTTGTAGCCGACGAAGGGAAGCATCGCCATCGGATCGCGGCGCACTCCACCAGCCAGACCAATCGCAGCCGCCGTCGTTTCCGAGCCCATCGTCGCGCCGATGTAAACACCGTGCGACCAGTTGAAGGCCTGATAAACAAGCGGCATCGTATCGGGACGACGTCCGCCAAAGATGATCGCGGAAATCGGCACGCCTTCCGGGTTCTGCCAATCGGGATCGATCGTCGGGCACTGCTTCGCCGGCGCCGTGAAGCGCGCGTTCGGATGTGCAGCCTTGCGACCGCAGTCCGGCGTCCAATCCTGGCCCAGCCAGTCGATCAGGTGCGCCGGCGGCTCTTTCGTCAGACCCTCCCACCAGACATCGCCGTCATCGGTGAGCCCGACGTTGGTGAAAATCGAGTTCTCCGTCATCGACTCCATCGCGATCGGATTCGTGTCATACGAAGTCCCCGGCGCGACGCCGAAATAGCCTGTTTCCGGATTGATCGCGTGCAGGCGTCCGTCCTCATGCGGCCACAGCCACGCGATGTCGTCGCCGACGATCGTCGTTTTCCAACCCGCATCGAGATACTGCTTGGGCGGCACAATCATCGCGAGGTTCGTCTTTCCGCAAGCCGAGGGAAACGCACCGGTCACGTAGGTCTTCACGCCTTCAGGGGACTCCAGGCCGAGGATCAGCATGTGCTCCGCCATCCAGTTGTGCTCACGGGCGATGTTCGAGGCGATCCGCAGGGCGAGGCATTTTTTCCCAAGCAGGGCATTGCCACCGTAACCGGAACCGAACGACCAGATCTCACGCGTATCAGGAAAGTGGACGATGTACTTGTCCTCGCTGCAGGGCCAGGACGTGTCGGCCTGTCCTGCTTCGAGCGGCGCGCCGACGGAATGCAGGCAGGGAATGAAACGACCCGCGCCGTCGCGCTTTGTTTTGAGAGTGCCGTTGGCTTCCTGTTCGAGGCGATCGAGGACATGCTTTCCCATGTGCGCCATGATCCGCATGTTCAGAACCACGTAGGCGCTGTCGGTCACCTGAACGCCGATCTTCGCCAGCGGCGAATCCATCGGCCCCATGCAAAAAGGAATCACATACATCGTGCGACCCTTCATCGAGCCACGGAATTTCCCCGTCAGCAGCGTCTTCATCTCATCCGGCTGCATCCAGTTGTTCGTCGGGCCTGCCTGATCACGGCGCCGCGTGCAGATGTAGGTGCGGTCCTCCACACGGGCGACGTCGGACGGTGTGGAGCGGGCAAGAAAGCTGTTTGGGCGCTTCGCTGGATTGAGCCGCGTCAGCGTGCCTTTCTCGACGAGCAACTCGGTCAGCCGATCCCACTCGGCCTGGGAACCATCGCACCACTCGACGGAATCCGGGGTGCACAGGGCAGTCATTTCATCGACCCACTTGCGAAGGGCCTCGTGGGAAGTCGGAACATTTTCTTTCATCACGGCATCATTGAAAGGCGCAGGGACCGACAACGCAACGCCATGGACAAATTGCGGTGTTTTTCTCGAAATAAGCGGAGTCCACACACTAGTGAAACGTTTCCCATCGGACAAAGCTCCACGACACACCTCCCGGAAATGAACTGGGCGGCCGTCGCCTGGCGCCAATTGACGTCAGGCGGTGGCCGCCCGGGACGATCCCTCCGTGGGACCGAAATCTATTACGGGGTGGAGTCAGGCTTCTTTCAGATCCGGAATTGCCAGCGCGCATCCGTCCCACGATCCCGCCAGGCTGGCCGACGCGAGATCGGATCCTGGAGCGTGCGGATGGTCTTGCGGCCGCCCGTGAGGAAGAAGGACTCACACTCGATCTCAATCACCTCAAGTCCCATGAAATAGGTATCCCTCAAGGTCGAGACGGCGTCGGTTCCGAAGACTTCTGCGAGATAGTCGCGGAGAAGCCCGGCTTCCTTTTTCCCAAGAAAAAGAAAGGCGGGCGTCGCCTCGTGATCGCTCTTCGACCGGATGACGGCGGAAACTTCATCGAGATCCCAGGTGTCTTCCAACACCAGTTCGGGCTCGATGCTCCGGTCATCCGGGTAGGTGCTAGGTCGTGTGGCATCGTTCATGGCATTCATTTGGCAAGGGGTGAAACAACCCCTTCTATTTAGCACCCACCATGCCGCGCCCGTCGGATGGTCGATAAATTTTGATCATCGGGCGACATGAAGATCCCTCTTCCAGACAAGCCGAATTCATCGGACTTCTGCAGATCCCTTGAAAGATCCCCAACCGCCTGCGGGCACTTGCCGGACTTGCGGGAGGCCGGTTCGCATGGTAACGCCCAGCCAGATGGGAACTTCCGACCGAGACTACACCCGCCAACGCCCCGCGACTCCCTCGCTGCCGCCGGTGACGAAGTGGCTGATTTTCCTGAATGTCGGGATCTTTCTGGCAGACATGCTTTTCTTCAGGAACCAGATCGCGGAATTCAGTGCCTTTGCCATCCAGAGCGCGCTTTTTGAAGGACGACTTTGGGAATTCCTCACCTTCCAGTTTATCCATGCCAATTTGGGACACGTGGCATTCAACTGCGTCGGCATCTACTTTTTCGCACCCTGGATGGAGCGCTGGTGGGGCTCCAGGCGCTTCCTGCTCTTCTACCTCCTCTGCGGCGCGGCAGGCGCGGCGTTCTTCTCCCTGCTGGTCTTCACCCACATCCTGCCGGACAGCTTCCAGACCGGCTTGGTCGGAGCCTCTGCCGGCATCTATGGCATCCTGATGGGAGTCGCCGTGATCGCTCCGAATCTCCGTGTAGCCTTGCTGTTTCCACCGATCGAAATGTCGATCCGCACCATGGCCATGGTCGTGCTTGCCATCGCCGTCGGCTCGATCCTCCTCAGTCTCGGAGGCAATGAAGGCGGTGAGGCCGGCCACCTCGGTGGCGCAATCCTCGGCTTCCTTCTCGTCAGATTTCCCATCCTCCTCGGAAAAGGAGGAGCGCGCCGCCTGCACTCAGTCAACCGCCCGAGCCCAACTCCCGCCTGGGACGCGAAACTCCGTCCCCGCACCGCCATCGACCTTGAGGCCTCGACCGAAATCGACCGCATCCTCGACAAGATCAGCCAGCACGGTTTTCAGAGCCTCACCGACGAGGAACGCGACCTGCTCCGGGAAGCCTCCGAAAACCATCCCTCATGAACGATGCCGAAATGATCGACTGCCCCGACAACGGGCGGCAACTGGAGCGCCTTCGCGCCATCATGCACCGTCTCCGCGCGCCGGGCGGCTGCCCCTGGGATGCTGATCAGACCCATGAGAGCCTCGTTTCCAATCTCATCGAGGAAGCCTACGAAGCGGTCGACGCCATCACCCGCCAGGATCACGAACACCTGAAGGAAGAGCTCGGTGACGTCCTGCTCCAGGTCGTTTTCCACAGCGAACTCGCCGAAGAGGCCGGCCGCTACACCCTCGACGACGTCGCCCGAGGAATATCCGACAAGCTCGTCCACCGCCATCCGCACGTCTTCGGCGATAGCTCTGCCGGGACGTCAGACGCCGTGCTGGCCCAATGGGACGCGATCAAGCGCGCCGAAAAAGGCGACGAGGAAAAGCCCTTCCTTCACGGCGTCGGCAAAGGCCTGCCCGCCCTGCCCCGCGCCGCCAAGCTTCAGAAAAAGGCCGCCAAGGTCGGCTTCGACTGGCCCACGGAAACCGGCGTCATCGCCAAGATCCGCGAGGAACTCCACGAGGTTCAGGCCGCGATCGACGCTCAGGATCTGGATGCCGTTTCCGAGGAAATCGGCGACCTGCTGTTTAGTGTCGTCAACCTCGCCCGCTTTCGTGAAGCCGATCCGGAAATCCTCATGGCTCGCGCCAACGACAAGTTTGAGCGACGCTTCGCCGTCATGGAAAAGATTCTAACAGAACAGGGCCTCACCCTCCAAGACGCCACGCCACACCAAATGGACGATGCCTGGAATGAAGCAAAGCGCGGGGAGTGATCCTCAGCAAGCGGCAAGAGGGGCGCGGGCGGCCCGCCCGTGGACTCCGTCAAACCAAGACCAAGTCCGGCAGCACTGCCTCCCGAATCGCCGAGAAATGGGCATCACGCGCCAATAGAGGAAGTTTCCCAGCAGCAGCCACCGTCGCGATGAGCAGATCCAAGGCTGGAAAGTTAAATCCCTTCGCCCTCAGCTTTCCCGCAAGTTCCGCAGATCGATCCCAATGGACCGGCGTCGCGACCACCCAATTTGAAAATCCCAAGGCCTGATGCAAGTCCGGCAATTCCTTCGGCCTCGCGCCCAGCACCAGTTCATACCTGACTGGACAAGTGTAAGCCGCAGCACCCAAAGCGATCAAATCCGCCACCCGCGATTTGATCGCCGGATCCCCCTGCGAGCGGAAAAATTCGATCCACGCCGAGGTATCGATCAGCACGGTCATGGCAGCGCATGGGAAAGTGCCTCGATTTCTTCATTCGAGGCCGCATAGTCGGTTTTCCCCGCCATCACTTTGGCGAGAAAGGCCTGACGTTGCTTGAATTCAATGAACTCATCCAAAGCCATCGCCACCGCCGGAGACATTTTCTTCTGCCGGGTCAGCTCAAGGATTGAGCCCACTTTCTTTTCGTCTACATCGACCGTGATTCTCATCTTTTAGCGGGTAAATTTGATGAAACATTAGCAAACATTTTCATCAAATCAAGCTCCTACAACCCGAGAAACAGGGGGGTTGATGGCCTCAGTCAGCCACTTTGAGATGCTCGTTGGATTTCCCATGGCGGAAGAATGACCTCGCCATTGTTTCGGAAAAACGCGCCATCTCCCGAAAAGGATCCACCTCCTCCTAGCCAGTCGAGCTTTGTGAGCAATATCTGTTTTGCTCCATCGTCCTGAAGCAGGAAATACTCCAGCTCCCGGTGGCAATCGAAGACATCACGCTCAACGGAGACATGAATCTTACCTTGCACTGAGACGATCTGGCACCGCTGAAGCTGGCTGTTGTCACCTGCGGGGAGACTAAATCTTTCCTTGCCGCTCTCCGTTGAGAAAACGAAAAGCCCACTTCTTCCAGTTTCGCAGATTCCTACCAGCTCCCTGAAGCCAGAAACGTTGGTCACGGCAAACGAGCCCTTCTCCATTTTCCAGGATTCTCCGGTTGAGATCTCGGATATTTCCAGCCAGTCAACGCAGTCGAGAACCATCACACGCTCCACCTGTCCAGGGTGCAGTGACATGCATGGGTGAGGAATATTCGTCTGGGTGCACCCTTCCGCGTTTGCCTGCCACAAGGTTCTCTCCTCGGAGGCCACCCAAACCGAGCGCTTGAGCGGAGACAGTGCCATCGACTGCGGAGTCGGGCAGCTCCATTTCCATTTCACCGCCAGAGACTCCCCATCCAGACAGCTCACCGTTCCGTTTTGGAAACTCCCGCAGAAAACCAGCCTATTGTCCCAATCAAAAAGGAATCTCTGCCCACCCCAATCGTAATTGTCACCCAAACTCCCAATGCGACGCTGGAGGCCATCCATACTCCGATGGAAAAGATCACCTGTCGTGTCCGTCACATAGCAGCCTTGTTGAGCGCTCTTGCCCGTTGAAATTTCCCAGATCACTCGTTTTCGGATTTTGAGATCAAGCTGACCTCGCCAATCGCACAAGACAACACCTGCAAATGGCGAAGCAAAAACGCCCGCCTCCTTACGGAAGCGGGCGCTTTGAAAAATCAGCTCTGAACGAGGATCACTCACCCAGTCCGAAGCGGACGAAGCGGCGCACGGTCAGCGTGTCGCCGAGGTCCTTGCCCTTGGCTTCGACCAGCTTGGCGACCGTGGTGTCCGGGTCCTTCACGAAGCCCTGCTCCAGGAAGCAGCTCTCGGAGAAGAACTTGGCCATCTTGCCGACGAGGATGTTCTCGATGATGTTGGCGGGCTTGCCGGAGTCGGCGAGCTGGACGCGGAAGATGTCCTTCTCGGCTTCCACGACCTCGGCCGGGATGTCGTCGCGGGAAAGTCCGCGCGGCGCGGAGGCGGCGATGTGGAGGGTCAGGTCCTTGATGAGCTCGCGGAAGCCATCGGTTCCGGCCGTTTCGGGCTTGGTGGTGCCGACTTCGATCAGCACGCCAACCTTGCCACCCATGTGGATATAGGAGGCGACGGCGCCTTCACCGGCGACTTCGAAGCGGACATACTTGCGGAACTGGACGTTCTCACCGACGGAAAGCACGCGGGCCTTGACGGAATCCTCGACGGTCGAGTCTTCCAGCGGAGCCTGCAGGGCGGCCGCGTGATCGGCGGCACCGCTGCCGGCGACGGCATCGGCGAGCTCGGCCACGAAGGCCTGGAACTGATCGTTTCTGGAGACGAAGTCAGTCTCGCAGTTGACTTCGAGCAGCACGCCGGACTTGGCGTCGGCGCTGACGCGGGCGGTGATGATGCCTTCTGTGGCTTCGCGGTCGGACTTGGAAGCGGACTTGGCGATGCCCTTTTCGCGAAGCAGCTTCACGGCGGCTTCGATGTCACCATTGGTTTCGGTGAGGGCCTTCTTGCAGTCCATCATGCCTGCGTTGGTCTTCTTGCGGAGATCGTTGACGAGAGTGGCGGTGATCATGGGAAAATGTGTGTGGTGGGTGGAAATGAAAACGGGCGGCCGTGGGGTTGCCAGGCCGCCCGCGTGACGAAAGGGTCAGGCCTTGGAGGAGACGATGGAGTCGACCAGGTTCTGGAGGACAATGCGGATCGAGCGGATCGCGTCGTCGTTGGCAGGGATCGGGTACTGGACGATCGATGGGTCGGCGTTGGTGTCGACGATGGCCACGATCGGGATTTCCAGACGGCGGGCTTCGGCGACGGCGATGGTTTCGCGGGCGGAGTCGACGATGACGACGGCATCCGGCTTGGA
>JANOBS010000098.1:0-8702 GCA_031411755.1 Luteolibacter sp. | reverse complement strand
CGAAATGGCCGGAAAAGCTGACCTCGATCGAGATCGTCGTGGACCGTTTCGTCGTCCGCCCCGGCAGCGAGGCGCGCTTGGCGGATTCCGTGGAGACCGCGCTGAAGCTCTGTGGAAATGAAGCCCGCGCCTCGATCCAGACGCCGGACTCGGATGCCTGGCGGGATCTTTCCTTCCAGACGAGCTATCGGAACCCAACCACCGGAGCGATCCTCGAGGAGCTCTCGCCGCGACACTTTTCCTTCAACTCGCACCTCGGAGCCTGCGAGGCCTGCGAAGGTCTTGGCACCGAATCGTTCTGCGACCCGGCCTTGCTGATCGGTGATCCATTGAAACCCCTCGGATCCGGCATCAAGGGCTGGTGGAAGGATGGCTCGCCCCGCCACGGCCAGTGGAAGCGCGAAGTTGAGGCGCTCACGCGGATGTTTTCAATGGAGGAAGGTGTGAGCGTCGCGGACCTAACAGGCGAGGTGAAGCGGTTCATCTTTCAGGGCGGCGAACTCGACACCGGTTGGAAGGTCGGGCGTGAAAAGCGATCGCAGAAGAAGGCCTTCGACGGGCTCTGTGCGGAAGCCGAGCGAAAGCTGTTAGGCGCGAAATCAGAGGCCTCGCGACGTCGTCTGCTTCGCGTGATGTCGCACCGACCCTGCCGCGTTTGCGAAGGTCGCCGGCTCAAGGCGCAGTGGCTCGCGGTGAGAATCGAGGGTCAAGGCGGACGCTGGCTCGGCATCCAGGATTTCTGCGGCCTGCCGGTCGATGAGGCCTTGGAGTGGATCGACGAAATCGCGATCGATCCGGTGAAAGCCGCCGTCTGCCAGCGGCTCGCCAACGACGTGAAAACCCGGCTGTCGTTTCTCGATGAGGTCGGCCTCGGCTACCTCGGGCTGGATCGTTCGAGCGGCACGCTTTCCGGTGGTGAGGCTCAGCGCATCCGGCTCGCCACGCAACTCGGGGCGGGGCTTTCCGGGGTGCTCTATGTGCTCGATGAACCGAGCATCGGACTTCACGCGTCCGATACCTCCCGGCTGATCCGCGCACTCCAGCGGCTTCGCGATTTGGACAATACGGTCGTGGTCGTGGAGCACGACGAAGAGATCATCCGCGCCGCCGATCATGTCATCGACATGGGGCCGGGAGCCGGAGTCGAAGGGGGATTGATCATCGGCCAGGGTTCGCCTGACACGCTTGATTCGCCGACGGGGAAATGGCTGCGCGGTGAGATTGCTCCCTATCCGGCGCAGCCCGCGCTCGGCCTGCCGCTTTCCAGCCTGAAGATCCGCAACGCCCGCGAGCACAATCTCAAAGGCATCGACGTGACCATTCCGCTCGGTCGACTGGTCTGTCTAACAGGTCCGAGCGGCAGCGGAAAATCGACGCTGGCCGATGACATCCTGCGTCGCTCAATGGCCCGCCATTTCAACGGCTCGGGCGATCCTCCGGGCGCGCACGACGGCATCGATGGCATGGGTTCGATCGGGAAATTCGTCGTCGCCGATCAATCTCCCATCGGCCGCAGCCCGCGCTCGAATCCCGCGACCTTCACCGGGGCCTTCGATTTGATCCGAGATCTGTATTCGAAGCTCCCTCTCGCCAAGCAGCGCGGCTACAACGCCGGTCGATTCAGCTTCAACACCGCCGGTGGTCGCTGCGAGCGCTGCGAGGGCGCGGGTCGACTCAAGATTGAAATGCATTTCCTGCCCGATGGCTGGGTGCCTTGTCCGGCGTGCAATGGCCGGCGCTTCAATCGCGAAACCCTCGAGGTCACCTTCAAGGGCAAGTCGATCGCCGACTCGCTCGACATGCCGATCGCCGAGGCGGCCGGTTTTTTCAAAGCCATCCCGAAGCTCCGTCCGTTGCTCGATACGCTGGTCGAGCTCGGCCTCGGATACGTCCGCCTCGGTCAGGCTGCGAACACCCTCTCCGGCGGCGAGGCCCAGCGGCTGAAACTCGCGGTCGAACTCGCCAAGCCCCAGGCCCCGCACACGCTCTACCTTTTCGACGAGCCGACCACCGGTCTGCATTTTGGAGACGTGGACAAGCTCCTCGCCGCCTTTTTCCGCCTGCGTGATGCCGGGCATAGCGTGCTGGTCGTGGAGCACCACCTCGACGTCATCGCCGCCTCGGACTGGGTCATCGACCTCGGCCCCGGTGGCGGGGTGAATGGCGGCACGCTCGTAGGCGAGGGGACGCCCCGGAAACTGGCGGAAAATCAAGATTCGCCGACCGGTCAGGCACTGGCTGCGCATTTTCTGCGCCTCTCGAAAGACAAACCCTGAGCCCTGCATCGCTCCATGGATGAAGCTTCTTCAACGGTGAATACCGCGACTGATCTCTCACCCTCCGCATCCGCTTGGCGTTCGTGGTTGGAAGCCTACGGCCCTCGCCTGCTGCTTTTCGCCCGCCAACAGACCCGTTCCCAAGAAGACGCGCAGGACATATTCCAGGATGCCCTCGTGAAGCTGGCAGAAAAGCTTCGCGAAGGCGAATTCGTCGGCGGCCAGGAGGCCTGGATGCCCTACCTCTACACCGCGATCCGACGCCTCGCCATCGACCTCAGCCGCCGCGACGACCGCCGCCGCCGGCGTGAGGACACCGTCGGGATCGAGTCCGATCTCGATCAGCGGGAAACCTTCCATCCGTGGTTCGAAAGCGAAGCCTCGGACGATGAAACCCGCACCCAACTCGAAGCCAGCCTCAAGGAACTGCCGCCCAAGTTCGCCGAGGTGATCGTCATGAAAATCTGGGGCGAACGGACCTTTGCCGAAATCGGCGAGGCCCTCGGAATTTCCCAAAACACAGCCGCCTCCCGGTATCGCTACGGACTTGAAGCTCTCCAGCGCAAGCTCGGTGGCGCACGCCGAAAGGGCGATCTCTCGATCTGAACATTCTCTCCATGAACCACGACCTCCACGACCTTGAATCCAGCCTCGCAGGTCTTCGCCCCTCACGGGCGGATGAAGCACTGCTTGAGCGGCTGGAATCCGCTGCGGATGGCTCGCTCACCGAGCTGACCGTTTCCGAGCTTCGTTTCGAATCGCTGCTCTCCGGTCAGCGTCCTGCCGCCCTGCCTGCGGAGTTCTTCGCCTCGCTTGAAAAGGCGGTGGCCTCCACTCCATTCCCGGTTGGCGATAAGATCGTGATGTTCACCAAGGGCAATGTGGCCCCGAAAAACATCCGCCGGTTCCGTCCGATGATCGCCGCTGCCGCCGTTGCCCTGCTTGGAGGCATGACCGCGTTGATGATGCCGAATGGCACGTCCGCCGGACATCACGGCGGTTCGGTGGTTTCCAATCCGATTCCCAGCAAACTGTCTGGCGGCTTTGTCCCTGCCAGCTACGGCAACAATGTCCAGACCGCCAGCGACGAGGGAGTCGTCTGGAAGGAAGACCGTCCGCACCGGGTCGTTCGCGTGGTTTACAAGGAGCGCGCCAGCTTCATCAATGCCCAGGGCGAACGCGTCGAGGTCGAGCAGCCCCGTGTCGAATACATTCTCGTTCCTGAAAAAATCGATTGATACGAATCCAGACAAAACCGCGTCCTACGACGCTTCTAGTATGTCAACGATGAAACACGCGATCCACACACTCAAAGTCGCCGGACTGGTTTCGGCATTCGCGCTCCGGGCCACGGCCATCGAGGCGCCACCGGAAGAGCCGCAGGCCCAGGCGCCTGCCGCTCCTGATGAGCAGGCCGCTCCAAAGGTCGAGCAGATGCCTCTCCAGCAGGAGAAGGCCGCTGTTTCCGCCTACCTCGGACTCGGATCCTCGCAGGTGCCGGAAGTTCTCGGAGTTCACCTCGGCCTCAAGGAAGGTGAAGGCACTCTTGTCCGGGTGCTCGATCCTGAGGGTCCCGCGATCAAGGCCGGCTTCACCGTCAATGACGTCATCACGAAGATCGACGAGACCGCGGTCGGCAGCCACGCGGACCTGACGAAGCATGTTTCCGGGAAAAAGCCGGGCGACGAGGTTTCCATCGACTACATCCACGAAGGCAAGCCAGGCAACCGCAAGGTGATCCTCGGAGAGCGTGCGGACCGTGCCATTGGCATGAATGGCGCGGGCGATCAGCCTCTGGATCGCTTGCTTCAGGACATGCCCCAGGATCAGGCCAGGAAGATCCGCGAATCGATCGAACGTTCCATCAAGGGCGCTGGGGACATTCAGGGAATGCTCCAGCTCCAGGGCGAGGCCGCTGCTCCGGAAATGGACAAGGCGATGAAGGAGATGCAGAAGAAGGTCGAGAGAATGCTCGGCGGCGTGGGTGGCATCGCAGGTGCCGCAGGCGGGCCGAAGGGAATGAATTTCCAGAGTGCCAGCACCATCAAGCTGCTTGATGAAAAGGGCTCAGTCGAATTGAAGAGCAAGGACGGCTGCAAGGAGGTTCATGTGCTCGACAAGGGGGGCAATGAAACCTGGTCGGGTCCATGGGACACCGAGCAGGACAAGGCCGCCGCCCCTGCCGAGGTGCGCAGCCGGATCGAGCGACTGAACATCGACATGGATTTCAAGGGCAACGGCATCCGTCTCCGGATGCAGCCGCAAATGCCGCCGCCGGTTCCAGGCGAGTGATCTGAATTTCTCAGGGAGGCTAGGAAGACACCCGCTCCGGATCCGTCCGGCGCGGGTGTCGCATTTTCAGTTCCGGTTTCCGGATCGCCTGCCTAGTCTCACGGCGTGAGCCAACAGGTCATGATCGAAACGAAGGATTTGCATCGCAGCTACAAGCTCGGCCGGAAACTGGTCGAGGTGCTGCATGGCATCGACCTGAGCATTTCCGCCGGAGAAAAGGTCTTTCTCTGTGGCCCCAGCGGTGCCGGGAAAACCACGCTGCTCTATACCCTCGCCGGACTCGAGCACCCCGAGCGCGGCAGTGTGAGCATCGACGGCACCGACCTCTACAGCATGGGCCGACGCCAGCAGGCCGCCTTCCGTAATTCAAGGATCGGCTACGTCTTCCAGAACTACCACCTCCTGCCGGAACTCACCGCCCTCGAGAACGTGATGGTCCCCGGCCTGATCGGCGGCAAGGACCGTGAAGTCGTGGCAAAGGCCGCATTGGACCGTGTAGGCCTCTCCGAACGCGCGGATCACCTCCCGGCCGAGCTTTCCGGCGGCGAGCAGCAGCGGGTCGCCATCGCCCGCGCCATCGTCAACCAGCCCAAGGTCCTCTTCGCCGACGAGCCCACCGGCAATCTCGACTCCGCCACCAGCGCCCAGATCATGGAAATACTCCTCGGCCTGGCCACCGAACACGGCGTGACCCTGATCGTCGTGACCCATGATCAGGCACTCGCCGCCCGAGGCGACCGCACCCTGGTCATCAAGGACGGCAAGATCAGCGGGTGAGATTGTTTCTTTGCCCGGGAAGGGCTTCGGAGATTAGCCGGGGTGCGTCAGCCCCCGGACGGCCGTAAAAAGAGAAATGAGCTCCGGCAGGAGCGGGTAGATTCTTTGAGGGATCGACGTCCTTCTCCCGATCGACCCGCCGCCTTCCCAGCCACCCCCGCCAAATGGACCTACAAGGCCATCTACCGAGTCGGCGACACCCAGGTCGGCCAATGGAGCGCCGAAGTATCCGTCACCGTCGGTGGCTGATCTGAACTGACACCATCCCACCGCCGGGTCACCATTCTTGGAGCCCGGCGTTTTTACGTACTTGGGAGATCGAGTGAGATGAAGCATCGGCAAAGGGCCGAGCCCCCATCCGGCTTTCCAAGCTTTGCCCTTGCCGCGACCCACGGGGCCGGGTTGACTCACAGCGTCCGCTTCGGTGGATGGGGATTTAGAAAGCTCCAGCAATAGCGGTTGGCATCGACCGCAACGATGCCGCCAAACCGACCAACGGCCGGGGAGGCGGCGGCGCATGTCCAGGCCTTCTCCCTCGGGAGTTGGCTAAAGGCCGTTGCAGCTGACTATTGCCAGCTTTCTAACTCCCCGTCCACCGGAAGGGCGCTCTCATGCCTCCTTCCGCCAATGGCCCGTCAGAATTATCGCGATCTCACCCACGAGCAGCTTGTCGCGCTGCTGGAGGCCCGTGATCGGAAAAAGTTCGGACTGATCTGGGAACAGGAGGCGATTGAGCACGATCAGTCACTCAACGCGGATTTCGTGGCCTTGGATGAACTTCCGGAACTGGGAGTCGGTGAAGGGACGAAGGAGAACCTGATCATTGAGGGCGACAATTTCGATGCCTTGCGCGCTATGCGCGTGGCCTACGCCGGAAAGGTGAAGTGCATCTACATCGACCCTGCCTACAACATTGGAAACCGCGACTTCGTCTACAACGACAAAGCCCGGCAGTTCTTGTCGCGGGGAGACGAATCCAAACTCAAAACTGCTGCTTAATATGGCAAAAATCGAAGCTCTCATCGCACAGATTCCGGACAAGCGGCTGAAGAAAGCTATCGGCGCTGAGGTGCGTGAATTGAAGAGAAACAAGAAGTTTGGACTCGTGTTTGAGGAGCACATGCCGGAGACCGTGCGGTTGCCGAAACTTCCCGTGAAAGAGGGTGAACTAGTAGCCAGGAAACGCGAGAATGGGAATGAAACGTGGCGCGTAATGACCATCCGAAAAGGCATCGCCACATTGGAAAAAGTCATCGAGCGCTATCCGCTGCCGTCGGAGACAGGCGTCAAGGTGCGAGTGGCTGATCTGGTCGTGGTGCGCAGCTTTGGCGATCCAATCTACCCGGCCTTGGTGCCAGTTGGCCGTGTGGCACAGGGTGGACCAGACAAGGCCTGGCATATGGTAATCAATGCGGACAACTTCCATGCTCTCCAGCTCCTTCTCTATGCCTACGAGGGTACGGTGGACGCCATATATATTGACCCACCTTACAACTCCGGCGCGCGCGATTGGAAATACAACAACGATTACATTGATAAAAACGACCCGTGGCGGCACAGTAAATGGCTGTCCATGTTGCAGAAGCGGCTCAAACTAGCGAGGCGTCTCCTGAATCCTGCCGATTCAGTGCTAATCGTAACCATCGACGAAAAGGAGTTCCAGCGTCTCGCAATGCTTCTGGAACAGTTGTTTCCCGGCTGCACAATCCAGATGGTCACGAGTGTGATTAACCCAAAGGGAACCGCCAGATACAACGAGTTCTCTCGAGTCGAAGAATATGTTTTCTTCGTCTTCGTCGGAACTGCGAAACTCCAATCTACTGGAAGTGACATGCTGACAGAGCGTGACTATGCAACGGAGACCGATGTGCGATGGCGGGGATTGGCTAGGACGGGACGTAAGGGGCTTCGGTCAAACAATCCAGGTTCGTGGTATCCAATCTTTTTGAAAAAAGATGACTTCGCCCTGCACTCTATTGGGGATGCTATTGCAAAAGACGTTGATGAGTCGTCAGTAAAAGTTCCGCCAGGGACTATTGCAATCTGGCCACCTACTAAAGATGGCCATGAATACAGTTGGTCCACTGTGCCAGAAACGCTGCGTGAGATTCACGAGAAAGGCGGATTCAAGACGGGGAGAATTAATCCTGAGAAAAACTCATTTCCTTTTTATTATCTTTCGACAGGAGCTTTTGAGAAAATTAGAAAAGGCGAGATCGTTGTAACAGGGAGAGGCTCTGCGAATGAATTAATTATCGAATTCGCAGATGGTGCGAAGTCAGCTGCGCCACGCAGCGTATGGAACCAAGTGGCGCACGATGCTGGGAGCCACGGGACTAGCCTCCTTCAACGCCTCATACCCGGTAGAAAGTTCCCATTTCCGAAGAGCCTCTACGCTGTGGAGGATGCGCTGCGGTTTTTTATTCAGAATAAGCCCGACGCTCTCGTTTTAGACTTCTTTGGTGGTTCTGGAACAACAACGCATGCAGTGGCACGACTAAATAAGCAGGATGGTGGTAGCCGACGTTCCATCCTAATAACCAACAATGAAGTATCGGGCGACGAGGCAGAGGCGTTGCGCCAACAAGGTTTTGAACCCGGGCAACCTGAATGGGACGCCTATGGGATCTTCGAGCAAATTACTCGTCCGCGAATCGTTGCTGCCATAACAGGGAAGGCTCCCGACGGCGATGCAATCACTGGTGACTACAAATTTAATGACGTATTCCCGATTGCTGACGGGTTCGATGAAAACGTTGAATTTTTCACGCTCGATTTTCTCGACCCTGACGAAGTAGCGAGGGGAGATGCTTTCAAGGCAATCGTTCCTATCCTGTGGATGATGGCGGGTTGTCGGGGCGAACGTGGAGACTCGAAAGGCTCGTCGCCGTGGTTCATTCCTAAGCACTCCCCGTTTGCAGTGCTGATTCAGGAGAAGCAGTTTCGAGGCTTCCGCGAAAAGCTCGCAGAGCGAAGGGACATCGAATGGGTATTCATGATTACAGACAGCGAAGAGAACTACGGCCAGATGCGGAGGATCCTCGGCCACAGATTTAAATGCGTGCAGCTCTACAAGAGTTATCTGGAGAACTTCCGAATTAACACACAGGACGCGCTGAATAGTTAATCCATATTTCCTATGAAGTTCGAACTCAAAGATTTTCAGACGACGTCAGCCCGAAATATTCTCGACGAACTCGATGAGGCGCGCGTGGCTGCTAGCAAGGGCAAGCTCCAAGCGGTAGTTCTAAGTGCGCCAACAGGCTCAGGCAAAACGATCACTGTTGCGGCGGTCATTGATTGGACGTTCGGGGGCGCGGACGGAATTGCGGCGCGAACAAATACAACGTTTCTTTG
>JANOBS010000097.1:0-3771 GCA_031411755.1 Luteolibacter sp. | reverse complement strand
AGGTCCACGATTACCTGAAAACGGAAAACATCGTGATCATCGCCGGCTACCAGGGCGAGACCACCGATGGCCGCATCACCACCCTCGGCCGCGGCGGCTCCGATCTCACCGCCATCGCCGTCGCCGCCGCGCTGAAGGCCGATGTTTGCCAAATCCTCACCGACGTCGACGGCGTCTATACCTGCGACCCGCGGATCGTGAAGAACGCCCGCAAGCTTCCGGAAATTTCCTACGACGAGATGCTGGAAATGGCCTCCTCCGGCTCAAAGGTCATGCAGTCCCGCTCGGTCGAATTCGCCAAGAAATACGGCGTCGTTTTCGAAGTCCGCTCCTCACTCAATGATAACCCCGGCACCCTCGTGCTAGAAGAACACACCAGCATGGAAAACGTCGTCATCCGTGGAGTCTCCATCGAACGCTCCCAGGCCCGCGTCACCATCACCGGCATCCCGGACGCCCCCGGCATGTCCGGCCGCATCCTCGGCGCGCTCGGGGATGCCGAGATCAATCTCGACATGATCGTCTCGAACATCGCGCACGACGGCTTCGCCCGCCATTCGTTCACGATGCATTCGTCGGACCTCGCCAGGGCCCAAGCCGCGCTCAAGGCCGTGCTCGCGGAGATTTCACCGAACGCCAAGATCGAGACTGATGTCGGCATTGCGAAACTTTCCGCCGTCGGCATCGGCATGCGCTCCCACTCCGGAGTCGCCGCCACGATGTTCAAGGCCCTCGGCGACGCCGGCATCAACATCGGCATGATCTCCACCTCGGAAATCAAGATCGCGGTCACCGTCGACGAGACCCGGATCGAGGACGCCGCCCGCGCCGTCCACGACGCCTTCCAGCTCGACAAGCAGCCGGTCTGAAATTTCCGGCTCGCTTGCAAGGATGGGATGTGAGGAGATGTAACGTCTTTTCCGAAAAACTTATGAAAACGCTATTCTGCCTGATCGGTGTCATCGCCCTTCCTGCCCTTTCCTTTGCCAAGGAAAAGGAAGCCAAGCCAGCCCTTCCGACCGCCACCCTCTCCGACGTGCGTTGGGCTGAGGTGGTCAATGGTGCGGAATTCAACAAGGACCAGCTCGCGGGCAAGGTCGTCGTGGTCGAGGAATGGGGCGTCAACTGCGGCCCCTGCATCGCCAGTCTTCCGGACATGGCCAAGATGGCAAAATCCGGTGCGAAGAAAGGGCTCGTCGTCGTCGGTCTCGAGCGTCAGGGCAGCGAAAAGGAAGCCATCCTCAAGGTGCTCAAAACCGCCAAGGTCGAATATCCAGTGATGGCTGGTGGATCCGCTCCCGGCAACACCGGTGGCATCCCCCACGCCTGTGTCTTCGATGTGACCGGCAAGCTCGTCTTCAGCGGCAGCCCGTCTGACGAAGACTTCGAGAAAGCCGTGAAGAAGGCGATGCGCGACGCCAAGGCTGAGCCGAAAGCCTGAGCCTGATCGCTGAATTTCCAACGCCGCCCCGGATTCCACCGGTGCGGCGTTTTTGTTTCAGCTGAAATAGGTTCTACCTTTCCAACGTCCTTTCGCCAGGATGCCTCACATGAATTTGAACGCGATGAAACCTGTGGTGGTGGGATTGTTCGGCCTGCTGCTCCAGATGACAGGTCGGGCAGCGGAACGCCCGAACGTCCTGTTCATCGCCGTCGATGACCTGCGGCCCTGGTTGGGCTGCTACGAGGCATCGCTGAAGGCCTCGCCGAACATCGACCGCCTGGCGGCCACCGGTCGCACTTTCACCCGGCATTACGTTCAGGTTCCGACCTGCGGCGCATCCCGTTGTGCGCTGATGTTTGGTCGCTATGCCGGCCGCTTTCCCGCCGATCTCGACAATGGAGCCTCGCTGAAGACAGCGGCGAAACAGCCGCTGCCATCCATGCCTGCCCTGTTCCGGAAACAAGGCTATCACACGATCTCGGTGGGAAAGGTGACCCATTATCCCGGAAACCACTCCGGAAAAGAATGGGCGGACGGTCCCGAAGAGCTTCCCGATGCCTGGGACGTGGCCACCATGCCGTCCGGCCCGTGGAAGACACCGGAGTCCGCCATGCATGGTTACGCCGGTGGGATCAGTCGGGCTGCGAGCAAAGGCCGACCCGTCACCGAGTCGGTGGCCGGGGATGACAAGACCTATCCCGATGGCTGGATCGCTGAGGAAGCAATCGCCCGCTTGAAGGACGCCTCCGCCGCCGAAAAACCATTCTTCCTCGCGGTCGGCTTCATCAAGCCGCACCTGCCTTTCGCGGCTCCGCGCCCCTATTTCGATGAAATGGCGAAGGCCAATCCTCCGCTCCCGACCGCCACCGCGAAGCCGACTTTCCCGACCACTTGGCACAACAGCGGCGAATTCCGCGGGTATGGCCAAACCGAGGGAGACGCCTTCACAAGCCCCGCCGCCGCCGTCGCCTACCGCCGCGCCTATTTGTCCTGCATCCGCTACACCGATGCCCAGGTCGGCAAGCTGTTAGCCGCGCTCGATGCCTCGCCTGCGGCGAAAAATACCATCGTCGTCCTCTGGGGCGATCACGGTTGGCTCCTCGGCGAGCACGGGATCTGGGGAAAGCACTGCCTTTTCGAAGAGGCCCTGCATTCGCCGCTGATCATCCGCGTGCCCGGTCAAAAACAACCCGGCGCGAAATGCAACTCCATCGTCGAAACCATCGACCTCTATCCCACCCTCGCCGGATACGCCGGGCTACCCTTGTCTGACAAGCTCGACGGCCATTCGCTCAAGCTCCAGCTCGAGGATCCTGCGGCTCCGTCCGATGGCATCGCGATCTCCGGCTGGGGAACCTGCCGGACGATTCGCGATGACACCCACCGGCTTGTCATTTCGACCAAGGATCCCGCCTACGCCGAACTCTACAATCACACCAAGGATCCGGACGAGGCCACCAACGCCGCCTCCACCTCTCCGGAAAAGGTCGCTGCGCTGCGCAGGATCCTGGGCAACCTTTCCGGCCAGTGAAGCTGGGCTTGGAATCCCCGCCCTCCCGCGTTAAGCACCCGGCGTGGACGACGAAAGCCCGATCATCGACTTGCAGAGCGACGCCTATTTCATGGGCCAGGCGCTGAGAGAGGCCCGTCGCGCCTACGCCGCCGAGGAGGTGCCGATCGGAGCGGTCGTGGTGCGGGAAGGTCGCGTCATCGCCCGCGCCTGGAACCAGGTGGAGACCTTGAAGGACGCCACCGCTCATGCGGAGATGCTCGCCTTGACCGCCGCCCAGCAGACCGTCGGCGACTGGCGATTGGAAAAGTGCACGCTCTACGTCACCAAGGAACCCTGTCCGATGTGCGCCGGAGCCATCGTCCACTGCCGCCCGGAACGCGTCGTTTTCGGCTGCCCCGATCCGAAAGGTGGAGCCGCCGGTGGTTGGATCAATCTTCTCGAATCGAACCCGCCGCTCAATCATCGCTGCGATGTCACGCCGGGTGTTCTCGGCGAGGAATGCCTTTCTCTGATCCAGGGATTTTTCCGCGAGGCACGGCACAGGAAGAAGGCGGAGCGTTTGATCGGCGGGGAAGAGGGAAACGTTTCATGACGAAAGCCTCGAAAAATCTCTAGGTCCGGCGCGATTTCGGCTTACGGTTTCCGCGATGATCGTAGGAATTCCGAGTGAGATTAATACCAAAGATTTCTAGCTTTTTGACTTTAATATCAGGGTGGATTACTGGAGTCTTCGTGCATGGCCCGCACACTGCCCAAACTGGGAGACGACCTTGTTCTGCAAATCGAGCACGCCTGGATCCAGACTCATCCCGAC
>JANOBS010000096.1:0-6955 GCA_031411755.1 Luteolibacter sp. | reverse complement strand
CGCAATCGCGTCGACTCCCTCGCCGACCTCGAACGCCGGCTGACCCTCACCGATGAGGAGCGCGCCGGCGTGCTGCTGGCGGGAAACAAGCTGGCGATGTCGATCACGCCGCACTTTTTCAACCTGATCGACCCGAACGATCCGAACTGCCCGATCCGTCGGCAGGTAATCCCGAACATCAACGAGGGCTGGACCGCTCCCGAGGAAATGGCAGACCCCTGTGGCGAGGACAGCCACATGCCGGTGCCGGGACTGGTGCATCGTTATCCGGACCGGGTGCTCTTTCTGGTGACCGACCGCTGTGCTTCCTACTGCCGCTACTGCACCCGCTCGCGCGTGGTGTCCGGCGTCGGCGAGCAGCATCTCGACACTCAAATGGAAGCCGCGTTCCGCTATCTGGAGCGCACGCCGCAGATCCGGGACGTACTGCTTTCCGGCGGCGACCCTCTGCTTTTCAGCGATGACAAGCTCGACAAGATCCTCACCCGCCTGCGTTCGATCCCGCACATCCAGTTCGTGCGCATCGGCTCGCGCATCCCGATCTTCCTGCCGCAGCGGATCACGCCGGAGCTGTGCGCGATGTTGAAAAAGCATCATCCGCTGTTCATCTCCGTCCACACGAATCATCCACGCGAGTTGACCACCGAGGTCCGCGATGCGCTCGGTCGCCTGGCCGATGCCGGGATTCCGCTCGGCAATCAGAGCGTGCTGCTGGAAGGCCTGAACGACACCGTCGAGATCCAGAAGGCCCTCGTTCACAAGCTCCTCATGTGCCGGGTGCGGCCGTACTACCTCTATCAGTGCGACCTGATCACCGGCTCGTCGCACCTGCGCACCAGCGTCACCAAGGGCCTCGACATCATCGAGGGCCTGCGAGGCCACACCACCGGCTACGCGGTCCCGCAGTTCGTCATCGACGGCCCCGGCGGAGGAGGAAAAATCCCACTCAACCCTGAATACGTCATCACCCGCGAGCCGGGTCGTGTCGTCCTCCGCAACTACGAAGGCGGCGTCTTCGAATATCCCGAGCCGACGGTGATTCCAAAAGAGACCTTGGCGGAACTCCACGAGAAGGCGATGGAAACGGCGTGAAGAGGGTGAATGGTAAATCGTGAATGGTAAGTGGTGGGAAGAGAGCAAACTCTTCATCTTCCACGATTCACGATTTACGAATCACCATTCACCTCTTCAATCCTCCACCTTGATCGTTGCCGGATCCCAAGTGGGCTTCGGAAACTCCAGGTTCAGTCCGCGCAGGGTTTCGACCATGATGTTCGCCACGCAGAGGTTGCGGTACCATTTCCGGTCGGCCGGGATGACATACCACGGAGCCTGCTCGGTCGACGTGCGGCTGATGAGGTCCTCGTAGGCTCCCATGAACTCGCCCCAGCGGGCGCGGTCCTGAAGGTCATCCGGATTGAATTTCCAGTACTTCCCGGGATTGGCGAGACGAGCCTCAAGCCGGCGCTTCTGCTCGTCCTTGCTGATGTTGAGGAAGATCTTCACGATCGTAGTCCCCTCTTCTGCGAGCATCCGCTCGAACTCGACGATGTGCCGGTAGCGGCGCTGCCAGACCTCGTCGCCAAAGAGCTTCTTCACGCGCACGGCGAGGATGTCCTCGTAGTGGCTGCGGTTGAAGATCACCATCTCGCCGTTTCTCGGAACGTGGGGATGGACGCGCCACAGGAAATCATGGGCCATCTCCTCCTCGCTCGGCTTCTTGAATGACTGAACGCTGATGCCCTGCGGATCGATGCGCGAGAAGACGTGCTTGATGCAGCCGTCCTTGCCGCCGGTGTCCATGGCTTGCATGACCACGAGGATGCGGTGCTTGTTCTGCGCGTAGAGGCACTTCTGAAGATGCTGGAGCTCATTGCGGAGCTTGTCGAATACGCTGTCACTGTTCTCCTTGCCGACATCCTCCCACAGAGACTTCTCGTTTGGATCGGCCGTCGTGAGGTCGAGTTTGGTCCCCGGTTTCACCACATACTTCGCAATTGCGCCTTTTACCGCCATGCGAGGATTTATCCCTGCAACCCCCGCCCCTGACAAGCCCGGACTCGGAAAGTCCTCCGTCACACATTACGCATTGAAAAGCCCCCTCAGGCACGTTGTTCTCTGGTGATGGCGAAAGCGCGGAAAAAAAGGGTCACCGGACATGAACCAGCAGTGATCTCGACTGCCCTTCACATCGGGGCCGGTTCCGTCTCCGCGATGGTCTGTGAACGGGATGGAACGTCAGTTCTCCCAATCGACTTCCTAGCGCAGCCCGCCCCACTCGCCCAAGACATCTTCAGACGCGGAACGGTCAGCAACGCCACCACGGAACGCATCGTTTCGATCATCAAGGGCTTTCAAAAGTCTTTCGCCGAACTCGGACTTGATCCCCATCGCATCACCCGCTCGCTGGCGACCAATATCCTTAGCGAGGCCACGAATCACGAGTCCGTCATGAACCGCATCCGCATCGCCTGCGGACTTGATGTTTCGACGATCGACGACGGGGAAATGACCCGCCTGATCTACTTGAAGACGCGACGCCGATTGAACGACATCCCGGCGATGAAGGAACAGACCACGCTCGTCGTCCACGTCGGTCCCGGCAACACCCGTGCCCTGCTTTTCCAGAACAACTCCATCGTCCGCTACACCAGCTACCGACTCGGCACCCACCGCACCCGCGAGGCAGTGGAAGGCTCTCACGCGGAAGGAACCGCCCTGCTGCGCGTGATCCGCGAGCATGCGTCGGGAAACCTCGCCCAGCTCCGCTTTGACTACTCGGACGTGAAGATCGAGTCGCTCGTCGTGATCGGTTATGAAATCCAGTCGATCGCCCGCCAGCTCGCGAAGCCCGGCCAAAACTGCTCGGTGAAGACCCTGCGGCAGTTCGTGACCGAGGCGGCAGGGGCCAGCGATGTGGAACTGGTGAAACGCTTCCGGCTCGACTACCAGACCGCCGAGGCCCTGCTGCCCGCGCTGGAGATCAATCTCGCGATCGCCGAGTTGTTCGGACTCGCGCAGCTTCACATTCCCTCGACCGACTACGAACAAGGCCTGCTCCAGGACATCCTCGTTTCCCGCGAGCTGACCGGGGCCTTCGCCGATGAAGTCCTGAGCTCCGCGAAAATCCTCGCCGCCCGCTACCAGTCCGACCCGCATCACGGCGAGCACGTCGGCCGATTGTGCAAGCGCTTCTTCGAGGAGTTCGCCGACCTGCATCAGCTCAACGCGCACGATGCCCTGCTGCTGCAGGTTTCCGCCATCCTCCACGAGGTCGGCACCTTCGTCAGCCCGCGCGCCCACCACAAGCACTCGGAGTACATCATCCTCAACTCCGAGATCTTCGGACTCGACCGGCTCGATGTCACCATCGTTGCCCTCGTTTCCCGCTACCATCGCCACTCGGTGCCGCGACCAGATCATCCGAGCTACCGCGAGCTCAGCACCGACGACCGCATCCGCGTGTCAAAGTTCGCCGCCCTGCTCCGCGTGGCCGATGCACTGGAACGCACGCACGACCAGCGGGTGCATGAAATCGGTATGCGTCGCGACGGCAACAAGCTCCACCTCACCCTCCCTGGCCTCGAAGATGCCGCAGTCGAACGACTCGCCATGGAATCGAAAGGTGACCTCTTCGAACAAGTCTTCGGCCTGAAAGTCGTCATCGACGAGGACAATTAAATTGTCTGCCACTTCCCACTTTTCACTTCCCACTTTCCACTCTCTTCCATGCCCGCTCCCTATCTGAACCGTGAACTTTCCTGGCTGGAGTTCAACCAACGCGTGCTCAACGAGGCTCTGCGCGATGACTTGCCACTGCTGGAGCGCGTGAAGTTTCTCGCGATCACCGCCTCGAACCTCGACGAGTTCTTCCAGGTTCGTGTCGGTGGCCTGATGCTGATGCAGCGCAGTGGAAGGAAGACGCCAGATCCCTCCGGCATGTCTCCCTCGCAGCAGCTCATCGCCATCCGCCGCCGCATCGCGCGGATGAACGAGGATCAATACGCGCTGTTCGGAAAGGTCCTCCTCCCCGCGCTCACCAAGGCCGGCATCATTCCGCTCCCGATCGACTCGCTTTCGAGTACGCAGGCCGATCAGGTGGCGGGAATTTTCGAGGATGCCATCTTTCCCCTGCTCACGCCACTGGCCATCAACGTGGAGGTGGATGGCACCCTGCCCTTGATCCTCGTGCCCGCCATGCAGCTCGTCGTTGCCTGCCGTTTGGTCGATACTGAGTCCGGCGAAACCCGCCACGCGCTCGTCCCGATTCCGGAAACCATTGGCCGTCGTGTGCAGGTGAAGTCCACCGACGGCAGCCAGTCGTTCGTGTGGATCGAGGACGTCGTCGCCTGGCATGCGGATGATCTTTTCCCCGGTGAAAAGGTCGCCGCCACCACCTGCTTCCGCGTCACGCGGAATGGCGACATCGTCGTGCAGGAAGAGGACGCCAGCGACCTCGCTGACGAGATGGAGGAGGTTCTAACCGCCCGACGTTTCTCCGACACCGTTCGTCTGGAACTTCCAAAAGGCGCGCCGCGCGACCTCGCCCGGATCATCCAGGATATCACCCGCAGCACCGCCCAGGAGGTGCTCCGTGCCAGCGGACCTCTCGCGCTTTCCTCGCTGATGGAGATCGCCTTCCTGCCGGGCTTCGACCAGCTCCGGGATGCCGAGTGGCCGGGTCAGACCTCGCCTGCCATCACGCCGGGCGAATCGATGTTCGAGACCATCGAGGCCGGCGACGTGCTCCTGCATCACCCCTACGAATCCTTCGAGCCCGTGCTGCGCCTCATCGAGGAAGCTGCTGAAGATCCCGACGTCATCGCGATCAAGCAGGTCCTCTATCGCACCGCGCGAAAGTCCCGCATCATCGACGCCCTCATCCGCGCGGCGGAAAACGGCAAGCACGTCACCGTCCTCGTCGAGCTCAAGGCCCGCTTCGATGAGGCCCGCAACCTCCACCGCGCCGACGAACTCCAGCGCGCCGGGGCCCAGATCGTTTACGGCGTGAAGGGTCTGAAAACCCACGCCAAGATCTGTCTCGTCGTCCGTCGGGAAGGCGGCCACCTCCGCCGCTACGTCCACCTCGCCACGGGCAACTACAACGAGGCCACCGCCAAGCTCTACACCGACTTCTCCTATCTCACCTGCAAGCCCGAGTTCGGCCACGACGCCTCGCTGTTCTTCAACGCCGTCACCGGCCGCTCGAAGCTGCTGCGTTTCCAGCGCCTCGTTCCCGCCCCGACCGCGATGAAGCCGCTGCTTCTCGACCTCATCGCCAGCGAGACCGAACGCGCCAAGCAAGGACTGGCCGCCCGCATCATCGCCAAGGTCAACTCGCTCCAGGATCCCGATATGATCGCCGCCCTCTACAAGGCCTCGCAGGCCGGGGTCGAGGTGAAGCTCAACATCCGCGGCGTCTGCTGCCTGAAGCCCGGCGATGCCCGCTGGTCGAAAAACATCGAGGTCGTTTCGGTGATCGACCGCTACCTCGAACACGCCCGCGTCTTCTGCTTCCACTCCGGCGGGGACTCCGAGGTCTTCATCGCCTCCGCCGACTGGATGGGTCGCAACCTCGAACGCCGCATCGAGCTCATGGTCCCGATCGAGGAGCCCGCATTGAAACGCCGCCTCATCCGCACGCTCGACGCCTATTTCCAGGACAACGTCCAGGCCTCCAGGCTCCTGCCCGACGGCACCTCCCAGCGCATCAAGCCCGCCGCCGGTCAACGCCGCTACCGGGTGCAGGAACACTTTTTCCAGCAGGCAAAGAAGGCCGCAAAGGCCCGTGAGCACGAGCGCGCCATGACCTTCGAGCCGCATGTGCCGGTGGAATGACGAATGAGGAATTTCCGAATGACGAAGGGGGGGAGTTCTGGATCGACGGACGTCGTTGGAAATCTAACCTGATCGAAACCCATGAGCTATTTACCCCTGCTTCTCGCCGCATTGCTCTGCACTCCGGCGCTCTTTGCGGAGGAGCAGAGACGGTCCAGCATTCCGGAATCTGAGACAGGCATGGTGGTTCAGGCTTCGGAGGACACGAGCTTCGGCATGATCGTCAAGGCCCGGGTCAATGGTCAGGATCTGCGCCTCATGGTCGATACCGGAGCTTCCTTCTGCTTTCTGTCTGAGGCGGCGACCAAACGTTTGGGTTTGCTGCCGCAAGAGGAAATCGACGCGATCGCGGCTTCCGGCAGACGGGTGGGATTGAAGACCGGGCTCATGAAACGGCTGGAGCTGGGAGGCCTGGTGATTGAGAACGAACTCGTCGGCATCAATACGGTGCTACCGGAGGGCTTCACTGGAGTGATCGATGGGGTGCTGGGACTCAGCACTCTGAGGGACTTTGATGTCCGGTTCCATCATCCCGAACGAACGCTGACCTTCTGGAAGGCCGGAAAGGCCCCGCGGCTGGAAGGGGAAATGGAACTGCCGCTGACAGCCCTCGAGTTGAGGGGGAAATTCCAGGGCCAACAGGCGCCCAGTTGCGTGGTCGAGGCTTCAGTCATGGGGAAGCCCATGCCCTTTTTGCTCGATACTGGGCTTGTCGGCAGCAGCGTCTCGGTGCCGCAGCCGCTTTTCACCGAGCTCTTCCCTGACCTCGCCAAGACCGCCGGAATCAAGACCTTTTCCGGGAGGGACTTCGCTGGCGAGGTGGCCACCAGTGAGGTCCGCCTCCCGGAATTCAAGTTCGCCGGGGAAACGCTGAAGGACTTCAAGGTCGAGCTGCTCCCGACCAATGAGAAATATGGCATCCTCGGGCAACTGCTGCTGAACCATTACATCCTCACCTTGGATTTCCAGGCCAAGGTCCTCCGCGCGAAGTCGCTGGGCACGGTCGGCGAACTCACCCAGCGCTCCAGCATCGGTCTCACCTTCGACCTCCGGGGCGGCGACTTTTTCGTCGGAAGCATGACTCCCGGAGGCCCCTGCGAGAAGGCCGGCCTGAAGG
>JANOBS010000095.1:0-12386 GCA_031411755.1 Luteolibacter sp. | reverse complement strand
GTGTCGATGCCGTGACCGGGGTCGAGCTGGCGCAGGGTTTCGAGGGCGGCGTCCTCATGATCGAACATCTCGACGTAGACGTGCTTGAGCTTTCCGGTCTTCGCGATGGCGCTGAGCAGCACGGCGATCCAACCGTCATCGGAGGAAAGGCAGCCGCGCGTGGTCTTGGCGGAGGCGTGGAAAATGCCGAGCTCATCGGCAGCGGCGATCTTGGTGACGAGCGCCTGGTTCTCCGCGATGCTCAGGCCGGAGTCGCCGCAGTGGGCGGCATCGACGAGCAGTTTGAAGAACGGCTTGCCGAGCGCCTTGTTCGCCGCGCTGACGAAGGCCCAGCCGCGGTCGAGGCTGGTGAAGGTCTTGAACTCACCGGGGCGGAGGAACTCGATGTTCCAGCTCTGGATGGAAGAACCTTCCAGTCCCGCTTCCTCGTAGGCGCGGAGATGGAGCTTCACGTTCTGGGCGATGGCGGCCTCGAAGTCCGCCCCTTCGCGGCGGGTTTCGTTGGCGCTCATCCATTCCTCGATCGAGGTGGAGGAAACGTGGCGGGTGCCATGGGCGACGGCCACTTTCAGGCTCGGGAGGAGCTGGGCGAGCACCGCGTCCTCGTCGGCCGGGTTCATCGGGTTGACGCCACCGACCATCAGGACGAAATCGACTTCGAGCCCCAGGCTTTTCAGTCCGTCGACAAGCGCGCCGATGTCCTCTGGATGGGTTCCGGGGAAGATCGAAACCTGAACGCAGCCGAAAGCGACGGGCGAGGCTTCCACCAGTTTCCGGACTCCTTCCACGACCAGCATTTCCCCAGCCGGATTGCGGGGAAATCTGCCGTTCTCATCAGGAAGCAGAGCTCCGACAAAGCGGAGGTGGGTGGGGACGATCCCGAGGTGAACCGGGGATTTCAGAAGGATTTTTGCGGGCATGAGTGGATTCAAATGAGGAGGGCCAGGTTGAGGAAAGTTCGAAGTCCCAAATGGCCGGGAACTCCTGAGATCTGCTTTAGACGCCAGGTGTTTTCGAGTGCGCGTTCTGCGGGAAGTCGAAGGTCAGGACGAGCGGCTCGGTTCCGAGGTTCTCGATTTCCACTCCGCCGCGATCAAGTGCGGCCTGGGTGATGAAACCGATCTCAGGATAGAGTTCGCCAAGCTTCATGTCCTGGTGATATCGCACCTCGAGTTTTCCAACCCGGCCGCGGCCGCGGTTCGTGTGGAACAGGGTGGGACACTCCGGGCAGAACCTGGTCTTGCTGCCGGGCTCGATGATGAGGCGAAGAATTGAGGCCTTCTGGTCGCCGAGGAAATCACCATACACGATCCACTTCGCATCAACGCCTTCGCCGACGAATCCTTCGGCAGTGATGGCCGGGCGCGAATTCTTCTTCACGAAGTCCGGGTCTTGGTTGGCGGCGAAGTCGAAGGTCTCAACCAGGAACTCCCAGTCTTCGTGTTTGTCCTTCGGATAGTCTTCTTCACGGCAGGCATAAAAGGCATCAGCTGCTCCGATGCGGCCGTCAAGCGTCCGGTCCTCGGCGAGGAAATGCTCATCCATCGTGACGTGCAACTCGTGCGTGCAAAGGTCGGTTGGCGAATGAAGAACACCGTTCGGCATCACGAAGCCGTTGTCGATGTGCATCATCGTGTGCGGCGAAAGATGGCGCACGCCATTGTACTCGCCTTGTCCCCAACGCTTCATGCAGCTGAGGAAATCATCCTTCGTTACAAACGGATACAGCCCCATGGCCGTCGTGTGATAATGCGACGGATTAACTCCGGGGTTGTCGTAAGAGTTGATGTCATACACTTCCCACTTTGCCCAATGAAGGTGATGCGGAATCGGGTTCAGATTGTCGAACTTCTTGGACACAATCGGCCAGGTGGCCTTGCCGAACAAGGATTTCGAAAAAGCCGTGACCTTCTCCCCCATGACGGCCTCAGGATTGGTCGCAATCAAATCTTGAAGTGAGATGACCTGCCCATTCGGCGTGAGGACGTGCGCTTCTCCTTCACGAAATGGTGCCTTTCCCGTGCGGGTGTCGATGACGCCTGTCACAATCGGCACGGTGCAGCACATCCAGACTTCATCGAGACCCGTCCCGCCCATGTAGTCCGGGTAGTACGATTTCTCATCCAAGCGAAGGCGCTTTCCTGGCGAACAAAATGTCCGGCCGGCATAGCGGTGCAATAGTTGCAGCACCCCGTCGTTCTGATTGAGGCAGTCCTCGAGAATCGATTCCGATCCGCCATCGATTACATCGTGTTGTGGGTACTCATGTAGTTTCTCCGCGAGAATTGAAGTCGAAGCAGCCATGGCAGATGGATTTTGAAGATTGGGTAATAGAGTGGCGGCAGCTTCAGAGCGCCTCGTCGACGGCAACCATGGCCTTGAGCACTTCGTTCCAGGTGCCTGCGCTCTCCAGAGTCTCGTTGGGGAACATGCAGCCGTCCCAGCAGATGTGCTTCATCCCGCGCTTGTCGGCATCCTTGAGCCAGTAGGTCGCGCACTTGGCGATATCGAGTTTGCCGTTCGGATCGTTGGCCTGGCAATGGCGGCCGGTCTTGTCGTGGGAGCCCGTGCCGTGGACCGAGCCGTCGTTCTGGGCGACGTGGAAATCGATCGTCCAAGGGCGGAGGGCGTCGGTGAGGGTCTTGTAGGCGGGCCAGAACTCCTCGTCGGTGTAGCCTTCCTGGAGGAGGGCGGCCTCCGGGGCGTTGTAGCCCATGAGGTAGAGGTAGGTGTGGGCGAGGTCGGCCTGGAAGCCGACGGTTTCCGGCATTCCAGTAGCCTCAAGGGTGTCGAGCATGGCCTTCCACGAGTGCATGCCGCCCCAGCAGATTTCGCCTTCGGCGGCGAGGCGCTCACCGTGCTGCGCGGCGACCTTTCCGGCCTCACGCCAGGTCTCGGCGATGAGCTTGGTGTTGCCGGCGGGATCCGCCGACCAATCGTGCACGCCGCCAGCGGAGTCGATGCGGATCAGGCCGTAGTCGCGGACGCCGTGGGCCTTGAGGATGTCGGCGATGCGACAGGCCTTCTCGACGGCGAGGACAAAGTTTTTCCGATCATCAGCGGACCCGAACGCGGAGCCACCAACGGTGCCCGGCCAGACCGGAGCGACGAGCGAGCCTACCTTCAGACCACGCGAGGCGATCTGATCGGCCATGGCCTTGATCGTGTCCTCGGAGGCATCCGGATCGGTGTGCGGGTGGAACATGAAGAGGTCGACGCCATCGAACTTGCGGCCGTTGACCTCGGCGGCAACGGTCAGTTCGAGCATACGGTCGAGCGCGATCGGAGGGTGGTCGGTTCCGGGTTCTTTCCCGACGAGGCCGGGCCACATGGCGTTATGGAGTTTCATAGGAAGTGTTTAGGTTGAAGTATTCAGTTTTCAGGAAGAGGAAGACTGCTGGTTTCTGGTCCCGGAAGGGGATGAATCGGCGGCATCTACGACGGGGCGAAGGCCATCGTTTCAGACTAAATGTCCGAGATAAACCCCCAATTTACAGTGGCAAAAACCGCATTTTCGGACTCGCCAGTGATCTCGATGGCGTCCGATCCGTGCGGGCGGATGGAAGTCACGACGCCGAAATCCGCCGGAACGGCTGCGACGCCCTGAACGATTCTCAGGGAAACCTTGTCCTCCGAGGTAAATTTCCGGGCCGTTGGGATGCCTTGAGATGCCAGACGGTTCTCGCGGGCGACGTCCGGGCCATCGCTGAAATGCGAGCACACCTCCTCGATCCCGAGTCGTCCGAGGTGCCTGCCGTTCCAAGGTTCCGCGTGCCTTCCACCATTCGAGATCCAGAGCAGCGTGGCCGGGAAATCCGCCGGGTTTTTCAACGAGAACCACACGTAGCCATCGAGCACGACGGCCGACCAAGCGAAGGGCTGCTCGGCGGTCGCAGGCTCGCTGACCATCATCACCAGGTCATCGAAGCCCTTTCTCGCCGGATAGCGGGTCAGGTCGGTGGTGCCGCCGTTTGCCAGCGGCACCTCGCGCAGATCGGTGAAGGTCGCGCCGGGTTTCAGTGCCCCGTATTCGCGGTTTTCCGGATTCGAAAACAGCCCGGGATAGACGGAGGCCCAGCGGAAGGGCGAAACGCTGACGCGTCCTGTACCTTCAGGGACTTGGGAAAAGTCGAGGATCGGATGGTTGCCGTAGTTGAAGACACCGTCGCCCCCGGTGATCACATGCTCCTGATAGATCGCGGTCTCGCCCTCGCGCAGGCTGACGTGTTTTTCAAAGGTCGCGCGGCCATCGACATCGCGGATCGAGAGGCGGATCGAACGTTCATCCTTTTCCACCAGGCTCCACTCCAGATTCGCCGTCACGCCATGCGGCGGACGCTCGGCACTGCCGCCGAAGGGGACGCAGAGGCAGTCACCGCGCAGCACGGTTAGAAGCTCCGGTAGCGATTGATCGATTTCTCCCGGCTGCCAGGGCGCGAGCGCGTAGGGCGAGACCTTGCGATCTCCGAGCTGGAACGTCACTGGCGCGAGATGGCCGGCCCGGCGCGTGACCGCAGCCTCGACGAGATCGGAGGCGATGACGTCGGAATTTTCCCCGTGGATGGAACGCATGACCGGACGTTAGGGAAGCCGGTCTTTGCTGGTAAACGACAAATCATGGCCGCGCGGCGAAATCGGCGGGAGGCCGCCTCATTTCCCCCTGCGACGGAACGGGTGCAGCAGTTGACCCAGGTAGCTGCGTGGGATCGGCTCGTGGATGCCGAAGGACTCCGGCTCGTGATCCGGACAGCGGTAAGTCCCGAAGGCGATGTCCATCAGCGGCGAAATGTTCGCGTAGTTCCCGGCATCGCGCGCGCGGTCGTGGTGCCAGTGATGGAGTTCAGGCGCGCCGATGAACCAGCGCAGCGGCCCGATCGGCAGGCGTACGTTCGAGTGGATGTAGATCGCCCAAATTCCCCGGAATGCGATCAGTCCGGCGAGGGTCTCCACCGGAAAGCCGAGGAGGAAGGCGGGCAAATTGATCAGGCCCATCGTGTAAACCGTGTCGAGGGGGTGCTCGCGATGCGCGGCCAGCCAGTCGAGATGCTCGGCGCTGTGATGGATCGAGTGGAAGCGCCAAAGGAAGGGCACCCGGTGTTGGAGACGATGCCCCCAGTAGATCAGGAAATCACTGAGCAGGATCATTTCCACTGCTTGCAGCCACCAGGGCTGACCCGCCACCGCGGAGCGGAATCCGAACGGCACCAGAGCATGCAACCACGCCCCGAAGTGGCTCAGTAGCCACAGCACCGCCCCGCTCCACAAAAGATATTGTCCGGCGAAAAATCCCAGATCCACCCACCACTCTGGCCGCAGGAACCGCTGGCCAAGCTTCGCCGGAAACGCCCGCTCCAGGGGATGAAACAGCACGCAGAGAAACAAGAAACTCCCGCCTGTTCCCAACAACAGGGCCGGCCAGTTCATGGTTTCTTCGGTTCTGGCGGCTCGGGTTGCGGCTCCTTCTGCGGCTCGATCAGGATCGTGCTTTTGGAGCCAGGCATGAGCGGTTTGCGAAGCTGCACGGTGCCCGTGTCCTCGAGATTCACCGCGCCGCTTTTCGAGCCCGACAGCAGCAGGGTCGGCGGCTTCTCCTTTGCCTCCTCTTCCTTCGCTTCCACCGATGGCTGTGCCGGCGGTGTCGCAGCGGATTGCTGGCGCTTCCAGACATAGCCACCCCCCAAGCCAACCGCGATGCTGACGGCCAGGACTTTGAACCCCAATTGGTTTGCAGCTTTCATCAATCGCTTGTCTAACCCGTCTTCTCCCAAAAGGTCAAACGGCCAAGACGCGTTGACACGGAATTTACCGAGAACGCTCCATACGCCTCAACGCTTCTTCCTCAATCTTTTCCCCGAAAGCCTCGTGGCGATGAGGTTCGGGCAGCGGCCCTTGAGCCGGAGTTGTTCGCAGCCAGCCTCGATCTTGAGGGACTGGCGCACCGGGCGGAAACCAAGGCGGCGGGTGATGCAGTCGTTGAGAAGCTCAAGGTGGGAATCCTCGAATTCCGTGACGCGGCCGCAGTCGATGCACACGAGGTGGTTGTGCGCGGGCTTCTCGATGAAGTTCGGGTCGTAGGTCTTGTGGTTGTCGCCGAGCTCGATTTCCCGCAGCAGGCCGGCCTCGACCATCAGCGAAAGGGTCCGGTAAACGGTGGCGCGGGAGGCGCTGGCGTCGGTCTTGCGCACGCGGTCGAAGAGCTCGTCGGCGGTGAAATGATCGTCCGAGGAAAAGGCGGAGCGGACGATGACGTCGCGCTGGCCTGTGCGGCGCAGGCCTTTTTTCCGGATGAAGGTGTCGAGTCGTTCGAGGACTTCGGTGTCCATGGCTGGCACTTTAACCCGACGTTTCAGCGCCCGCCAAGAACCGATGGAACTTCGGGGTTGGAAAAGCTCGGCGGACTGATTGAATGCGCCCAATGAGACGTTTGTTGCTAGTGGCCCTTTCGGCGGTGCTCGCCTCTTGTGCGGGAGATTCCAGGAAGCTCGAGGTGAAACAATTCGTACTTCGCGATGCAGGGAGTGATCTCAACGAGGACCCGATGATCCGTGGTGAGAAGACGCGCCGGCTTTTCGGGGCGATCGGCGTGCGGGAGCAGTCGCAGCGGCTGGGCCAGTATTACACGGTGCTCTGGAAGGATGATTCCGGCGGCGCTCCGGCGGAGGTCGTCTTCGAGTATCAGCAGGGGGGCAGTGGCAGCCTGATCAAGCGCTCCGTGCAGAAGTTCGCGCTAGACGCCACCTCCGGAAAGGCCGAGTTCAACGTCATCGGCGACAACTACTCGAAGGGCGGAAAGGTCCTCGCCTGGAAGGTTTCGCTGGTTCGCGGCAAGCAGGTGCTTGACTCGCGGAAGTCGTACTTGTGGCAATGAATCGTGCAATTCGTCCGCATGGGCGGTTGACCGGGGACCAAGTTCGCGGTTAACTATGAGCGCACCTATCGCCTCGTGGCGGACTTGTTTCCCGTGACTGCTGAAAACTCCATCCTCGTCGGAAAATTTGACGGGTTCACTTGGATACGCTGTGAAGGCAAGGGCTCGTTTTTGACGAGCCCGGCCCTCAAGGAGTTCGCGGAACTGCGGATCGCGGCTGGCGAGCTCTGTCTGGTCATCGATCTGGGAGCCTGCACCGGTATGGACTCCACCTTCATGGGCACGCTGGCCGGGCTTTCCTCGCGACTGCTGGCGCCCGGCGGCACGGTCCAGATCGCGGATGCCAATGAGCGCAACCGCCGCTCGCTCGAGGATCTGGGTTTGGACTTCCTTCTCGAAATCGATCCTCCCGCCGCCTCCTGGCAGGCCGGTCTGGAGGTGATCCGCAAGGAACTCGCTCCAGTCCAGCCGGTGGCCACCATGGCGATGAACGAGCGGGCACGGCACGTGCTGGATGCCCACAAGGTGCTCTCTTCAGCCAATCAGGAAAACGCGAAAAAATTCGCCGGCGTGGTGAGTCTGTTGCAGGCGGAGGTCGCCTCGAAACCGGCACCGGATCAGTGAGGCGCTGACGGGCGATTTGGACCATACAGGAAACCGGATGCACCCCACGCCTGTCCTCATCGCCCTGGGAGTCCTCAGCCTGGTCGTTTTCCTGATCCTGCGAAAGTGGTCGTGGCGGCTGCGACGGCTGAAATCCCGGCTGAGATCCTTCGAGGTCGAGGAGGAGCGGATGTTTGCCTTCCTGCATGACCTCGGCAGCGCGATCGAGAGCGATACCACCGTCAAGGCACTCTCACGCATGATCGTCGATGGCATCGACAAGGTCGTTTCTGCTCGTGGTGGGGCGATCTATTACCTCGGTGAGGATGGTCAATTCCTGGTGCCCGCCTACATGTCGGATCAATGCCCGCCGTTGATCGGAGTGCCGGTGGAGATCCTGAAGCGCGCCGAACGCGATCCGCGTGTCCTGGAAAGCCACGTCCGCCTCGCGAAGGTGCCGATCGACGAGGGCATCCTCGGCCATTGTCTCTCGATCCGAGAGGCCGTGCGCGTGCCGGATGTGAAGAACCACGTCGCCTTCCGCGATGCCTTCGTCCGCTATGAGGGCGATGTGGCAGTGCTGATCGCGCCGCTGCGGCATGCCGGGAAAGAGCTCGGGGTCCTCGCCGTTGCCCGCCTGCATGAGGACGGACCGTTCACCGGAAATGACTTCGCCGTCTTCCGCACGGTCGCCGAGCAGTCCTCCTTCGCGATCGGGAATGCCAACATCCACCGCGAGGCCCACGAGAAGCGGGTCTTCGAAAGCGAGCTGCGCACCGCCCGCGAAGTCCAGCACGTGCTGCTTCCTCAATGCGCCCCGATCATTTCCGGCTACCGGGTCAGCGGCACCAATCTCCCAGCCCGCATCATCAGCGGCGACTATTACGATTACGTCGACCTTGGTGAAGGCCGCCACGGCATCGCCATCGCAGACGTCTCGGGAAAAGGCGTGGCCGCCGGGCTGTTGATGGCCATGTGCCGCAGCGTGCTCCGCTCCGTCGCGCCCGGAGAAGGCTCTGCTGCGAAGGTGCTTTCCTATGTGAACCGCCAGCTCTTTCCAGACATCCGCGAGGACATGTTCATCAGCATGGCCTATCATGTCCTGGAGCCCGGCAGCGGTCGTGTCGTCATGGCCCGCGCCGGTCACGACCCCGCGCTCTGGTTTCACAAGTCCACCGGCAAGGTCGAGTTCCTCAAGCCTCCGGGCTTGGCCGTCGGCATCGATGGTGGCAAGGTCTTCGAGCGGGTCACCCGCGACTTCGAGATCACCCTGGAAAGCGGCGACTGCCTCTTGCTTTATACCGACGGCGTCAAGGAAGCCATCGACGGCAAGGAGGAGGAATTCGGCAGCGAACGTCTTTCCCAGGTCTTCCGGGAGGCGGCCGTCTTCGGGGCTGAAGAAGTGGTCGTCGCCGTCCAGCGCGAGCTGAAACTCTTCACCGGCGAGGCTCCGCAGATGGACGACATCACCCTCGTCGCGATTGAGAAACGCTGAGTCCTAACTACCTCATCAAACATGAACGTTGTCGTCCGTTATTTCCTCTATGTTCTCGGCGCGGCTATTCTGGCTTCGGTAGTCGGTGGTCTCTTTGCTGCTCTGGTGGCCATGATTTCCCCCGAGTTCGTCAAGGGCCTGTTCATGCCTCAGGAGGGAGCCTCGCTCACGCGCTATGCGGCTGCAGTCGGCGCGATCTGGGGCGTTTTCATCGGCACTGGCGTGATGGGGTTCTGCCTCGGGCTGGTGACGCTGGTTCAAATCGCCAGGTTCTTCACCAAAAAGAAACCCGACGGAGAGCCTCCAGCCATCTGACCGGGTAACGAAGGAGAAGTCCGTCTTCTTCTCTCAACTCTGGACTCTCAAGACTGCCCCGCGAGTCGATGATTCATCGAAACGGAAGAGCGCAGACAACGCATGATTTCGATCATGGCGCGGTGATCCTTCGAGGCCTCGGCGCAGGCGGCATTGCGATGTCGGTTGCGGCTGATGTAGCGTCCGACTTCCGAATAAAGCTGGCTGATCTGGGTTTCGATCAATCCGAGCTCAGCGCGGTGGGTGGAAATTTCCCGGTTCGACTCGCCGATGATCTGGAATGCCCCTGAGGCTTGTTCGCGGCGAAGTTGCCGATGCTCGGCCAGTCGCGTATCCATTTCGTCGAGTTCCGCGTCGCCCTTCACGATGGCCTCCGCGACTTCGGCCCGTTGCCGCTTCAATTCGGCGAACTTGGACTTCAGACCTTCAAGTTTTTCACGGATGCCGCTGAGATTGGAGCTTTCGTCCGGGCTCTCCTTGCCCAAGACTTCCAGCTTCATCTTCAGCCCGTCGTAGGTGCGGCGGACCTCCCGCGCGCGGGCGACGACTTCATCGCGCTCACGGGCCAGATTTTCCAAGCGCACCATGATGGCCTGCCTTTCGGCGAGAAGATCCTGCTGGGGCTCCGACTGGGAATTGAGCAGGGAGGCGCGCTCGCCGTGGGCGATTTCCAACTGTTCGTGACAGGCGGCAACCTTTGCACGGATTTCCTCCCGTTCCTTCACCAATCTGCGGAGGTTCCAATACTCCACGGAAAGCTCTTCGATGTTCTCGACCCGCTCCCACACCGCGGCACCGAGGACCGTCTCGGCATCGCGGAGAAGATGCATCTCGTTCGCGGCGTCCGACATCCGCTTTGTCTTCCGGTGGATACCGAAAGCCTGGGCGACGCGGGCGACAAAGAACTTGGCGGGGGTCATGAGGAAAAAAATCAGCGGGTGATGGCCGCGCGCAGACTGGCGATCACATTGAAATCTTCAAGCGTTGTTGTGTTGCCGGAAACGTCACCTGTGATCACGAGTTCCTTGAGCAGGCGGCGCATGATTTTGCCGGAGCGGGTCTTGGGAAGTCCGGGGGCGAAATGGATGTCATCCGGCTTGGCGATCGCGCCAATCAGCTTGCCGACGTGGTTGCGAAGTTCGGTGCGGAGTTCCTCGGTGCTTTCAAAGCCTTCCTTCAGCGTGACGAAGGCCACCACGGCCTGGCCTTTCATCTCGTCCGGACGTCCCACGACCGCCGCTTCCGCGACGGAGGGGTGGGAAACGAGCGAGCTTTCGATTTCCGCCGTGCCGAGGCGGTGGCCGGAAACGTTGAGCACGTCATCCAGGCGGCCGATGATCCAGAAATTGCCGTCCTTGTCGCGGCGTGCTCCGTCGCCAGCGGTGTAGAAGCCCTCGTAGTCGGACCAGTAGGTCTTCTTGTAGCGGGCCTTGTCGCCGTAAATCGTGCGGGTCATGGCCGGCCAGGGCTTGCGGATCACAAGGCGGCCATCCTCACCCGCTTTGCACTCATTGCCCGCGTCATCGAGGATCGCGGCGTCGACGCCGAAGAACGGCAGCGTGGCGGTGCCGGGCTTGCAGGGGGTGGCTCCGGGGATCGGGGTGATCATGATCGAACCGGTTTCGGTCTGCCACCAGGTGTCGACGATCGGGCAGCGCGAGCCGCCGATTTTCTTGTAGTACCAGTTCCAAGCCTCCGGGTTGATCGGCTCGCCCACCGAGCCGAGCAGGCGCAGCGAGGAAAGATCGTGTTTATCCGGGAATGCATCGCCCGCCTTGATGAAGGCGCGGATGGCGGTCGGGGCGGTGTAGAAGATCGTGACGCCGTAGTCCTCGATCATTTTCCAGAAACGGCCGAAGTCCGGCTGGTTCGGGGCGCCCTCATACATCACCTGGGTCACGCCGTTGGCAAGGGGTCCATAGACGATGTAGGAGTGGCCGGTGATCCAGCCGACGTCGGCGGTGCACCAGTAAACGTCCTCCTCCTGCATGTCGAAGACGTACTTGCAGGTCGAGTAGGTGCCGGTGAGGTAGCCGCCAGAGGTGTGGAGGATGCCCTTCGGTTTTCCGGTGGAGCCAGAGGTGTAGAGGACGAAAAGCGGATGCTCGGAGTCGAAGGCCTTTGCCTTGTGCTTCGAGGAAACAGTCGCCTCCTCCTCATGCCACCAGACATCGCGGTCGGGGGTCATCGAAATTTCATTCGCCGTGCGCTTCAGCACGATCACGCGCTGGACCGTCGGGCATTTCAAAAGGGCCTCATCGACGGCAGGCTTGAGCGCGACGACCTTGCCGCGACGCCAGCCACCATCGGCGGTGATCACGGCGACAGCACCGGAATCTTCAAGCCGATCCACGATCGCTTCCGAGGCGAATCCGCCGAAAACCACCGAGTGCACCGCGCCGATGCGGGCGCAGGCGAGCATGGCCACGGCGGCTTCAGGAACCATCGGCATGTAGATCAGCACGCGGTCGTTGGCCTTGACGCCGTTCTTTTCGAGGACATTGGCGAAGCGGCTTACATCCTTCTGAAGCTGGCCGAAGGTGATGACCCGCTTGTCGCCGGGTTCGCCTTCCCAAATGATCGCGGCCTTGTTCTTGCGCGGGCCCTCGGCGTGGCGATCCACGCAGTTTTCACAGACGTTGAGCTTTCCGCCGACGAACCACTCGGCGAAGGGGGCCTTCCAACTGAGCACCTTTTTCCAAGGCTTGCGCCAGACGAGTTCCTTCGCCTCGCGGGCCCAGAAGGTGGCGGGCTTGTCGATGGATTCCTGATAGAGCTTTTTGTATTCCTTCATCGACCCGATCCGGGCCTTGGCGGAAAATTCCTTCGACGGCTTGATCGCCGCCTCTTCAACAGATTTTTTGGGTTTCTTGCTCATCGTTTCGAAAAATGCCGCTCCGGAAGCTGGATTCCTTCCTGAAGGTAGCGACAAGCTAGAAACCATGACGGGCAAGGACAAGCCGCTTGCCTGCCAAATCCGACTTTTTTTACAGCCACGCGAACTGGCAAACGGAGCCCTCGAAGTGGCAAACGGAGCCCTCCAACTGGCAAACAGAGTCCTCGAACTGGCAAACGGAGCCCTCCAACTGGCAAACGGAGACCTCG
>JANOBS010000094.1:0-1281 GCA_031411755.1 Luteolibacter sp. | reverse complement strand
TTTTCCGATGAGGAGGATGGCGTGGTTGCGATCAAGAACGGCCGGGAAATCCTCTACGCTTCGCTCTACTGGCGGGCGAGAAATGCGGTCAATTTCCTCGGTCGGGTGCATCATCTCACTCCGACCTGTGATCGCATCGCCACCGTCCACGAGGACATCCAGTTCACTCCTTCCGGCATGGACTACAAGCGACCCGACTGGACGAACTTCGGCTTCGGAAATGGCGGTCCGCGTTACCCTGCCACCTTTGTTTCCGCCCACGCCGGGGAGGTCCTGCCGATCGCAAAGATTCCGGTCGGCGTCAGTTTCAAGCCCGGGCAGGAAAACCTCTTCGCCGGGCGCGGCGACTTTTACCAACTACGGTATGGCCCGTACCTGATCGCCATGAACATGAGTGCGGACAAATCCTTCGAGCTGAAGGCACCCGATCACGCCGGAAAGATCCGCTGCCTTACCGCAACAAGTGCGGTCGAGGCCGGCAGCATGATCAAGGTTCCGTCACGGACCACCGTCGTCCTGCATCTGGATTGAAACGAAAAAGCTCCCATCGGATGAACGAGGGGAGCTTTGGGATCTGTCGCAGCCTTCAGGAGGCTGTGCGGTTCACTTCGCGTGTGCCTTGACGAAGTCGATGTTCGCCTTCACCTGCGGGACGCTGTTCTTCCAGTCGTTCTCATGCTCGATGGAAATGTGTCCGTCGAACTTCTGCTTCTTCAGCTCTTCAAGGCAGGCGGCGACATCGACCACGCCCGTGCCGGCGACGACGACCGGGGACTCTCCCATCGCGGCCTTGTCCTTGAGGTGGACGCTGATGATGCGGCCATTGAGGATGCGCAGGCATTCGACCGGCTTCAGGTTGGAGGTGCACCAGTGGCCGAGGTCGGCGCAGGCTCCCACGCGCTTGTCGCGGCTTTCCACGACGCCGAGGATGTAGAGTGGATTCCAGACCTTGTAGCCAGGCTTTGACATCGATCCGCCGTGCTCGTGGAAGGCCACGCGCATGTCGAATTCCTTGGCGGCGGCTTCCCAGTCGGCGATGAGCTCGGTGGATTCCGTGCAGACCGAGTAGAGGTCCATTTTTTTCGCGAAGGTCATGATGGCCTTGATGTCTTCGGCGTTTTTCGCGGCGACGACGCCGTAGTTCACCGGGAAAATGCCTTGTCGCGCGCACTCGGCCTTGAGCGCCTGGATCGATTCGGCGCTTCCGTTGTGGGATACTGTCTCCGCTGAGTCAGGTTTCAGTTTTTGGCCTGGATAAAATTCGATGGTCGTGCCGCCTGC
>JANOBS010000093.1:0-39071 GCA_031411755.1 Luteolibacter sp. | reverse complement strand
AGCCTGCGGCCACGCCTCAGCACACCGAAACCGCCTGCGCCGTCTGAACCGGAAGCCATCAAAGGGAACATACACATGTGTGTATGCTACCTATGCTACGGGAGCCAGCAGCCCGAGACGCCCATCCATTGACCGCTTACGCTGATTCAAAGGCCGGTGGTGGAAATCAATGGTCGAACGCTTTAGCCAACCGCAAAGCTGGGTCGCAACCGCAACCAACAGGAAAAAAATCCTCCCCAGCTTCGTCAGAGGCGATCAGCCGAATTATCAGAAAAAAGCGAAGCTGAAACGGAAAGCCCGCCGATCGCTCCAAACCACTCAAAGCCCCGGAAGCTCAAGTTCCAGGCGCTCCTTTTTACCGATGTAATGTTCCTTCGCTACACGCGGATCATTACGTAAAAATGAGGCGGCAAGGTCGATGCTGCCACCTTTCAGGAATACCATTGAACCAGCTTCTTTGCGAAGCGTATGAATTGGCGTGCGATCACTGACGCCGCGTTTCCGCAACCAGGTCATGAGCGCATCGAGTGTTTTGCGGCTGCGAATTTTCCCGGCAATTTCGCGGCCTGGCAGCAGAAAACGACGGTCTGTGATGGAATCCATGTATTCCCGTAGATTGGAGACAATGGCGTCGCTCAAGTCGATGTGGTCTTCTGAATTTTTCGCCTTGGGGCGGAAAAATTCGGTGGTGTAGATTTGGATTTTTCGCCCCTCAAGGTCGATTTGTTCCAACATCAGTTTGTCCAATTCTTCGCGGCGCAACCCTGCACCAATGCAAAGCAGAAACGCCACCCACGCATCCTTGTCGGTTGGGTAAAGCGTGGCTTTGGCGTCGGCGATCAAGGCCGCAACATCGATTTTTGATTTGTAGCGGTGCGATGGTTCCGAAAGTGGGGCGATGCCGTGGAAGGGCAATGGATTTGGAAGATTCAGTGAGGAATAGAGCGGTAGCAATTTCTTGGTGAAAACGCCTTTGGCCGCCCGCAGGTAGGAATTCAGTGTCGTCCTGGTCTGGCCGTCCTTGATATTGTCGCCGGCGACTTTCCGCAGCTCGCGCTGCCGGAATTCCTCAATCTTCTCCAACGTGAATTCTGAAATAGGGAACGGATCTACTTTCTCGCGCCATTCAAGCCGTTCATTTTTCGTCTGGCTGACGTCCAGCTTGGGCAAATTAAGAATGCCTGCTGCGATGTGGCGCAGTGCTTGGCTGTTATTCCGCCGCGTCATTGGGCTAAGGTGGCTGGTGACGGCCAGGAAGCGCTCAACCATGCCCCCGACGGTCAGAACGGCTTCAACGGGCTTTGGCGCTTTGGTGGAGCGGATGGCCTTGTTTTTGTGCTTCTCCGAAAACTGAATCAAAGCTTCCTCGATGGTGTTTCCATCCAGAGACAGAAACGCCATGATTTTGTCGGCGGTGGCTCCGGCATCGGGCTTGGAGTTTCCAAGGTTGAAATAAGAGGTGTTCCCGTCCTGCTTGACGCGGAGAGTGTAGTTGTCGGCGTAGATCACCTCGCCATTGATCTGCCGTGAACGGCGATAAACGCGGTGGCCTTTTTTGCTGCGGAATTCAGGGATTTGAACACTCATTTCGGGAGGGGCGGCTACGGCAAAACAATGGCATTTGAGGGGTTCAAAAGCCAGAAAATTTGAACCCTGTTTGAACCCTTTTCTGAGTGTAGCAGGCCGTTGCACCGTGTTGCAGGCTGCTGCGAACAATGAAAAATCAACGGTCGCGCAACTGCGTGCAACGCCATGCAGCAATTTAAACACGATTGGAAAGCGTGTGTGGCAGTAATGTCACCGAGGGTTCGAATCCCTCCCTGTCCGCCATGGTGAAAAGTTCCAAGTGACAAGGGCCAAGTTCCAATTAGGGAAGAGAAGCTTTGCTCGAAGACGAAGGGAGGAATGAGAACCCTTCCGTAGGTCAGGGTTCGACTGCGGTGGCCGTGGTCACGGCTTTCCTCACCTTCGCGTAGCGCATTTCGCAGGGACCGGAGAGAAACGAAGGTCAATCCCTCCCTGTCCGCCATTCTTCGCTTCCTGAACGGAAGCTACGAATGGCAGGCCATGGAATTGCATTCGGAAGTGAAGAATGCTTCAGGCACAGCTTCGTCAGCGATCGGGTGCTGAGACTAGCGATGCAGCCAGAAATCTCTGGAGGCAGGCAACTCCCCCAAAATCGTATTCGGTCACCACCGGGAGATCGTGGACAGAGCATCTGTCGCATGACAGCAACTCACGGGAGCAGGCGGATCGGGGGCGGGAGTCGAATGGAGGCTCAGCCTTTCGGGTTAACGATCACTTCATCCATCATCACCTTCTCCGCCGCCGTCGCCATCTCGATCTTGATATAGCGGGCCGGCGTCTGCATTTCATCGGTCAACACCAGAACGCTCCAAGGTTTGCGGGTCTTGTCATCGAACGCGGCTCGCGCATTCTTTGAAATCGTGAACGTCACACCGTTGTGCCGGGAGTTGAGGACTCGGTAGGTCTTGCCGTCCTCGGAAATGGAAAAGGTGATTTTCTTTGGAAAAGCCGTCACACCCGGGCTGGCCATCAGATTGATCGCAGTGGAATCAATCGGCATGAGCTCGCCGAGATCGATTACCAACTCAACCGATGGATCGTTTGCAGTGAAAACGACCCATCCCTTGTCGTTCGCGTCGGGATTGGCAAAGCGGCCGTCCAGCAAAGCCTCAATGCCAGGCTTTTTCTCATCGACCTTGATGTCTGAGGCTTTGACCGTAATGGATTTGCCGATCGCAGCGTGCGTTTTTACCTGTTCGGCCGAGTCGAAGAACACCTCCGTGAAAACACTCTCGTCCAATTTCATTTTCGGATCGATCAGAAGGCTGGCCTTGCGCGCGAAGCGCTGGCCAATAATACGGTAAGCCTGCGGTGAGAAATGCCCGTCGCACTCATCATACCCGCCCCACGGATTGACCCCTTTGTTGAGGTCATCGGTATTGATCCAGGCAGCGTTTGGGCCGGCTTCCCCCAGTTTTACCAGCGTTTCGCGAACCAGATCCCCGTCTTTCAACCCTTGGCTCGTGGTCCAATAGTCATTGATCCTACCCACCACATAATTGATTTTCGTCACTTTAAGATCCTGCTTCAGCTGCTCTAGAACACCGTTGAAGCTTTTCCCATAGACGCTGCCCCAACCGGCACGCGCGTCTTCTTCACCCTGCATCCAAATGTAAGTGACGCTATCGATCTGCTTTCCAGAAATCGCCTTTTGAGTGCTTTTGATCAGAGTTTCATACGTGGATCCGTTTTTGTCTGGCGACGGATCCTGCATGCCCTCAGGCGGAGCCCAAGCCTTGTACCCCATCTTGATGGGCTGGCTTGGCCAACCGACCCTCACGACGATGACCTTGTCCTTACCGAAGACTTTTTCCACCGACTGCGCAAAGCTCGCAGACAAAGAGGGAGTCATGTTGGATTGACCGGAAAGCACGAAGAGGTGCTGCCCGCCATCCGCAAAAGCTTGATGCACCAGTGAAGTGACGAGGACTGCCACAAGTAGGAGATTTTTCTTCATGAGTTCTGTGGTGCGAAGCGACCCCGAAAGTCCGACCGAGGAGGGACTAAATCAAACTGGGGTGGCGGGGTGCGGAAAAGAGAACGGGCGACATTGTGCTATTTATCAAAAACCGAAATGACTTTGATCGGTAGCACCGATCTGGCAGACGCGTGAGTGATGAAAAAGAGCCTGACCCGTCGCGTCAGACGCCGGATGGATCCGGCGGCGGTTAGCCAGCAGCGAAGTTCAAATCATCGTGTGGACTGGGACAGGCCGGGTTCCATGAGGATTCCATAAAAAGAGCCGTCTCTCTGCGCGACACCGCGCGACACTGGCAAAACCAATGCCCATGAATACAAGCACAACAGCACAGTCCAACGGGGTCCTTAGCCCTCCGCCATGGTGGAAATTCCAGATTCCAACGGCCAAGTTCCAATCTGGGAGCAGACGCTTCGATTGAAGACCAACAAAGGGTGAAAACCCTTCCGCAAGGTCAGGGTTCGATTCTGGCGGCCTTCCTCAACTTTGTGGAGTTCCTTTCCCCCGTCAATCGATGGACCTGCCGAACCGTTTGCGTGAACTCACCCGTGAGGACGGGTGATTCCTGAAGTCACTCAAAAATACTTCATCACCTTCTCGACCGCGGCTTCCGGTGTGAGGCCGTGGAGTTCGCGGAGGATGTCGGGCTTGCCGTGCTCGACGAATTCATCCGGCCAGGAAATGCGCTCGACCGGGGTGTGGATGCCGGCGTCGTGAAGGAGCTCGATGATTGCGGCCCCGAAGCCGTTGTGGGCGACGTGGTCCTCGAAGGTGCAGACGACCTTGCATTTCTCGCCGTAGGTCTGGATGACCGTGGCATCGAGCGGCTTGATGAAGCGCGGGTTGATGAGGGCGACGGAAAGGCCTTTCGCTTCGAGCATCACCTTGGCGCGCCTGGCCATTTCGAACATCGTGCCAAGGCCGATGAGGGCGACGTCGGTGCCATCGGCGACGACTTCTGCGACACCGATTTCAAGGAGCTTTCCGGTTGCAGGAACCGGGGTGCCGTCGATCGCTCCGCGCGGGTAGCGGATGGCGGAAGGGCCAGCTTCATACTGGGCCATCGTGTAGAGCATGTCGACGAACTCGGCCTCGTCCTTCGGCTGCATGAAGATCAGGTTTGGCACGTGGCGGAGGTAGCCAATGTCGAAGAGGCCGTGGTGGGTCGGGCCGTCGTCGCCGGAAAGGCCGCCGCGGTCCATGCAGAGGCGGACCGGCAGGCCCTGCAGCGCCATGTCATGAATGATCATGTCGTAGGCGCGCTGCATGAAGGTCGAGTAGATCGCCAGGAAGGGCTTGTAGCCACGGGTGGCCATGCCGCAGGCGAAGAGCGCTGCGTGTTCCTCGGCGATGCCGACATCGTAGTAGCGGCCGGGTAGTTCCTTCTTGAAAATGTCGAGCTTGGTCCCGCCGGGCATGGCGGCGGTGATGGCGACGATCTTGTCGTCGGTCTTTGCCATGTCGGTCACGGCGCGGCCAAAGATTTCCGAACAGGTCGGCGTGGCGGTGGTGTCGGTGGAGCCGTCCTCGATCTTGTAGGCGCCGAGCCCGTGGAACTTGCCGGGGTTGTCGAGGGCGGGCTGATAGCCACGACCTTTTTCGGTGATGATGTGGAGGACGACGGGTTCCTGGAGCGTCTTCAGGTGCTCGAAGGTCTTCACCAGCAGCGGCAGGTCGTGGCCGTCGATCGGGCCGAAGTAGCGCAGGCCGAATTTTTCGAAGAGGACGTTCGGGAAAAGCAGGTTCTTGGCGCTGGACTCGACCTTGTGGGCGAGATTTCGCACCGCCTTGCCGGCGATTTTTTCCACGAACTCGGCAGCGGTGTTACGGACGCTGGCGTAGGTCGAGTGAGTCTGGAGAGCGTTGAAATAGCGGGCGATCGCGCCGACGTTCTTGTCGATCGACCACTCGTTGTCGTTGAGCACGACGATGAAGCGCTTGGTCGTTTCCGAAATGTTGTTCAGGGCCTCCAGCGTGGGTCCACAGGTGAAGGCGGCGTCTCCGGCGACGGCGACGACGTGGCTGTCATCCCCGGCGAGGTCGCGCGCGGCGGCCATGCCGAGTGCAGCGGAAAGGGCGGTGCCGGCATGGCCCGCTCCGTAGCAATCGTGCTCGGACTCGGAGCGCAGCAGGAAGCCGTTCAGGCCCTTGTAGGTCCGGATCGTGTGGATCTTGTCCGCGCGACCAGTGAGCATCTTGTGGACATAGCCTTGGTGTGCGACATCGAAAACGAAGTTGTCCTTCGGCGTGGCAAAGACGCGGTGCAGGGCGATCGTCAGTTCCACCACACCGAGGTTCGGGCCGAGATGTCCACCGGTGACGGAAAGGGAGGTGATCAGCGAGTGCCGGATCTCGGCAGCGAGATCGATCAGTTCGGAATCACTGAGCCGCTTGACATCCTCTGGTGAATGAATGGCGGAAAGGAGCGGTCCGAGGGCAGGAGGCTCAGAAGAGGCGGATGTCGTCATCGTCGTCAGTATCGTCCGTCAGCTCGGTCGCTTCGGGCGGAGTCGCGGCAGCGTGAGGGGTTGTCGTGCCGGAATCCAGAGCGTTTTCTCCCTGATTGCGCAAGGTAATCAATTCCAAGCGGTCACGTGCCGATTTAAGAACCGATTCGCAGCGTTTCAGCAGCGCGGAGCCCTTTTCGTAGTGGGAAACGAGATCTTCCAAAGGAAGCTGCTCTTCCTCCATTGCCTCAACCACGGCTTCCAGCTCCGCGAGTGCGTCCTCGAAAGTCGGAGTGTCCGATCCCTCGCCGGGGTTGACCTTCTTTCGTGCCATCATTCGGTAGCTTTGGTGTCCGGAGTCCGCAGCGGTCGATCACTGTAGTACACCATGTCCATGCCGACGAGAGTCTGCGGGTAAGCGTATTTCTTCGAAATCGTCTGCAGCTTCGGATCCTTGTCGTAAATGGAGATGCCGGGCGGGAAAGTGGCGAGGAAGACGCGGCCGTTGATCACCAGCGAGGTGAAATCCCCATACTCCTCGGCCAGCGAGCGCATGTCCTTCGAGCCGTGGGACGTCGGGGAAATCAGGATGCCGACCGGGGTGCTTCCAAGCTCGGTGGCGGCCCGTTCGAGTTTTTCAAAGCCATTCTTCGACGTTGGCAGCCAGATGCTCATGCGGTCCGCATACCAGGCCACGGCCCAAGGCTGGTCTGAGAAGCAGAGCTGGTCGGTCTTGATCCAGTTTTTCAGCCCGAGATTGAGGGCCGGAGCATAATAGGGAGGCCACCATGGCACGCCGCCCTTGTCACGGCGGTCGAGCCCGAACCGCACCTTCTGCGGCATGTCCAGGATCATCGGCGCGGCGCAAAGCAGGATGATCAGCACGTGGTGGACATTGCGCATCACCGGATTGGCGGCGATGAATTCGATCCGGCTCCACAGAATCGAGAGGAAAGCCAGTCCGTAGGCGGTCATGATCGGCGCGAACACGATGTGGATCTGGTTCACATCGAGGGCCTTGCTGGAAACCCCGAACACGGCCATGCCGAACGCAGCCACTGCCCACATCAGCAGGATCCCCCAGCGGAAACGCGCGATCGATGGACGCTTGAACGGATGGAACAGCGCGATGAAGAAGATCGGCGCAACGATGATTCCACCGAGGAAAGGGATGATATCCGTTGCCTGGAGCATCGTGTTGCGAAGGGTCTTGAGAATGATTCCATCGAGGCGCAGCGGGGTCGATCCGAGGTCATCGGTGCGCATCACGGCATCTTCGGTCTGGGTATCGCCCAGTCCCTTGTAAAGCGCCAGGTAGCCGGTGCCAAAGGTGGAGTCCGAATGGTTCGTGCAGCGGATTAGGGTGGGAATGGAGGCGATGGCCAGCAGCGCCAGGATCGAGATCGCCACAATGCCGCGAGGCCGGAAGGCGAAGGCCGCGAAAATGATGTAGCCGAAGACAATCCAGATCGCCAGCCAATGGGTCAGGGCCATCAGGGTGAAGAACACGCCTGCGACAATCGCGGGAGTGAACGCCACCCGGCCTTCCGACGCCGACTCCACTGCCCGGTAGGCAAAATAGGCGCCGCAGGAAAACAGCAGCAGCAGGAGCATCTGCGGCAGCCCGCTGAGCGAAAAGTCCCAGAACGTCTGGCAAAACAGCATCAGGATCGCGCAGACCCCGGCGATCTTGGCGTCGAAAATCCTCGAAATCAGCAGGTAGTTGACGCCGATCGCCATCAGGAAGAAGAGCGTGGAAACCGCCGCGATGATGCGGTCCAGCGGGAAGATCATCTGGTTTTCCCCCATCACCCAGTCATCGGGTGAATCCGCTCCAATGAGCTTGAGGACGGCGGCATTGATCAGGGGATTGAGGGGGGCGTGGTAGGTGTCCTCAAAGGCGGTGAACGGCACGGTGCCCTTCGCCTTCTGGGCCTGATGGTAGGCCACCGGGCGGATGAATTTCGTGGTGAACCCATTGCCACGCGAGATTTCCCGAGCGATCTGGGCCTGGTCCATCGCTTGCGGAGAGTTCAGTCCTCGGAAAAGAATGAACAACTGGCCCAGCGTCATCGTGACCAGGAGCAGGAAAAACAAACTCCGGCGAACGATGACGCCGGTGTCGACGGATTGGGAAGTGTCACTCATGGTGTCTAGTGAGGGCGGCGGGGCTCCAAGGTCAGAGGCCGAGCTCCTTCAGTTTTCGCTGCAAGGTGCGCCGGCTGACGCCAAGAAGATCCGCGGCACGCGTCCGATTGCTTCCCGCTTCGTCGAGAGCCGACCGGATGGCGCGTGTTTCGAGCGCATGCAAGTTGAATTCAGCGGGGGCGGCAAGGTCCATTTTGACCAGTTCGGGGGAGGCTGATGCCACGCTTTGCCCTTGATTGGCAAGGAATGCGGGAAGGTGGCGCACATCGATGACGGAATCGTTACTCATCACCACGCCGTGTTCGATCGCGGTGCGCAGTTCGCGGACGTTTCCCGGCCACGAATAGATGCGCAGATACTCGATCGCCGCGTCCGAGAGCGGCTTCACCGGACGACCGTTCTCCTTCGCGAATTCCTTCAGGAAACTCCCCGCCAGCAGGACGATGTCCTCCCGTCTCGTCCGCAGCGGCGGCATCTCGATCTTCACGACGTTGAGACGGAAATACAGATCCTCGCGGAACTTCCCCTCATCCACGAGCTTGCGCAGGTTCTTGTTGGTCGCGGCCACCACCCGCACATCGACCTTCACGGTCTGATTCGAGCCGACCCGTTCAAGCGTCCGCTCGGAAAGCACCCGCAGCAGCTTCACCTGGGTCGCGGCGTCGATCTCGCCGATCTCATCGAGAAACAGCGTGCCGCCATCCGCCTGCTCGAAGCGGCCGATCCTCCGCTGCGCCGCGCCGGTGAAGGCCCCCTTTTCATGGCCGAAGAGCTCGCTTTCCAACAACTGCGGCGAGAGCGCGGCGCAGTGGACGATGACCATCTTCGACTCCGGTCGACCGGACAGATGATGGATCGCGTGCGCCACGACTTCCTTGCCCGTTCCGCTCTCTCCCTCGATCAGCACCGTGGCGCGGGTCGGCGAGACTTGCTGGATGAGATCGAAAACGTGGTTCATCACCGGCGACTTGCCGATCAGCTTGTCGAGCTTGTGGCGTTCGGTCGTCTGCTGCTTGAGTTCGCGGTTTTCCGTTTCCAGCCGGCGGCTTTTCAAGGCCCGCTTCAGGAGCATTTCGACCTCGTCGAGGTTCAGCGGCTTGGTCACGAAATGCCAGGCTCCACGCCGCATCGCCTCGACCGCCGTGTCCACCGAACCGTAGGCGGTCATCATGATCGCCACCGGCGGATGAGCGACGCCGAGCGACGCCTCCAACAAATCCATCCCGGAGTCGCCGCCCATGCGCAGGTCGGTCAGCAGCAGGTCGATCGGCTCGCTTTTCAGGATCGCCAGCGCCTCGGCATTTCCGCTGGCGGTGTAGACGTCGAACTCCTCTTCCAGGGCGGAACGAAGTCCATCGCGGGTGGCTCTTTCGTCATCAACGATCAGCAGCGTGGCCTGGGGTGAATTGAAGGCGGGCATGTTGGGGGAAAAGGAAGTTGTAAGAATTGGAACCACGAATGGACGTGAATTCACACGAATCAGACGGGTGAAGCACCGGAAACGATTCTGTGAGGCCTCTCCAATTCGTGTGAATTCGTGTTCATTCGTGGTTAATTGATGTCGATCACCGCATCCTCTTCGGGCTGGCCCAACAGGCGCACCGTTCGTTCGCCACGAGGGAGGAAAACAATGATCCGCGTGCCGCGGCCTTCCTCGCTCTCGATCTCGATCTCGCCGCCGTGCTCGCGGACGATGCGGCGGACGATCAGCAGGCCGAGCCCGCTGCCGGAGGCCTTCGTCGTGCGGTATGGCTCGAAGATCGCGCCCATATGCTCCGGGGAAATTCCAGTGCCATTGTCCTCGATCGTGATGCGGTATTCGTAATCGTTCGCAAACGTGCGGACGACGATGCGGCCCTCGTTTTCACGCAGCGCCTGGTAGGCATTCCGCAGCAGATTGTAGAAGACCTGTTGAAACTGTCCGGCATCGACCTCCACCAGCGGAAGTTTCTCCTGAAGATCGAGCTCCACTGCGATACGACGTGAGGCGAGTTCCGGCTCCAGCAGCTTGAGCGTGTCGTGCAGCACGGCGTTCAAATCCGTGCGTTCGCGGCGTGGTGCGGTCGGCCGCACGGCGGAAAGGAACTGCTTCAGGATGGCATCGAGCCGCCGGATTTCCTCGCGTGCGGTGCCGAGGTGCTCTTCCAGTGGTTTTCGATCGCCGGGAGGGAGTTTCCGCATCTTCCGGCCGAGGAGCTGGAGGTGGATGTCCAGCGAGTTGAGCGGATTTCCAATCTCATGCGCCACCCCGGCAGCGAGCAAGGTGAGGGCATTGAGCCGCTCGCTTTCCAGCGTCTCCTGCGCTTCGGCGCGGGTGCGGGTGAGGTCGCGCACCAGCATCACGTAGCCCGGCGGCTTGGCCTCCGGCGTGCCTTCGTCGTTGATCGGCGCGAGGTAGAAATTGAGAAAGCGGTTCTCGGGATAAAACACTTCCAGGTCCCGGCTGATGGTGCGGCCGGGTTTTGCCAGCGCTTCCCAGTCGAGGCCACGGACCTGTCCCGAAAGCGGCTCGCCCACCGCCTTCTCCGGATCGAGCCCGAAAAACCCGCAGGCCGCGCGGTTCACAAACGCGATCGTCCCCTGTGGATCGAGCAGGATCACGCCCTCCAGCAGCGCCTCGAAAACCTGCTCAAGAAAGCCCTTTTCCCGGATCAGCCGCGCGAGGATCTGCTGCACCTCTCCCGGCTCCACCTTGTCGAGGCGGGCGACGAGTTTTTCGAGGAAGCCGGGTTTCACGTGAAGGGTTGAAAGTGTTCAGGCTTCAGTGTTCAGGAAGGGGCATGGAGGAAGTCATCCTGGTCCTGAGCACGTTTCCCTCGATCGAGGAGGCGCGACAGATTGGCACGCTGCTCGTGGAAAAGCAACTGGCGGCCTGCGTGAACTTGGTTCCCGGCGTGGAGTCGATCTACCGCTGGCAGGGCCAGATCGAGACCTCCGCCGAAGTCCTCGCGATCTTCAAAACCACGACCGCGAGACAGCCGGGGCTTTCCGAAGCCCTCGCCGCCCTGCATCCCTACGAGGTTCCTGAAATCCTCGCGCTGGAGCCATCGGCGGTGTCTCCGGCGTATGCGAGGTGGGTTTCAGAGGTCGTCTGAAGGCGTCCCTAGTCCCGTTGCGGTCATTCTGGAACTCGATCGTTCGGCTCAGGCTCCACTGCTGGAACCTTGGCTAGGATTGCACCGATATCGACCTTCTTGCCGCGTTCGGCGCGTTCGTTCAAATAGCGCTCAGCATCCAGTGCGGAAAGCTTTTCGGCGAGCGCGCTGCTGACGAGCTGATTGACGGAAATGCCCTCATCATGCGCCAAACGCTTGGCGTGTTGATGAATGGAGTTGGGAAGTCGAATGCTCAGTGTGCTCATGGCCGTGCGGATGAAATCAGTTCGAGGAGTTGTGGCGGGGTGACGACGCGGACGCCCAACGAGGATGCGCCAGCGAAGTCGGAAGTATTGAACGTAACAAGATACTCGGCACTGGCCGCTACCGCCGCCTCCAGCACCATATCGTCTTTTGGGTCGCGGAGTAGCGGTCGCCAAAGAAAATGGACCTTGTGAAGGCTGGAAACGGAAACGAACCAGTCGAGAAAGAGTGTGATTTCGGATGGAGTGAGGTGCGGTAAAAATCCGGGACGGCCGGCGACATCGTCATACTCGAATACCAGCGGCGCAGTGACTACGGGTTGAAGTGCGCCCGCCTGTACGAAACCAATGAGCCGAAAAGAGGCGCCCGTGGAGGATTTGAGAGCTGAAATGATGACGTTGGTATCGAATACAACCAGCACATTGGTATGATGGGCGATACCAAATTAAAGTCAAGTGTGCGAGTAAGAGCGGATGGCGCCAGGGGATTGGAGATCAATACCTCGCCACATCCGGATCAATCGTCCGCGACCAGGCATCGATCCCACCCGCCATCGAGAAGGCGTTTTCCACGCCGATCTCCCGGAGGAAGGCAGTGGCTCGCAGCGAGCGCATGCCGTGGTGGCAGTAGACGATCACGCCGCGCTCGATGCCTTCCTTCAGTGCTTCGATGCGATAGGGAAAATCACCCAGCGGCACGAGATGGGCGCCGTCGAGATGGCAGATGTCCCACTCGTCCGGCTGGCGGCAGTCGATCAGCCGGGGGCGCTCGTGTTCCGGTAGTGCTGCCCAGCGGGAAACCTCCGCGCAGGAGACCTCCATCGTCGCGGAGGGATCAGGCAGCGGGATCATTCGATGATGACCGGGGTGCCGAGCTGGACGTTTTCGTAGAAGTGCTTCGACATGTGGTCCGGCATCCGGATGCAGCCGTGGGAGGCCGCGTAGCCGGGCAGGTAGCCGGTGTGCATGCCCATGCCGCCGCTGAAGCGCATGAAGTTCGGCATCGGGGCCGGGTAATAGATCGCGCCGGGGGGGATTTTGTCGGTGCGGATGTCGACGTTGTCGTTGAGCATCATGCCGGTGGCCTTGTCCTTGAAGCAGCCGTAGGCCGAGGAATGGTGGTCCTGGTCCTTCTCGATGATCTTGTAACGGCCGGCTGGTGTGCCGTGATCCTCATTGCCGCTGGAAATCTTCGAAACGCCGACGAGCACGTTGCCCTTGTAGAAAAAGGCCTTTTGCTGCGGACGGCTGATCTTGATCAGCGGGGGACCGGTCGCGCTGTCGCCATCCCAGTAGGAAATGTCGTCCGGGATCGCAGGCGCGGGATGATGGGCACCGGCACCGGTCGGGCCGTTGTTGCGATCGTATCCGACGAGGTAGTCTGACTTCTGCGGACCACTCGGGGCACAGGATACGACCACGGCCGTGAGGACGGAAACAAGCGAGCAGCGTGCGAGGGTATTCATGGGGTCGGGCGACGGCGCAGTCTGGCCTCGATGGCCTTAAGGGTCAAGTGAACAGGCCTAACGGGTGTAGCGCACGTCCTGGAGAAAGAGACCGTCGGCAGGAGCGCACAGCGGAGACTTCCCGAAGGGCAGTTCCGGCGGCTGGTCGAGCAGCCTCGCGAAGTCGTCCAGCCGCACGCGGCCCTGGGCACAGTGGACGGCCCCGCCGGTCAGCAGGCGGACCATTTTGTAAAGAAAGCCATCACCGGCAAACGTGATCCGGTAGCCATCCGGCAGCGTCTCAAGATCGGCGGCGTGAATGGTGCGGGTGTAGTTCATCTCCGGCGTCTCATTTCCCCGATAGGCGGCGAAGCCATGAAAATCATGCGTGCCCTTCAAGACCTTGAGCGCCTCAGTCAAGGCATCGGCATCGAGCAAACGCGGCACGTGCCACGCGAAGCCAACCTTAAACGGCGAAAGGATTGGATCGGTGCAGAGATCATACCGATAGGTCTTTCCGGTCGCGGAAAAGCGTGCATGGAAATCGGCGGCGACCTCCTCGCAACTCAGCACCCGGATCGCCGACGGCAGCTTGGTGTTGAGTGCGGGCACCCAGTTGTAGGGATTCATCGTGAGATGATCCGGGGCATCGAAATGGGCGACCTGGGCCAGCGCATGCACTCCTGCATCGGTACGGCCGGAGCCTTGGAGCTTCACGGGCTCCTTGGCAGTCTCCTCAAGTGCCTTCAGCAGGTGGTCCTGCACGGTGTTCTGGCCAGCCTGAGACTGCCAGCCTTCAAAGGAACGGCCGTCGTAGGCGATGGTGAGTTTCAAGCGCATGGAGAGAATGACGAATGACTAATTTTCGAATAACGAAGAGAAGAGCAAGATGAAGAGTTCGGATGAGTCTTCGGACTTCAAGACTTTCGACTTTAAGACCTTCAGACCTCTCCCATGCACGCATTCAGGATCTCGACGGCAGCAATTGCATCACCAAAGGACCGGAATTCCGTAATCATGGAAATGGGGATCGCGTGTGATCATCGTCATGCCCTCGACCTTGCACTGTGCGATCAGCAAGCGGTCAAAAGGATCGCGATGATTGAAGGGCAGACGAACGATTTGATGAAGATGCGCGTGCCGGATTGGAAGGATATGAAACCCCAGTTGCTGGATGCCGGATGGAAACAGCATCTCCAAAGGCTTTGGCGACGTCAGTTTGCCCAAGGACTGCTTGATCGCCATTTCCCAAACCGTGGCATCGCTGACATGACAGCGGTTGGAGGCATCGCTGATGGCCGAGCGGGCGTGGAGGCTCAATTGCGGATCGTCTTCGAGAAACCAGATCAGCGCGTGGGTATCCAACAGCAAATTCATCCTAGGTAGTCCTTGAAATCCTCAAGTGGCTCGTCGAAATCCGAGGACATTTGAAAGCCTTTCAAACTTCCGGGCTGAGGGATGATGGAGTCTTCAGATTGTGCATCCACGACCAGCAGGACATGCGCCTTGCCCGGCTTCAGCCAATCAGGAAGCGGAGACAGCAGCATCACGCGACCGTCCTCCCCGATTTCGGCATCCGTTTCCAAAGTCTTCATGGAGCGCAAACTACGCGGGATCTACTCTGAGGTAAAGCCATGTTCCGGCCAGGGTTACTCCCCGAATTCTCCCATCCACGCATTCAAGATCTCGACAGCGGCGGCCTGGTCGATGATGGACTTCTGTTGCTTTGCATTCCGGCCGGCCTCTCGGAGTTTGCCGGCGGCGGTGCTGGTGGTCAGGGTTTCATCGACAAAGACCAATGGCAGGTCCGGCAGATGCTGGCGGAGTTTTACGGCAAAGGCGCGGACCTTTTCCGCCGAAGTGCCTTCGCTGCCATCCATCCGCACAGGCAGGCCGAGGACGAGGGTTTTGATCTTACGAAGGGCAACGAGCTCGGCGATGCGTCCCAGCGGCTCGGTCTTCGCGCGATCAATGGTTTCCACCGGATGCGCGAGGATGCCGAAATCATCCGTCGCGGCGATGCCGATGCGGGCATCACCGTGATCGATACCAAGGGCGGGATGCATTGGGACAGAATTGCGGATTGGCGATTGTGGATTGCGGAATGAAAGAGGGGAGCGTTTTGCTGGATTCTTTAAATCCGCAATCCACATTCCGCAATTCTTCAAAGCAATTCCTTCGGCAGGAGATCGACAATCTTCTTGATGTCGTCGGCCTGATGGCGGTCGGCGATGAGAAGGCCATCCTCGGTTTGGACGATGATGAGGTCGTTGACGCCGAGCAGGGCGACGCGGCAACCCTTGCGGGCGTTGAAGACAACGTTGTTCCGAGAGCCGATTTCCGTGACCGGCTGGTTGGTGCGGTTTTCATCGCCGGAGACTTCGAGATACTTCGCGACGGAGAGCCAGGAGCCGACATCGTCCCAATCGAAGGTGGCCTCGATGTTGAAGACGCGGGCGGCCTTTTCCATCAGCGCGTAGTCGATCGAGATCGGGCAAAGCTTCGGGAACTGGGCGTCGATGGTGGCGGTAAGGTCGCTGGACTTGCGCATTTCGGAAATGAATCCCGCGAGTGCCGGAGCGTGCAGGGCGAGCTGCTTGACTACGGTCGGCAGCGACCAGACGAACATGCCGGCGTTCCAGGAGTAGCCGCCGTGGGCGAGGAACTTTTCGGCGAGCTCGACGTCCGGCTTTTCGCGGAAGCGCTTCACTTCATAGGGCGGGTGCTCGACGTCGAGACCGGGGATCGTGGCGCGCGGACCGCGTTCGATGTAGCCGTAGGACGGACAGGGCCAGGTGGGCTTGATGCCGATGGTGACGAGCCCATCGGAGGCTTCGGCCACAGCCACGGCATCACGCATGACGTCCTGATAAGAGGCCACGTTCTGGATGAGCTGGTCGGCGGGCAGGACGATCATCGTGGCGTCCGGATCGCGGGCCGCGACGAGGCCGATGCCGAGTGCGACGGCCGGGGCGGTGTCGCGTTTCGCGGGTTCGGCGTAGATGTTCTCCGGCGGCAGCATGGTGGCGACAGCTCGGACGCCTTCAACCTGGAGGGAATTGGTGAGGATGAGGATGTTTTCCAGCGGGACGAGGCCTTCCAGACGGCGGATCGTCTGTTCGAGGAGTGTTTCGTCCCCGAAAAGCTGGAGGAGCTGCTTCGGTTTCGAATTACGGCTCAGCGGCCAGAAACGGGTTCCGGAACCGCCCGCGAGGATCAGGGCGTAGGTCGCTTTCGGAGAGGGCATGGTGCGGGGACGCTAACAGCGGGCGGACGGACGGAAAGCCGGAATCTCGGGGACTCTGTTTCCGTGGTTGTCGTGGGTCGGGAAGTTGCTAGATTCGCCACATGGCTGATGACTCTGCTGACACCTCACGTGACTGGATCGAAACGACCGCACTGGTCGCCCCGGCCCTCCTGGGCACGGCGGCGGGATTGCTGCTTGGCGATATGATGCATCGCGGTGCCCGAAAAGGCATCGCCCTGGCGCTCGGCGGTCTCGGCGTGGCGGCTCTCGTGCCTTTCCTCGTCGATGGCATTGCCAACAAGGTCAACGGACCCACCAGCGCGCGTGGCGTCCGCCGCAGCATCCGGAAGATCCGCGATGCGGGTGACGGCATGCCATTTTACGGCAGCGTGGACGACGACCTTCGCGAGCAGGGCGTGATCTGAACGCTCAGGCCAGCTCGGAGGCGAGTTGGCGGACGGTTTGGGAAAAAGCCTGCTCGAAGTCGACACGGGCAGTCCATCCGAGTTCGCGCTCGGCCTTGGAGGGATCGATGGCGTATCGGCTGTCATGGCCTGGCCGATCAGTAACGTGACGGATCAGCGACTCGGGCTTTCCGAGGATCGCGAGAATGCGGCGGACGAGATCGAGGTTCGTGCGTTCACAGCGGGCACCGAGATTGTAGACGTCTCCAGCATTTCCCCGCAGGAAAGCGGCGATGAGGCCCGCACTGTGGTCATCGGCGTGCATCCAGTCGCGGACCTGTAGACCGTTTCCATAAACCGGCAGCGGCTGGTCATGGAGGGCGCAGTGGATCATGCGCGGGATGAGCTTTTCCGGATGCTGGCGTGGGCCGTAGTTGTTCGAGCTGCGGGTGATGACGACGTCCTGGCCATAGGTCGTGTGTGCGGCGAGGCAGAGCAGGTCTGCCGAGGTTTTCGAGGCGGCGTAGGGCGAGGAAGGGCGTAGCGGCGAGTCCTCGGTGAAAAGAATCGGCGGCGCGGCTGAGCCGTAGGCCTCGTCGGTCGAGCAGTGGAGAAGCGGGATTCCAGCGACCCGGCAGGCCTCGATCAGGCAGGCGGTGCCGGTGATGTTCGTCGCGATGAAATCGTCCGCCTTTTCAATGGATCGGTCCACGTGCGACTCCGCCGCGAGGTGGAGGACACCGGTGATGGAGTGACCGGCGAGCACTTTCTCCAACAGAACGCGATCCGTGACATCGCCGTGAATGAAGTCGAGCCGTGGATGCTTTCCATGCTCCGGGAGTCGGTCGAGCGAGCCCGCATAGGTGAGCTTGTCGAGCACGACCACGAGCTCGACCTCCGGGCGTGCCAGCAGCAGCCGCACCAGCGCGGAGCCGATGAAGCCTGCGCCGCCGGTGATGAGGGGTCTGGTAAGGTCGCGTGGCATCCAGGGCATTGTCGGGTGAAAAGTGCTGGAGCCGCAAGTGTCGGCTGGCCTGCTGGGAAAAGTTGATGTTCGGTCGCGCCATGCGGGTGGCAGTCACAGGCACGACCGGACGGGTGGGCTCAGCGTTGGCGAAGCATTTCAGCCGCGGGGATGAGGTCATTCCACTGCCACGCCGGGAGTTTGATTTTTCCGATCCCATCGCCATGGCCGCTCGGCTGGAGCATCTGGAGTGCGATGTGTTTCTCAACCCTGGCGGCCTGACCAGCTTGGAGGCCTGCGAGGATGATCCCGAACTGGCCCAGCAGCTCAATGTGAAAGCCCCTGCACAGTTTGCAGACTGGGCCGCAAGTCGTGGAGTGAAGTTGGTTCACTTCAGTACCGACTACGTATTCTCTGGAAATCAGCCGGGCTTGAGAAATGAGTCGGAAACACCCGATCCGCTGTCGGTTTACGGTCGGACGAAACTGGAAGGCGAGCGCGCAGTCCTCGCCCATCCGGGCAATCTTGTGCTGCGGATCTCGTGGGTCTTCGGCCCGGAAAAGCCCTCCTTTCTGGACTCCGTGATTCGGGACGCCCTCGCGGGAAAACCCATCTCCGCCATCGCTGACAAATACTCGCTGCCCACCCACACCCAGGATCTTTGTGAATGGACCGAGGCTCTGATCAAGCGTCAGGCGACCGGGCTTTTTCACGCCTGCCAATCAGGGCCGCCGGTCAGTTGGCAAGGTATGGCCGAGCTGGCAGTGGATCAGCTCGTGAGGGAGGGACGTCTGTCGGATGCCCCTGCGATCCTCGCCACCAAGCTTGGAGAAACGACGGCATTTCGTGCGAAACGACCACGTCACACCGCGATGTCGACGGCGAAGTTGGAGCAAGCAATTGGAGAAAAGCCGATGGCCTGGCAGGCAGCGGTCCGGGACTATGTCTCTGAATGCCGTTGACCTTTCAGCGTCCCGTGGCAGTTTGATGGCGTTTATGAAGTGCTACGCCCCCCTGACAATCGCCGCAGCCGTGGCACTGGTCTCGTGTGAATCGATGACCGGCCCGTTGAGCGGTGGGGACTTCGATCCTCTCACGCCTCCCGGCTCCAGCCGACAGGTCTCGCTGACCACCGGGGGTGGCTTCACGCAGGGCCAGTTCGTGCGGGCGGCCATGAACGACACCGCCTTTTTCCTCAAGCGTCCGCGCGGCGATGCCGATGCCGACAAGCTGCTGAAGCTCGACACGCCCATGAAGGTCATCGCGAACGACGATGCCTACGTCAAAGTCGAGCTCGATTCCGGTGAGGTGGGCTACGTCCCATCAGTGATGCTCACGGATCCGAATGCTCCGCCGGCCGGGCTTCCGGGAGCTCCTGGAGAAATCCAGGTCTATCCGCCTCTCACACCGCTCGCTCCGGTTGATAACACCCTTCCTGTGATTCCTCCTTCCGAGGTCCCTCCCGGCGGCGCGATTCCTTCGGTGGTCGATCCGGCCGCACCATCGCTCGACGTGCCGGTGCCACCGCCTTCCGAGCCTGCTGCACCGGTGACTCCGCCGACAGAGACACCGAAGCCAGCGACAGAAAAGCCGGCAACAGAAGAGCCGAAGCCCGCTGGCAACTGAATTGATTCTCACGAAAAAGGCCGCCGGGTGATCCCAGCGGCCTTTTTTGATGAGAAAAATCGGGGATCAAAGTGCCTTCAGCGCGGCCTTCACACCGTCGAAGTCCGGCAGGTCCTTCGGGTGGTCCTTCGCATCGGCGAAACGGATGACGCCGGTCTTGTCGATGAGGAAGGCCGAGCGCTTCGAGACGCCGCCCATGATCAAGTTGGCTTCCGGGAGGAACTGCTCGTAGGCGACACCGTATGCCTTGGCGACGTTGTGTTCGTAGTCGCTCAGAAGGGTCAGGCCGATGCCTTCCTTCTTGGCCCAGGCTTCCTGCGCGAAGGGATTGTCTCCGGAAATCCCGAACACCGTGGCGTCCAGCGCCTCGTAGTCGGCCAGGCCCTGGGTGATGTCGCAGAGCTCGGTGGTGCAGACGCCGGTGAAGGCCATCGGCACGAACAGCAGGAGGATGTTCTTCTTGCCGATCTCGTCGGAAAGTTTGACCAGCGCCGGACCTTCGGCGGTTTTGGTGACAAGAGTGAAATCAGGGGCGGTATCGCCGACTTGGAGTGCCATGGTGGATTGTGGTTGTTTGAGACTTGCCGCGAACTATAGAAGCCGCCGTTCTTAGGTCAACCCACGGTCAGTCTTATGTCATTTGAATTTTCCCAACTCGGCACCCGTCTCGGCACGGGCAGCGGCATCGAGGAACTCATGGACGATCTCGGCCACGCCCTCGCCAGCGGTGGACCGGACATCCGCATGCTCGGCGGCGGACAGCCGGCCCGAATTCCGGAAATGAACGCCGTTTGGCGGCGTCGGCTTGAGGAACTGCTTGAGGAACCCGCCGGACTCGACCGCGCCCTGACCAGTTACGACGCCCCGCGTGGCAATCCGCGCTTCCTCGAAGCGATCGCGAAGCTTTTCAAGGACTCTTTCGGCTGGAACATCGGCCCGGAAAACGTCGCCATCACCTCCGGCGGCCAGACCGCGTTCTTCTTCCTTTTCAATCTCCTCGCCGGGGAAATGCCCGATGGCCGGCGCAAGAAGATCCTCCTGCCTCTGGTCCCGGAATACATCGGCTACGCCAACCAATCCGCCTCCACCGACCTGTTCCGCGCCTTTCCGCCGATCATCACCGAGACCGGCCCGCACGAGTTCAAGTACGGCGTCGATTTCGAAAAGCTGGAGGTCGCAGACGACATCGGCGCGATCTGCGTTTCCCGCCCCACCAATCCCACCGGCAATGTCCTCACCGACGCCGAGGTCGCGCACCTTTCCGATCTCGCCAAGGCCCACAACATCCCCCTGATCATCGACAACGCCTACGGCGCGCCATTTCCCGGCATCATTTTTACCGAGGCAAAGCCCTTCTGGGACGAGCACGTTGTCCTCACCTACAGCCTCTCGAAGATCGGCCTGCCCGCCACCCGCACCGGCATCGTCATCGGGCCACCGCAGATCATCCGCGCGCTGGGCTCGATGAGCGCCATCGTCGGTCTCGCGAATCCCAACATCGGCCAGCAGATCGTCCTGCCGCTCGTCGAGTCCGGGGAAATCCTCCGCCTTTCGAAGGAGGTCGTGCGTCCTTTCTACGAGGAAAAGTCCCGCCTCGCCGTCGCCGCCGCGCACGAGATTTTCGGCGAGGATTTCCCGTGGCGCGTCCACCGCAGCGAGGGCGCGCTCTTCCTCTGGCTGTGGTTCCCCGGCCTGCCAATCTCCTCAAAGGAACTCTACGAACGCCTCAAGAAACGCGGCGTCCTCGTCATTCCCGGCCACTACTTCTTCTTCGGCCACGACGACCCCAACTGGCGTCACCAGCACGAATGCCTCCGCATCAGCTTCGCCATGGACGAACCCATCGTGAGAGATGGGCTAAGGGTCATCGCGGAAGAGGTCAGGGCGTGTCGAGGTTAGGAAATCAAACTAACGATTCAGCCCTCCGAGTCGCGAGCGCATGAGATTGAATTTGAAGTGGGCGCTGACGAGCGCTTTGAAGCGAAAGTGCGTTCGGACTCTGGCAATCGCTTGTTGGACCTCAAGCTACACCCGATGCCGAAAAAGAATCCGCAGATGCCAAGGTTCACAACTCCAGCGATGGCGATAAGCGGCCATATTCCCGGAACTCTATTAGCCGATTTCGCGGTGAGCAGGAGGAGCAGAATGGCGATAGCGGCAGCCATGGTGTGGATGAATGAGCCAGAGTCCTTCCGACGCCTCAAATCACGAGAGCGGCGAACCTGGATGATGACGCATGTGATTCCCACTGGCAGCCAAAGCATGGCGTTTACAAGGAAAGCCCCCAAGCACATCATGCTGCTTCCACTCGGCCCTGTGACATTAGATGCGGGCTGCGTGACACACTCCGCAAATTGCTGCGCAAAGAAAGAGGTCAGTAGATAAAATGTCGGAGCATAGATCCCGAAAAACTCACTTTTTGGATTGCTCATTTTTCCGGACAGATTGATTCGTTCGCAAGTAAGCTGGCTGAATATCAGGTTTCCAGCGAGGAGATTTCCGGAACTGGCGTCGCCAAAGGACGTGTCCCGGCTGTCTCAGCCGGGTTCTTGGCCGCTCCGCTTCCGACTGGGACAGTTGGATCACGTTCCATCGCCCGGATCTTCCCCTCCCGATCCGGCATCCTTCTTCGCTGGAATCTGACTGTCCTGACGCCAGTTGGCGAGGAGGTGTGAAACGCCGCTTCGACCGCTGTCCGGTCAACGGATCTTTCGCAAGGGAGGTGAAATTTTTTTAAAGATGTGCGTGGCGTTTTCGACACCATTGGGTCAGTGTGTCAGGTGGATTTGACGGAAAAAGCCGTCGTCCGTTTACCCGAAATCAAACCGAAATTCGAAAATGCAAACCGCAAACGTCAATCTGCCGATCACCGTCACGGTGCGGCACGAACATGTGACTGAGGCCCTGCGCGAACACGCGCACAAGAAAATCGAAGGACTGCATCTCGACTACCCGCGAATCATTGAGGCGAAGGTCATTCTGGACGTGCAGAAAAACCGGCACATTGCTGAAATCATCCTCTTTTGCGCCAACCACATCACGATCGAGGCGCACACCGAGACGAAGGACATGTATGTCTCTCTCGATGAGACGATCGAGAAGATCGCCCGCCGCATGCGGAAGCACAAGACGCGGCTGATGAAGAAGCACCGGCCGCACCGGAACGAGTCGATCCGCTATCTCGACGAGCGTCATTTCAACGACGAGGTGCTCGATCACCCGGAGGAGTCGCAGCACGATCCGGAGCCCTTCATCGTCCACAAGGACAACTACAAGGTGAAGACCATGTTCAAGGAAGACGCCATCATGGAGCTGGAGCTCTCGGACCGTCCCTTCGTGCTCTACAAAAGCGCGCGTCGCGGCTGCCTGACGATCGTCTATCGCCGCAAGGACGGCGAGTACACGGCGATGGATCTCAGTGAAGACATGGTCGCCTGATCGGGCCCATTCTCAATCGGCCGCCGGTCCGCGAGGGCTGGCGGCTTTTTCGTTTTCAGAGTCCTTGCCTCCGACAAATAGAAAACCGTCCGGCACCCGCTCGGTGCCTGGACGGTCTTCCCAACTGCAGCAAAAATACGCGGGACGCTAGGTCAGAGCCCGCCGCCGACGGTGGTCGGCTTGTAGCCCTTGCTCTTGGCTCCCTCGCCGAAATCGAAGCCGAAGATCAGGTAGCTTTCGGTCTCGGGCGAGGCGTTGTTGAGCCCGGCCATGACCACCAGATCGACGTGGGTGTTTTCCGTGGGCAGCCACTGGATCGAGGGGCCGAGGATGTATTCATCCGCGCCACCCTCGGGATGGGTCCATTTTCCTTCGATGCCGAGCGAGAGCTTGCTGTCGATCACGGCACGGGAGAGACCGAAGGCCACTCCCCACTCGGTGGACTTGGCCCCCCACAGTTCCTGCTCCCAGATCAGGTTCACTCCCCAGTGCCAGCCCTTGTAATCGTCGCCGAAGAGCAGCTTGGACTCCAGCACGTCCGGGCCGCTGTCGACAAAGGCGTATTCCTCATAAAGGGTTGGGTTTCCCGGAATCACGCCCCAGTCGGCGAAGGCATATCGGAGTTCAACCGCAAACTCGTCCTGCATCCAGCCTTCGGGGTCCTGATTGTCGTGGATGAGCTTTTCGTAGAGGTCGAGCTGCATGCGGAAGGGCAGGCCGATCTCGACCTCCTGCTGGAAGCGTTGGGTGACCTGGCCGCTGTCGAAGGTGCGGACCCGATACCATTCCTCGATCCCGATCTCCCCCGGATCCTTCTGAACATAGATGCGGGTGGTGCTGAAGCGGCGATGGCCCACCCACTCGGGCTCCTGGTAGGTGCCGTCCTTTTTCTCCTCGTTGATGACGGAGCCATTGACGAAGAGGTCCTCGAGAATGCTGTCGGGCTGGGAAGACTGGGCTTGAGAGGCGAAACTGGTGGCGAGCACTGCGGCACCAACATAAATGGAGGATTTGAATGAACTCATGGCGTTGCGGGAACGATTCGGCGGTGAAAATCTTGGAAAGGAAATGCAGAAAATCGAGAAGGCCTGAATTGGCGGGCAAGAGACCACGCCGAAAGACCCCACTTTAGTTTCCGAGATCCACTCCGACACGTTTCGCCCAGGCCATCCAGTCGGCGGAAAGTTCGCGGACGAGTTCGGGTTTTTCGGTGGCGAGGTTGTGCTGCTCGGCGCGGTCGGTCTTGAGGTTGTAGAGTTCCCACTGCGGCTTCTCTGGCATGCGCTTTCCCAAGGCGAGTTTCCAATCGCCCTTGCGCAGGCCGCGGGCCTCCTGGTGCTCGAAGCCGATGATGCGCTCGGGCAGCGGTTTTTCGGAAAAAGTGGGCATCAGCGAAATTCCTTCCATCGGGATGACGGGCTCGCCGTTCCGCTCCTTCGGCGGCGAAATGCCTGCGGCGCTGAGGATGGTGGGCATGAGGTCCATGACGTGAGTGGGATCCTGGACCCACTCGTTTTTCCGGGAGATCGCAGCGGGCCAGCGGACGATGAGCGGGCTGGAAATCCCGCCTTCGTGGCAGAAGTGCTTGTAGAGCTTGAGCGGGGTGTTGCCGAGGTTCGCCCAGCCGGAGCCGTACGATGAATGGGTGCCGGACTGGCCGAAGTTCGCCAGCTCCTCGCCGGTGTGGAGGGTGGTGGTGCCCTTGCGCGATAGTCCATCGAAGCCGAAGGGACCCCACTCGTAGCAGGCTCCGTTGTCGGAGAGGAAGAACACCAGCGTGTTCCGGGTCTCGCCGTGCGCTTCGAGATCGGCCAGGACCTTGCCCACGCCGTCATCCACGTGCTCGACCATCGCCGCGAAGGTGGCCATGCGCCGGGCAAGGTCCTCGCGTCGATCCGCGGGCAGGGAGTCCCAGGCCGGGTTTTCTTTTCCGGCGAAGCCATTGGCGATGTCGTCGCGGTCCACAGGCACTGAGGAACGCGGCGGCAGCGGCATGTCAGCGGGAAAGAGTCCGAGTTTTTTCATCCGCTCGAAACGCTCCTCCCGCAGCACGTCCCAGCCCTTTCGATAGGTGGCCATGTGTTTGTCGATGTCCTCCTTTGGGGCCTGCAAGGGGAAGTGCGGCGCGCTGTGGGCGAGGTAGAGGAACCAGGGTTTGTCCTTTTGCTGGCGCGCCTGTTTCAGGAACTCGAGGGCGTAGTCGGTGAAGATATCGGTGGCGAAGAAGGCTCCTTCCGGCCGGGTGATTTCCGGCGCAGTTCCCTCCGGCAGTCGGGCGTAGGCCTGAGCGTCCCACTGGCTCTCGGAGTGGGAGAGCATGTTCTTGATGCCGTAGAAATTTTCGAAGCCACGAGCGATCGGACCCGGGTGGCCCATGTGCCATTTGCCGACCATCCACGTCGAGTAGCCGCATGCTTTTAGGGCTTCCGGAAGTGCAAGTGTGTTTGGCAGGAGGTGGCCGGTGTAAGCCGCGCTTTTTCCGGCCTCCGGCTTCGCGGTGGCGAAGGACCCGATACCCGCCTGATGCGGCTGGAGGCCGGTGATGAGTGAAGCACGGGAAGGGCAGCAGCGGGCGGAGTTGTAGCAGGTGGTATAGCGCAGGCCATCGCTCGCGAGCTGGTCAAGGTGCGGCGTGGAAATTTCACCGCCGTAGCAGCCGAGGTCGGAAAAGCCGAGGTCATCGGCCAGGATCAGCAGCACGTTCGGCGGAGCCCCTGTCGCGAAAGGCGATGCCACGCAGGCGAGTGCGAGGACGAGCAAGCGGAAGGAACGCGACATGATCGAAAGTGATCGCGTCGCCAGTGGGCCGTCACGAACAAATGCCCGATTTCGCATGCCATCGCGCGTGATCGATGATAGGGCCTTTCGAATGAAGAAGATCGATCCGCCGCTGAAGATCGCAAGCCCGTGTTCGCAGGATTGGAACGGCATGGAAGGCGACGAGCGGAAGCGCTTCTGCGCGCAATGCGGGAAGCACGTCTTCAATCTTTCGGCGATGACGGAGCGTGAGGGAAAGGCCTTTGCCGAGGAAACCCAGGGCCGCGAGTGTGTCGCCTACGTGCAGTCTGCGGACGGCGCGATCGCCACACCGAATCGCTTCGAGCGGTTGATGCTGCACCTTTCCGGCAGGCTCCCGAGGATGGCGGCCTTGTTTTCGATGATGCTGCCGGCGGCGCTGGTTTCCTGTGCAAGCCGGAAGCCACAAGGCCCGACACAAGTCACCCCTGGCATGCCGTGGATCCCACCGGAGCCGGTGACGCGCACGATCCGGCACCAACCGGATGGGCCGATGACGCTTGGAGAGCCCGTGGTCGTGCCTAGAAGCGGAGCCCGGAACCCGGATGCGCCGATGACGCTGGGCACCCCGGCAATCAAGAAAGACTAGCCCTGCTCAGGCCATCACCATGCGGGTGTTGATGAAGATCCGGCCTCCATCGGCGATCATCTGCGCGTGCAGGCTGAGGTGCTCGCAGACCTCACCGCCTTCGGCATTCAGGCCGACGTAATGCTTCCCCTGAAGGGCTGACATCTTGTAGAGCGCGGCTCCACCGAAGGCGCTGAGCACGGGCAGGAGTCGGTCCGATGTCCGGATTTGTCCTCGGAAGCGAAGGAAGTATTTTCGCTGCCCTTCCAAGCCAGGAAATCGTTCGCAGCGCTCGACGAAGTCGAACTCGATGTGATGTCGGATGCGCAGCGGCCAGATGTCGTAGTAAACCAGCCGTCGGTTGGTGGCGAGCGCGTCCCAGCATTCGTATGGGTAGTCGAAGCAGGTGTGGATCGTTTCCGCGAGGGAGCCTTCTGCCGCGACGTCGTCCATGTCCATCATCATCAGCAGGCCCTCGTTTCCAGGGTCGATGGAGCGGGCGGTTTCAAGAAGGCGGTTGCGGATGTAGGCAAGGCGTTCGGTGCGCTTCGGTGACTTCATGCCATCTTCCAGAAGAAGGGTTATCATCCCGGGAAAGCGCTGCCTTTCATCCTCCAGAATTCGCCGGGTGCCATCCCGTGAGTCGTTTTCGAAGATCACGATCTGGTAGTCGCGGAACTGGGATCCGGTGGCGTGCATGGACTCCAGCACACGGGGCAGATGCGCTTCCACGTCGCGGCAGCAACCGCAGATCACCAGTGGCAGGGATTTCGGGTCGACTGCCCTTTCCGAGGTGGCATGGGGCGTGTCCATCAGCCGCTCCACGTCATCGACGTACTCGTCCCAGAAATTGTCGAGGTGTCGATCAGGGTGGAGCAACTGGCAGCACCACATGACATGCAGGACCACCAGGAGCATCTGGAACTCAGGCTCGATGGCGGAGGCATGCGGCTCCCTTGGGACGAAGGCAGCAAATACCGGCAGCATCAGCCAGAGCCCGAGTAGCGCCTGGTTGATGGTTCGGCGATTCATGGTTCTGAAGTGCAAAAAGAATCGCGGTTTCGTGGTGTTACTCTCCGTCGGCCCAAGCGGACTTGAAACGCTTCAAGCGCTCTGCTTCGAAGGCCATTCTCCAATCCTCTTCCGCACCAATGCCGAGGGCTGCACGTGACCAGGGCTCCGCGCTCCAGACCTGCTCAAAGTTCCAGTCATTTCCCGGCGTCATGAACTCCCCGGCGATCCTTCGGCCATCCTTCGAAACGGCGAGCCGCAACCCGCGCTGTGCCGGTCCCTTCAAGCTCAGCACCAGCTCGGGGCCGGCAGGATTCCAGAGCCGGATCAACCCGTCGTCGCCCGTCGTCATCGACCGCTTTCCATCGGGAGTCACGATGCCCGTGCGTGTGCCATACGGACGTCCCGGCGCGGCGGGTGGGGGATCGATGGCCAGATCCACTTCCTCGCTGACGATCCATTCGGCCCGCTGTTCCTCGTGGATGGGCTTCTCGAAATCAATCCGAACGCCGGTTTCAGGAAACCACACCCGAAGCGTGCCGTCCTCGCCGAGACTCGTCAGCCGACCCTTAGCACCGAAGCGCAGGTCAGCGATCTGGCCCTCATGACCGACCAAGCGTCCGACCTCAACCATCTCGCCGACCTCGAAGAGCGCGATCTGTCCGCTGGCAAAGGTGACCGCTACCCAGCCGCCACCGGCATCCATGCCGAGCGGTACATCGCCGCTTTCAAAGTCCCACTGCGTCCCCGCGTTTTCCGGTTCCGTGGCGCGCATATCCCAGGAACGAAGCGTGTGAATTGATCGGACGAACAACTCACGACCCACCCATTTCACCGTGATACCGGTGGTGTTGCGGCGGATGATCTCGCCGCTCGGCGAAAGCTCTTTCAGCGCTCCCTCAGCGGTGCGCACCGTGACCGACTCGTCGATGGTCGCGATCGCCACCGAGCCATCCTCGGCGAAGGCCATTTCAGGAGCCCAGGCCTCGGTGAACTTCTCAACCACCCGTCCATTCTCATCGTAGAGCATCGCCCCGGTGTCGGTGGTGACTGTGCCCCAGTGTTTTCCATCCGGGGATGCACCTGCGAATTTCTCGCCTTCGCAGGTTTCCTCGATCCGTGCGATCTCACTGATCCTTGTGCTGCCGCGTTGGAAGAGGTGCCAGAACTCCTCGACTTTCACGACGAAGCGCTCGCCCTTCGCATCGAGGAAGCCCGCCGAACTCGGCTCGCTGTCACAAGTTGTTTCCGCGACGGGCTTGCCGTCCGGTGAAAGGATGCGCACCCGCTTGCCATCGATCACGAGCAAGTGGCCGTCACGGCTCCAGTCGACCGCCGGCAGTCCGTCGGCCACTGGGATCTCATGCGTGGAAAGCTCGCCCTGCTGATCCAGTGTCGCCGTTCTCAGGACACCGGGCTTTGGAAAGAAATCGTCATTTTCAGGCTTGGTAGCCCAGAATGCCGCCCGCGCGCCAGTGGCATCGAGTCTGCCTCCCTGCGGAATGGCGGCGGCCTTCTTTGGCACGACTTGGAACTTCCGAGCCTCCGGATACGCGCGGCCTAACAGATAGCCCCACTCCCATTGCCGCTCGCGTTCCGGTACTTCCCACAAGGCTTCCGCCGCTGCCGTGGTGTTGCCTTCCTTCGCCAGGCGTTCCGCCAGCAGGACGTTGCTGCGGGCCAGGCGCGTCTCGCTTTCGAGCCGACGCTTCTCAGCGAGTTCCTTCGCGGCATCCGCTTCGCTGCGCCGAATCTCGGCCACGCCGCGTGCTTCATCCGCTGCCTTGCGCTGCTCCGCCTCGGCATCGCGCGCACTCATCGCGGCGCGACGCTGGTCCTCCGCTTCCTGCTTCTTCGCCAGTGCGAAAATTCCTCCCGCCACCGCGGCGACTAGCAGCAGAGCCATCGCTGCCGCCACCCGTCGGAAAATCCGTGCGCGGCGGCGTTCCTTTTCGAGCTGATAGGCCTTGTCGCGTTGTGTCAGCGTGCCGAGCGGAATACCCAGGACGCCCGCGATGATCTTCAACTTCGCGAGCTCCATCGACCGCCGGTAGTCGCCCACCAGTCGCTCGATCTCCGCCGGAGAAACATGTTCTGTTAGAGCCAGTGCCTGTCGATAGGCCTCCGGGCTGGTCCAGCCTTCGGAGCCATCGGCCAGTCGAAAATCCGCCGCAATTGGTTCCGCGCGGACGGACTCGTTCAGCTTGCCTGCGGCATCAACCGGATGCCGCAGCGGCTTTGGAAAACACTCGTGCTCCGGCGAGCCGGGGTCGCCGTGCAACAGCGCGGCGAGCACGCGGTCGCTACGGCCGATCTGCTTGTAGTAGAGAATCTCATCCGCCACGTAGGTCGACTCCACCGCGCGTGGCGAGCAAAGGACGACGAGGAACTTCGAGGCATCCAGGGCTCGGAAAATCGGTGACGCCAGATCGGCATCGGCGGGCAGTTCCTCCTCATCGCGAAAGACGGGAAAGATCCGCTCAGGGATCGTGTCGCCGCGTCCGTTCACCGTCCCCACCAGATCCGCCGGGACCTCGTAGGTCTCGATCTGCTGGTGCAGCCACGTCGCCCACTGACGGCCGGCTTCGGCGTTGTCGGCGTGGCGGTAACTGATGAAGCACCAGAAGGAGCGGGAATGCATATAAGCACTAAATCCTAAGCACGAAATTCGAAACGAAGAGGTCTACTTCAAGGCGGCGAGAAGCTTGCCGTGGATGCCGCCGAAGCCGCCGTTGCTGAGGACGGCGACGGTGTCACCGGGCTTGGCTTCGGCAGCGACGATGGCGACGATTTCCTCGACGGTCTGGATGTAGCGGCCGTGGCCGCCCATCGCGGCGATGTCGCTGGCGAGCTTGTCGGGATCGAGTCGCTGGCCCTCGGGGACCTTGTGGAGATCGGCAATCGCGGCGACGACGGCGAAGTCCGGAAGCGCGAGGGCTTCGGCGAGTTCGTGCTGGAAGACCGAGCGCTTGGTGGTGTTCGAGCGCGGTTCAAAAAGAATCCACAGGCGACCGTCGGTGTAACGCTGGCGCAGGCTCTGGACCGCGAGCTTGATGGCCGTCGGGTGATGAGCGAAGTCGTCGATGATCTTGATGCCGTTGACCTCGCCTTTCAATTCCTGGCGTCGGGCGACGCCATCGAAGGATTCCAGGCCCTCACGGATTTCGTCGGGAGTGAGTCCGGCGAATGTGGCGGAAACGACGGCCATGGCGGCGTTGCGGACGTTGAACTCGCCGGTCATGCGGACCGAGTAGCGTTCGCCACCAAGGACGAAGGAACTACGATCCGTCTCGTAGCTCACGTTTTCGATCCGCAGGGAGCAGGTTTCGGAAAAGCCGACGGTGCTGACCGGGCAGGGCGCGTTGGCGGCGACCTCGAGGCAGTTCGGCTCATCGCCGTTCACGAAGGCCACACCGCCGCGCGGGACGATGTTGAGCAGGCGCTTGAAGGTCAGCTTGATGGCGTCGATCGAGTCGTAGATGTCGGCGTGGTCGAACTCGATGTTGTTCACCACGACGCATTCCGGGAGGTAGTGGAGGAACTTTGAGCGCTTGTCGAAGAAGGCGGTGTCGTACTCGTCGCCCTCGAGGACGTTGAATTCGGAGTTCGTGAACACGGCGCCCTGGCCGAGGTTTTTCGGGAGTCCGCCGATCAGGAAGCCGGGGTCGCGTCCGGCGTTCCGGAGCAGCCACGCGAGCATCGAGGTGGTGGTGGTTTTCCCGTGGGTGCCGGAGACGACAAAGTTGCGTTTGCCGCGCAGGAAGAACTCCTTCAGGACCTCGGGAAGGGAATGATAGAGCAGCTTGCGGTCGAGCGCGGCTTCGGCCTCCGGGTTGCCCCGGGAAATGGCGTTGCCGATGATCACGACGTCGGTGTCGGCCGGGATGTTCTCCTCGCGATAGCCCTCGGCGATCGGGATGCCCTGGCCGCGCAGGAAGTCGGACATCGGCGGATACACGTTGGCATCGGACCCGGTCACGGTGAAGCCGCGCTGTTTCATGGCGGCCGCGACCGCGCCCATGGCGGTCCCGCAGATCCCGGTGAAGTGGAACTTGGTTTTCTCAGACATCGAAGGGGCGGAGACTACGCAGCGAATCCGGCCCTGCCAATACGTATTAGGGTGGGGGCGGTCGCCATCGACTTTTTATGGGGTGGAAACTCCCTGAATCATTGGAATTGAGACCGGTGCAGGAAAAGATAGAACACAGTCCTCGTGAGCTTATTCGACTTCATCTTCCCGGAACAGGCGCAGGCCGTGCACCTTCGAACCCTTGCCGAGAACAGCCAACGGGAGGCGATGAGCCAGCGGGCTGCAGAGACGGCGGAACGACTCCAAATGCGGCAGGTGAGCCGGCTCAACTCAAAGACCGATGATCGAGTGGAGAAACTGGAGAACGAACTGTCCCAATCCGCCCTCATCATCGAATCCCTCGTCGCGCTGCTGCATGAAAAGAACGTCGTCAGCCGCGAGGAGCTGAAGGAACGCGTGGCAGGAATCGACGCGGCGGATGGCGTCATCGATGGCAAGATTACGCCGGCAAGCGGGAAGCTCTTCGTGCCGAAGCGCGATTGGCCCGGTTAGAACTTCGGTGCGGCGACGGTTGCGTTGTCTCAAAACCAGATCGACACCTCGCGAACAAACGGTAATCTTCACCCATGGTTAACAAGTCTCCTTCCGCAACCGGTGAGGGCATTTCCGTCAAACTTGACCGGAGCGCCTTCTCCACCGGCACCTTGGATGAGCAAACTCCCGAGTATGTGGCGTCGTGGCGGGCGCGGCCTGTCGAGGAGAGGATTTCCGCCGTTCAATTCATGCGAACCGTGATGTATGGGAAAGATGCAGCTTCCGGACGACTTCAGAGACTTCTTCAGATTTCTGAATGAATCAGGAGTGGAGTATCTGCTGATCGGAGGCTGGGCAGTCGGCTTCCACGGCTACCCACGGGCGACGGCGGACATGGATGTTTGGGTTGCTTGCGATCCGGAGAACGCCAAACGCATCGTCCACGCGCTCAAGCTTTTCGGGTTCACTCATGATGAGGCCACGGAAAGCCTGTTCACCCAGCCGGGATTCGTGGTGAGAATGGGGCTTCTTCCGATGCGGATCGAGCTGTTGACGAAGATCAGCGGGGTCGAGTTTGAGAGTTGCCGATCGCGCTGCGAAACCTTGGTGGAGAGTGGGGTCTCCATCCCGGTGATCGCATTGGATGACCTCATCGAGAACAAGAAGGCCAGCGCACGGCCTAAGGACATGGCGGATCTGGATGCTCTGGAGTCGTGAGAAGACTGTCTCAAGCAACCTCGATGGCCTCGTGACTGAAACGCCTTACTGGAATCGTAACCAATCCGGATCACCTTTTGGAACTAGATTGAGGATTCCCCGTTCAAGGCGGCTGAAGATCTGGAGTTCAACGATGTCCGGATAGTTCTTCAGTTCGGTGTCCGGGGCGTAGATGGAAACGGTCTTGTTCACCCCGAGTTCCGGCACTGAGATGCTGATCTCCACGTCTGCCGCATCGTCAACGAATGAGATGGAATTCGGAGGGTTGAGATCTTTCTTCAAATCGACTGTTTGCTGCGAATAGCTCAAAAGCCCACTGGCAAGAGTCTCGCGGAAGAAGGCTTTGCAGCGGTCCTGATCCAGGGTGGTGACCACTCGCGAACCGCTTTTGTTTTCGGAAGTCAGTGTGCCGTCACCCTTCAAAGTAAGACTGCAATCGTCGTTCCAAACGCTGCTGTAGGCCAACCGGATGGATCCACCGCTCTTGGCCGGATCGAATGAATCCAACACATCCTTGCTCTCGGGGTCGATCCTCTCTTCGTGGAGGTTGTGGCCCCTGTAGATGCGCTGCTGCATGTCCTTGATCGATTCCTTGAACCGCTTCTCGCTCCGATTGCTGCTGACGATGAGGAAATGCGACGCCAGTTGGAATCCTGCCGCGAAGGCCAAAACGACGAGCAGAAAAGTGATGACCCAGCGTTTCATGAAGTCACAACGATCAATCGGCGGCTTGCATTAGCTTTAGCCGGGAATACTTGCTCCGAAAAATCGTTCCTGCTGTCACAGGTTTGATTCGCTCCAGAAACTATCAGAACTTCGGCGCGGCCACGGTGGCGTTGTCCCTTTCCTCGACTCTGAGACGCAGGATCCGGTCGGCGGTTTCGGTGACCATTTCCTTGAGGAGGAGCCAGAGGTGGGAGCCTTCGCGGTAGTCGGCGGGGGCGATGTGCTTGACGCGGCCGGCGTGGGTGGAGAGCTGAAAGCATTTCCGGAAGGATTTTCCGGAGGGGTCCTCGGGGTTGTAGACGGCGATGCCTTGGCCGCCGTTTCGCGACATGACGGTGAAGCAGGGGACGTCGGTAGGGCCGTCGCCGACATAGACCATGTTTTCAAAGGGGATCGGTCGCTGGTCGGCGGGCATGTGGTCGTTCACGTCCTGGTCGTAATCGAGCATGCCCTTGTTGATGCGGAAGAGGAACTGGGTCTTGGTGGTGTGGGAGATGGCGCGCTTCGGGAAGCTGATGTGGCCTTGCTCATTTTCACCGAACTCGCAGCCGAACATGGCTTTCACGTAGGGCTTGAGGCGTGAGCCATCGAGGAGGGCCTTGAGGCCGGAGGAGATGATGTAGTGTTCGACCTTGATGCCGGCGAGTTCGTGCTCGGGGCGGAGGGCGGCTTTCGGCAGGGCTTCGAAGAGTTCGGGCAGACCGGGGAAAAAGCTGAGGCCGGCGCCGAGTTCGGTGAGCTTGGCGTTGGAGACGTTGTCCATGCCGAGGTAGTCGAGCAGGCACTTCATGTAGGCGAGCTCGCCGTCCCACTTCTGGTCGTGGACGAGGGTGTTGCACTTTTTCCAGAACTGGGCGGGGTCGATGCCAAATTCGGGGAAGACGACGTCATCCTGCATGTAGCGTGGGCTGAGGGTCTGGTCGTAGTCGTAAACCAGCGCGATGACGTTTTGCGGAGCGGCCATGAGGGTAGGAAACGGGAAAATGCCCGCCGTTGCAAGGTTGGCGAGCGTGGGGGAGGGAGCAGGGTTCAGGCCAGAGGGAGGATTTCAGATGGATGAACCACGGATGGAGGGGATTTACACGGATGAACACCCAGTATCCTTTTTGATTTTCTCGGCATTCGTTCACCGCAAGGCACTGAGGATGCGCAGAGATCACTGAGAGATCATCAATAGGAAAGCTCTGTGAACTCATGCTTCCTCAGTGCCTGCGGTAAATCGGCAACGAGTCTTAGGTTGAAGCGCTTTTGATCACTCCGGGGAGGGGAAGTTTCAGGCCAGAAGATCGGCGAGGGCGGAATCGAGGGTGGGATGGTGGAATGTAAAGCCGGAAGTTGTTAGGGCGGCGGGGACGGCGCGCTGGCCGGTGAGGAGGGCGTTGGCGAATTCGCCGAGAGCGAGTTTCAGCGCGAAGGCCGGGGCGTGGAAAAGGGCCGGACGGTGGAGGGCGGCGGCGAGTTTCCGGGTGAAGTCGGCATTCCGCTCGGGCTGAGGAGCGGCGAGGTTGAGCGGGCCATGGAGAGTGGGGGTCTCGATGGCGTGGACGATGGCGGAGATTTCATCGTCGAGGTGGATCCAGGGCATCCACTGGCGGCCGGAACCGAGGTTTCCGCCGAGTCCGAGGGCGAAGAGCTTGCGGAGCTTGTCGAAGGCGGCCCCGCCTTTTCCAAGAACGACGCCGGTGCGGAGGAGGACGACGCGGGTGTCGAAGCTGGTGGCCTCGAGGGCGGCGTTTTCCCAATCGACGCAGAGCCTCGCGAGGAAATCGGTCCCGGCGGGAGCGGATTCGTCGAGCGGGGTATCGCCTCCATCGCCGTAGTAGCCGATGCCGGAGCCGTTGAGGAGAACAGCGGGCCGAGAGGCGGGACCTAGCGAGCGGAGGTGACCTACGAGGCGCTGGGTGACCTCGATGCGTGAGCGTTCGAGGATTTCCTTCTGGGCAGGGGTCCAGCGGCAGTCGACTCGTTCGCCGGAAAGGTTGACGACGGCCTGGTGGTTGGCGAGGTCGAGGGTGTCAGGGGTTTGCCAGCGGGAAATGCCTGCCACGTGGGCCTTGGGGGAGCGTCTGATGCCTGTGACCGGGACGCCTTTTCCGGCCAGGTGGGCGGCGAGATGGCGGCCGATGAAGCCGCTGGCTCCGAGGATGGCGACGGGGGCGGGCTGCATGGGCGGAAGATGGCACGAGATCGCCATTTCAAAAGCGGAGATCTGCGGGCAGATGTGGCACGCTGATTCACCCTTTACTTCAACGGTCCGAATCCCTCTCATCGGCAGCGATGAGGATGACTGTTGGCACGCCTTTTTTGACGCTTTTCCTGGCTCTGCCGCTGCTGGCCCAGCAACCGGAAGTGCTTCCGAACCCGGGTGTCGCGCCTGGGGTGGACAAGATCGCGCCGGTCCCACCGCCGGAGATCCCCTTCGGGCAGACCGATACTCTGGCTCCGACACTGCCGAAAGAGGTCACCATTTCAAACCTCGGTGGAAAGATCTCCTATGACGCACCGACCGGCGAACTGCGGTACGAGGGAGCGGTGAAGGTCACCACCGACAACGGCACCGCGCTTTCCGCCAATCAAGCCGTCGGCAACGTCAAAACGAAGACCATCGCCCTGACCGGGTTGGTGAAAATGAAGACTGACACCGGCATCGAGATTTTTGCCGACCGGGCGCTGATCGACACCAACGTCAAGACGGTCAACCTGATGGGCAACGTCAGCGTCTATCAGGGAAACACCCTGCAGCGCGGCGAGCAGGTGGTTTACGATTACGGGAAAAAATCTCTCGATGCCTCCGGGCTGCGGGCCTCCGTCGATCCGCTGCTGCTGGAGTCCGGAAAGTTCAGTGTCGAGACCGATGCCGATGGCAAGCAGGTCTTCGTCGGCGAGGATGCGGGCATCACCACCAACGACGTCGAGGATCCGAACTACTGGATCCGCGCGGCGCGAACCACGGTCTATCCGGGTGAAAAGGTGGTGTTCAATGATTTGAAATTCTACGCGGGTGACACGCCGGTTTTCTGGCTGCCCTACCTCAGCCAACCCTTGAACAAGGAACTCGGCTATCACTTCGAGCCGGGTGCCCGGACGAACTGGGGCCCTTATCTGCTCAACACCTACGGCATCATGCTCGGGGGTGAACGCGATGAGAAGACCGGCGAGTCCAAGGACCAGTGGCTTCTTTCCCAATGGCATTTCGACATCCGCAGCACCCGTGGCATCGGCACGGGAGTCGATCTCTACGATACGAGGGTCGAGGAAAACCCCAATCTTGGCTGGCTGAAGCTTTACTACCTCAACGACCTCGATTCCTCGATCCAGCGCTCCGGAGTTCCGCGGGCGAAGATCGACAGCAACCGCTACTCCGCGCAGCTTCGTTACCGCGTTCCCTATGACATGCCGGATGATGCCGACTGGCGCTTCGATGCCAATGTCACGATGCTGAGTGATCAGTACTATCTCGAGGACTTTGATCCGAAGGTCTTCCGCACTGATCCTTTTCCGGACAACACGCTCGGAATTTTTCGGAATGACGGCAGCACCCTCGCCTCGCTCTTCACGCGCATGCGGGTGAATGATTTCTACCGTTCCGACACTCGCGTTCCCGAGCTGTCTCTCGATCAGGCGCGTGCTCCGCTCTTCGATCTTCCGATCCTGCATGAGGGCAGCACTTCGCTCGGTTCCTACTCGGAAAACACCTCCGACCCGACCCGCAACGCGATCATCCTTCCACTGCTCAGCCTGCCTCCCGGTGATCCGCGCGTGCCGGGTCTTCTGGCCCAGTTGCCGCCCTACGAGCGGCTGCTCGTCGAGCGCATCCGTTCATTGCCTCCAGGAAATGCCACCATCCCGGCACTCACGACGCAGTTGCTCGATCCGGCGTTCTCCCGTTTCCACACCTACCATGAGTTTTCGCTGCCCTTGAATCTCGGCGGCTGGCTCAGTCTCGTGCCTGAGGTCGGCATCGGTTACAGCAAGTATTGGAACGTGGCCGGTCCAGCGGACTCGGTCAATCGCACCTACCTTCAGGCCGGTGCCGAGGCTTCCGTGAAGTTCTCCAAGGACTTTGGCGAGTATCAGGATCGCGCGCTCGGTCTGGATGGGCTGGTCCACGTGTTCCAGCCCTATGCCCGCTGGTCACTGGTCTCCACCGATGACCTCGATCCGACCTTCCCGGAAATCGACCGTCTTTCCTTCTCGACGCGGCCGCGCACGCTGGACGTCGGCCGCTTCACCGCGATCGATGACATCCGCGACTGGAATATCGTCCGCTTCGGCGCGCGCAACCGCCTGCTCACCCATCGTGACGGGCAGAGCTATGAGTGGCTCTACCTTGACACCTACATGGATGCCTTCGTCCAGGATCCCGAGGCGAACCGGAACCTTTCCAATCTCTACAACGACGTCCGCTGGCGTCCTCTGCCGTGGCTGTCCGTCGATCTGGAAACGCAGTTCCCGCTGGTCAACGATGGCTCCGGCTTCAGCGAATTCACCGCCCGTCTGCGCTTCCAGCCGAACGAGAATTTCGAATTCTCGATTGGCGAACGCTTGCTCAACAACCATCCGGTGTTGACCGATTCCAACCGCATCGACCTCCGCGCCTATGCCCGCATCAACGAGCAGTGGGGAATCGGCGCGTTCCAGCTCTGGGAACTGGATGATGGCACGCTCGAAGTGGAGCAATACACCCTGCACCGCGATCTCGGAAACTGGGTGGCCGGGGTCGGCCTTACGCATCGCGACAATCGGGTCAGCGACGAGTATGGCGTGGTGTTCAGCCTCACCTTGAAGGATTTCCCAGCGGTCTCCTTGCCTTTCCAGGTTGATGCGGAATAGTCCGCGCATGGCTGAATCCACTCCCGCATCCGTTGTCTCCGCCCTCCGCTGGCGATACGCCACCAAGCATTTCCAGGCCGATCAAAAGATCCCTGCGGAAACCTGGGCGGCGCTTGAGGAAACACTGATTCTCACCCCATCGTCCTTCGGTCTCCAGCCGTGGAAATTTTTCGTCATCGAGAACCCGGATGTGCGCGCCGATCTCAAGGCGAAGTCCTGGGGCCAGGGTCAGGTGACGGATGCCTCGCACTTCGTGGTTTTCGCCACCCGCACGGATGTCAGTCAGGCGGACATCGATGCCTGGGTGAGCAAGCTCGGCGAGGTCCAGTCGACTCCAGCTGAAGCGCTCGCTCCGATGAAGGGCATGATCGAAGGCTTTGTCGGCAGCATGCCGGTGGAGGCCCGTCAGGCATGGAACACCCGCCAGGTTTACATCGCACTCGGGCAGTTCATGACCGCCGCCGCCATGCTCGGAGTGGATACCTGCCCGATGGAGGGACTCGATCCCTCCGCTTATGATGAGATCCTCGGACTCAAGGGCAGCGGATATGCCACGGCCGTCGCGTGTGCGGTCGGCTATCGTTCGGAAAGCGACCACACTGCAGCCCGTCCGAAAGCCCGCTTTGAGGCAGGCAGCCTGATCGCGAGGGTCAGTTGAGGATCATCCGGGGGGAGGGCGGGAATGGCCTGTTCTCCCTCTTGCTTCGGGCTCGCTTCAGGCCGATCGCCTGATAGGGTCCGGACCATGACGACCCTTGCCCGATTCCAGGTTCCGGAAGAGGCCCACTTGGTCCGTGTTTATCTGGAGGGCATGGGAATCGAGTCCTTCGTTCTCGACGAGCATGTCATCCAGTGGTTCTGGCATCTTTCCAATGCGCTTGGAGGTGTAAGGTTGTCGGTGTCAGAAGAGGATCTGGAAGAGGCGGAGACCGCCTACGCCGGGTATCTGGAGGCGCGGAAGCTCGATCCTCCGACCGAGACCACGATCCGGTTCTGGCCTTTGGTGATCGTCCTCTATTTTGTCGTTGGCGTACCAATGTTGGTTTTCGGCCGACGACCGACCCAAGGCGAATGATACCAAAGATTTCTAGCTTTTTGACTTTAATATCAGGGTGGATTACTGGAGTCTTCGTGCATGGCCCGCACACTGCCCAAACTGGGAGACGACCTTGTTCTGCAAATCGAGCACGCCTGGATCCAGACTCATCCCGACT
>JANOBS010000092.1:0-17230 GCA_031411755.1 Luteolibacter sp. | reverse complement strand
TCCCGCCGCTCAGAGGGAAGTAGGTCTGAGCCTTCAATTGGCCGCCTGTGACTAGGGACAGAAGTGTCGCGCCGATGAGGATTCGCCGGACCGAGGCACCTTGGTGTCTCATAGTAGAACAGGGAACCGCTGCGTTCAATTCTGCCTCATTGCGAAACCGTCGCGTGGCAGTTTGGAGTTTTTTTAGGATCGAGCTCATGGAGTTTGGAGGGGTGCGAGTCTCTTGGCTGCATTCCAATGAAGCATGGCCAGTCAGAATTGAGTCGCCCGAGTTCGTGGCGATTCCGACACCTAAGGTCAGCATTTTTCGGGCCGACAGTTTTTTTTCTTGCGAGATCGAAGTTTCAGTAAATACTGAAAATATGAATAGCACAGACGACGCGAGGCTCAAGCAGGCCCGGGAAGACTTTGTGGCTCAATGGGGAGCGCTCGGAACGCACTGGGGCATTAATCGGACGATGGCCCAGATTCATGCGTTGCTCATGACGGAGCCGGAGGCGATTGGAACGGATGAGGTCATGGAGCGACTTCAGATTAGCCGGGGTAATGCCCACACGAATCTGAAAGAATTAGTTTCATGGGGGCTCATCCGCACGATCGTCAAAAAGGGCGAGCGCCGGGAGTTTTTCGAAGCGGAAAAGGACGTCTGGAAGATTTTCACGATCGTGGCCCGTGAGCGTCGTCGCCGGGAAATCGATCCAGCCTTGGGCGTCTTGCACCAGTGCCTCGACGACAGCCGGGGGATCGACACCCCAGAGGGGCGGGCGTTTCACGAGCAAATGAGCAAGCTGTCGGAGTTTGTCGGGTTCGCCTCGAACGTGGCGGATCGGGTGTCCGGCATGAAATACGGCCTCGCCCTGCAACTGGCCACCCGACTCTTGAGCTGAACATTCCCCCACCAACCAATTTTCAATGAAACCAACCACAGTGATTCTCGGAGCCAATGGCTTCCTCGGACGCTACCTGTGCCGCCACCATGCCCGTCAGGGCAAGGAAGTGGTGGCGATCGCCCGCAGCCGTGATGGCTGGAGTGGCGACGGGCTTTTCCTCGAATGGGACGGCAAGACCCTCGGCCCTTGGGCGCTGGCCCTAGAAGGCGCGGAGACCGTCATCAATCTCGCCGGCCGCAGCGTGAACTGCCGTTACGACGAACAGGCGAAGCGGGAAATCATCCAGTCGCGCGTCGACTCGACCCGTGTGATCGGCGAAGCCATCGCCGCCTGCAAGACACCGCCGAAGGTCTGGATGAACGCCAGCACGGCCACGTGGTATCGGGATGCTGAAGACGGTCCGCAGGACGAATGGTTCGGCGAACCAGGAGAGGGATTCTCAGTCAGCGTGGCCCGCGCGTGGGAAGAGGCGTTTTTTGCCGCCAAGGTGCCGGGTTACACGCGAAAGGTCGCGCTCAGAATCGGAATGGTGCTGGCCAACGAGCCGGACACGGTCTTCGACGTATTAAGAAACATCGTGCGTCGTGGGCTGGGTGGAGCGATGGGCACGGGAACTCAGCGGATCAGTTGGATCCACATGGAGGATTTCCTCGCGGCGGTGGATTTCCTGATCGCAGGCACCCACATCGATGGCGTGGTCAATGTCACTGCGCCGGAGTTCCCGACGAACCGCGAGTGGATGCAGACGTTCCGTGAGGCGGCTGGCATGCCGGTGGGATTTCCGGCACCGAAATTCCTGCTGGAGCTAGGAGCACGTCTGATGCGGACCGAGACCGAACTGGTTCTGAAAAGCCGTTGGGCCGATCCTCGTCGTCTCCGTGAGGAAGGCTTCCGCTGGCGCTGGGCGCACGCGGCCACCGCGATTCCGGATCTTCGGGCGAGACCAGGCCTGGAAGGCTTGTTCCGTCCCGGTGGATCGAGATCGGTCGGGGCCAGGGTCTGGCTGCCAGGTCGTGCGACGGTTTGAATTTTCATGGAACTACCCGATCCGCCGGGCAAGTTCCGCACATGCCGATGGCACGTTTTCAAAAACTCGCGACTGCCGCTCTGGTGTCGGTATTGCTGCTGATGTTCGTGGGCTCAATCGTCCGCGTCACCGGCTCCGGAATGGGCTGCCCGGACTGGCCGACCTGTTGGGGCTGCCTGATTCCACCGACGAAGATCGAGCAGGTGGATTTCGACAAACTGCCGATCGAGCGCTTTCAAAAACGAGCGGAAAGGGAGGGCCGGGATCCCTCCACGATCACTCGCGAGGAACTCCGTACCGAGTTCAACCCGCGCCATGTCTGGACCGAGTTCATCAATCGCCTGTGCTCGCTCCCGGTCGGAATGTTCTCCCTGGCAACCTTCATCGCCTCCTTCTGGCAACGACCTCTACGTCCATTGGTCTTCTGGTCGGCATTCGCTTCGCTGGCACTTGTGCTGATCAATGCCTGGATGGGCGCTCGGATTGTCTACAGCGGGCTCTCGCCGGGAACCATCACCACCCATCTTGCGCTGGCCATGCTGCTGATCGGCACGCTGACCTACTGCGCGTGGCGTGGCACTGATCAGCCCTGGAAGGCAACGATTTCTCCGGCCGCAGCGAACCATTTGCGTCTGGCGGTGAGCTTACTCCTGAGCGTGATCGTCGCGGAAGGCATCATGGGCTCCCAGATTCGGGAGCTGACTGACGAAATGGCGAAGTCCCATCTCAATTCCCCGCGTGCGGAATGGATCGGCGAGCTGGAGCAGCGCTGGATCTACTTGATTCATCGTAGTTTCTCCTGGACCGTGCTCGCCGCCAGTGTCTGGGCATTTTTGATCGCGAAACGCCACGGCAGGCCCGGTCGGGTCGGGAGCATCGTTCTCGGAATCGTGATCGCCCAAATGCTGCTCGGCGTCGTGATGTCGCAGATTCATCTCTACGCCTGGGTGCAGGTCCTGCACGTCGGCCTTGCGGCGGTTTTGCTGTCGTTCACGTGGCTCTGGCTGTTCGGATCCCACCGCGCTGCCTTGAGGTCGTAAAACAGGCTGAAAATCCGATTTTTCCGAAGCCCAGGAATCTCACCCACGCGATCGCCGGGAGGATTTCGAGGGTGCAGCTCCTAACCCTGATCTAACCAATTCAGTGCCTTTGGACCTCGCCTCACTTGATGTCCCAGGTAATTCCGATCCGGCAGGGGGCGATGAGGCCGTCGAGATGCCTAGCGATAACGTTGCAGGTAATTGGCGCTCCCTTGTGGTCGGCCCTCCCGGTTATCAAGGCAAACAGCTACGCAAGCGTGCGGAGCGCAACATGGTCAGGGCTTCAAGATCAAGGAGGAGATCATCCGGCTGCATTGCATCCAGGGGAAACCGCTCAAGGAGGTGTCAAGGCTCATGAGACGCATTCACCACTACGTGCTGCAAGTGCATCAGGAGATCGTTGCCGACCTGAAGGGCCGCGCCACCAAAGGAGCGCATAACGACGACCTGCGGAGGTTTGCCGACAAGCACTTGCGGCATGTGATCCAAGAAGCCGCTGGCCTCGTCGCTGGGAACGCCGCCTATGGCGCTGTGGCCATTCGTGACGTGGCGGAGTTGTGCGTTGGCTTGCCGCCACTCTGGAGCGTCCACCTGATCGCCGCCGCCAATTCCAAATATGTCATGCGTATCACCTGAGAAAATGAAGAAGGCAAGGCCCAGCTCGACAACTTTACAAGAGCCTATGCTGAAGACCTTCTGAAAACTGAAGACCATCTCAACAATCCAGAAATCACAAATCAAATAATAGCGAAAATCGGCCTATCCCGGTTCACGGGCCGATGAGTTTTAATCTGATAAATCGTTTGGTCGCTGCTGTGATGGCGGTGTTGTCCCGCCAGGTCACAAGCTCAGTCGAACCTTGATCAATCCTGCTCAGAACGGTTGTAGATGGTGGACCAAAGTTCCACGTCTTTAGGTCATTGGAAACCTCGACCTGGCAAATAATGTCGGACGCCCCTTTGAAGCGGGTGAAGGTCGTTTTGAGATATTTCCCACTACCGTCGGAATAAATGCCACCCTGTACCGAAGCAGCGGAGTCCCCAGTGTGTGGCTGTCTATAAAGTGCATACTCCATCATATTGGTCAACCCATCTTGATCCGGGTCGGCGCTGCTGAAATTTGGGTCGGCCAGTTCAGTGGAGGAGAACATTCCCGGCGCTGTCTTCCACGCATTCAGACCAAGAGTCGGATAGAAATCACTGAGCACGACGGAATTTCCGGTCATGGTGACCAGGAACGATCCGGCGCGATCACTGGTTGTGATCCGGCTGCCGCTCTGGGCATTATTGAATGCTCCGCTCAGTGGTCCGGAAGCGGTAAGAATGGTGAAGGTATTTGCAGGAAGCAACGTGCCTGCAAGACCGCTGGCGAGACTGACGCTTAAATTGCCGCCAACGACGACCGTCCCAGTGACATTGATTTGATCATACTGGCCATCATTTGCTCCAGGGGTCAATCCGCGGATGGACACCGAGAGACTGGCACCGGATGCCGTGACATTGCCGATGATGTTGCCGCTGCCCATGACCTGCCCGCCGACTCCGGACACCGCACTGGCTGACAGCGTTCCACCAGCGAGAATCGTGACGCCGCCGGCCTGTGTGTAGGCATTGCCTGTTGGAACGATGAAGTTGCTCGCAGCTCCAACAGTCAATGTCCCCGCGTTGTTGAATGCGCCTTTCAGTGTGAGGGTCTTTCCATCCGATATGGAAAAGACCCCACTGCTGGAGTTGTTTGCGAAATTTTCCAGCGCGTCAGTGTTTCCGGTGGAATTGCGGATATTCGCACCAAGACCAATCAATGAAATATTGGCGGAATTGGTTACAATGTCTGCTGCCGGAAATTGAAGTGTCGAGTTCACTCCGGTTTCCGCGCTGATCAAGAATGATCCGCCAGTCAGCGTTGACCCTGAAAAGTTCGTCAATCCCCCTGCCGCAAGCAACGAGTTCGTGTCACCGGTGAAGGAGAAAACCAGGATTTGTCCGGTGTTTGTCAGACTGTTGGCGATCTGCAGGGTCGCCCCATACAATTCCACATTCCCGGCATTGTTGAAATTACCGGCCACGGGTAGCACGGCGGAAACAATGGCGAGCGATCCTCCCGATGCGTTGGCCGCGAGATTCAGAAGCCCATTGGGCTGCGTCGAATTCGTGCTGTTGGTGATCGCTCCGTTTCCCTCGATCGTCAGATCGGCGGCATTCGTGACGATATTCGCTCCGGGAAACTTAAGTGAACAATCGTAACCAATATAATAAGTGCCTCCCGTCAGGGTGTTGCCCGCATAGTTCGTCAGGGTTCCGTTCGTTGGAATCGTGAGTACTCCAGGAAACGTTGAGAGGCCCACGTAATCGGCGGTCAGGGTGATGGAGCCATTGTTGGTAAAACTCGCAGCCGTTACCAAGGTGCGGCCAGTGAGACCAAGAGAGCCCGATGGACCGTTCACGCTGAGGGTGCCGTCCAAGGTTGGAACACCGGTTGTTTGATTCACGATCTGGGATTTTGTTCCCCAAAGGGTGATGTCCGCCTGATTGGTGACGATATTCGCGTTCGGAAATACGAGCTTGGCGGTCGACGTCGGTGAATAGGCAGCGATAAAATAGGTTCCTCCTGTAAGCGTGTTGCTGGCGAAGTTTGTCAGCGATGAGCCGCTCGGAACGGTAAATGCATGGGTCAAGAACCCCGGTACTACCTCAAGCAAAAGGGAGCCGCCATTCGTGAAATTGCCGGCGGTCGTGAAGCTGCGATTCACCAGGCCAAAGCTTCCAGCGGCCGAGTTCGCGGCAAAGGAGGTGGCAAGGGCGTCGGCATTGCCGACCTGATTCTGGATGGCTCCACTGGTTCCGAGTGTGATGCCAGCAGCGTTCGTGACGATGTTTGCGCCCGTGAACCTCAATATTCCTGAGACCGTGTAGTCGCCATCCGTAAGGGTTTGCGTCGCCGAACTATAGTTCGCGAGCGTGCCAAGCGATGCGGTAATCAAACTGGTCACATTCAGGGACCCATCCGGTTGCACGGCGGGATTCGGAGAGCTGCCAAATGTGGCTGACCCAGTGGTGAACGCTGCTGAGATCGTCAGGGAAGCAGGACTCGGAACGCTTAGACTGGTGATTGTCCTCGCGGTCATCGCAACCGTCGGACCGGTCGTCTCGGAGCCAGCAAGGGTAACATTGAAGATGTCCGTCACGTTGTTGCTTGGGACTCGCGCCGGGCTCCAGTTCCCGGGGGTGTTCCAGGATCCCGCAACGGTGCTGGTCCAAACTGAGTTGATCGTGGCTGCGGAAGCTGGGAGTTGCGATAAGGTGAATGCAACGCAAATCACGAAACGAACGAGGTTGAAACGCGCGTGGATTGAAATGTGCATAGTGGCTTGCGATGGTGTGGATCAACTGGGGCCGAGTTCTGGATAGTCAGCAAAACTTGCAAGTCGGATGCCTGAGTCCCGGATGAACGTCATGATCCGTGGGTCAGTCAAAGTGGCCACTTCGGCCTCCCGTTCTGCCAGGTAAATGGAATCAAAATCCGACGAGCGATAGCCAGGATGGCAGGAAATTTCCGTCCAGCCCGGCAACACTTCTTCGCGCAGCATCTGAAGCAGGAACGGCACGCCCACATAGTCGAGTTCGGTGACACCGTGCTCCCATTGTGCATAGAAACCTCCAACAAACTTCACCCCGCCATCATCGCGCAAGGGAACGCCAAGCGAGGCGGTCCACTCCTGAAACAGCGGGAGCATCCCGGGCTGCCGGTGCGCGTGTTTGTGAGAATCAATGTGAGTCGGTGGGCGCTCCATGACTTTGAAAAATGCATCGAGTTGGCGGAAAAATTCCTCTCGCAAGGCAACGTGGTCGCCCAGATCAAACTCACGTTCATCCTCGCCCCAGACATCAAAATGCAACCCGATGGCCAGATGCGGATGCTGCCGGGACATTTCCACCGCTTCATCCAATGCCTTGCCGGTCACCATCATGCTGGTACTGGTGAGGATTCCCTGAGTGTGAGACTCGATGATGCCGCGGTTGATCCCGGTGGATGCCCCAAAGTCGTCGGCGTTGACGATTAGATACCTGGGTTGAGTTTCTGTGTTCGTGTTCATGATATTCCGGCGCGTTCGCAGAGACTTGCCATGACTTTATCGGCGGCAAAATATTCCTCGGCGATTTCCCGGGCCGCCCGGCAGTTCCCCGCGTAATCACTCTCGATGGCATCGATGGCCGCCAGCACATCGTCCAGCGTGCGGAAAGAATAAAGTCCCAGCCCGGTCGGCAGGATGTTGCCAAAAGCCGTGTCCTGGTTAATGACAGGTTTTCCAGCTGCAAGATAACAGCAACTTCGATCACTGAACCAACCGCTCCGCAACCGGATGTTCTGATCCTTGGCCACGGTGAACTCCGCGCGCGAACCGCATATATAATCGCGATAAGTTTCGGATTTCGTGGAAACCGCCAGGGAATCGATCATCTGCCAGCCGTTGGTTTCCAACAAAGATCGATCATCCGCTGGCACTCCGGCGGCCACTTCGAAAGTCACCGGCCGTTCGCTCGGCAAGCTGATTAGCTTCAAAAACTCCGGGCGCTTGCTCCAACCATAATGCTCACCGCGCCAGACGATGTCGTTGCCACGGTTGTTCCAAGTGGCGACGGTGGTGTATTTCAATCCCGGCGTATCGTTGACCGGCCACAACTCGAGCGCGACCGGTTGGCGTGTCGGTAGCCACTGCTGTTGCCCCAGGGGCACGCCGCAGTCCGGCGCCCCGAAATTCTCACCGAAGGTGAAATGGGTGTCGTGGGCATCCAGTGTGTCGATCATTCCCTGGTTTCCCTGAGCGACGAGGATTTCCGTCTTCACAGGATCGGTCTCGACGTAGATCTTGCGCGGAATGCGTTGATGTTCGTCAAGGATCTCCTGCCCGCCGGTGACGTTGAGAAAGGCGTCCGCTTCGCGATAAACTTGCGCGAGTTGCCCCTCGGTCATGCCCCAGATTCGATTGTCGTAGTGACAGCGAGCAGCCCATTTTCCGGCGAAACCATAGGCATCGAGCACTGCGCCGAGCCGCTCGACATTGCCGGTTGAGGCCCAGTCGTAAGTGTAATCGCACGTCGCCGCGTCATAGATCATCCGCGCCGAGTCTTCGATGTAATAGACATCCCAACCGAGTTTCCGCAGGCCGATGAGGTAGTGCAGGAACTGGAAGGTGACGCCAGCCAGTGGATACCAGAAGACGATGCCGAAAACGATGATCTTGCCGCGCGGTTTGGTCATGGGAATCCCTCCGGTTTCACGAGATGTTTGACAAAGCGCGCGGGATTGCCTGCCACGACGGTGTAAGGCTCTACATCTTCCGTCACGACACTCCGCGCGCCGACGATGGCCCCGTTTCCGATCGTGACGCCTGGCAATACGATGCTCTCGAAGCCGATCCACACATCGCGCCCGATGTGCACAGGTCTTGCCGGCACGTCCGCTCCGACCTTGCGCCATGTACTGCGAGACATCCGGTCCAGTTCCGCGCGGCGGCCCTCCGGATCCAGCGGCATGCGGTAGCTGTCCATCAACACTGCCGACCACGAAATCATCGAGTAGGCGCCGATGGTTATTTCCGCGTCGCACAACAACCACGGCGAGGTGAGCATTGCGCATTCGCCAATGTGGATCTGTCCGTTAGGGCCGATGTCGAACATGGCTCCGTCGTTCACCTGGCTGCCGCGCTCGAAGGTGATGGCGACTGGAAGTTCGCTGCGGACCAGATCAAAGCAGTAAGTCGTGTGGACGTAGGCTGTATCATCAATGACGATGTTTCCCGGCATTTCCCCAGGTTCCCAATCGCCTGCGAACTGACGCTGGACTTTCGGAATCATGGCTGTGGCGGCAGTGGAATAATCTCCACCACCATGGCGGGATTACCGAGGACGCGGGCTCGCGGCGGAACGTCTTTACTGACCATCGCGCCGGGTTCGATGAAGGCACCGTCACCGATCGTGACGCCTTTAAGCACCGTCGCGTTATGACCGATGTAAACATCGTTGCCAATGACAATGGGACGGCTCGGATACGCCCGGCGTGCGAGTCCGTCGCCGAGCGGTGAGCAGGCCAGCACGTCCTCATGGCGCTCGGCCACTTCAGTGGGATGAAAATCCGAGTCGGAGAGCGTCGCATTCCAACCGAGGTAAACGTGGTGGCCGATGCGGATTTCCAACTCACATAACAGCACACTGCCATAGAAGGCGCAGGCTTCACCAATGCTGACCTGACCTTCCGGATTGATGGCGAAGTGAACCCCGTCAAGAGTGCATGCCCTCCCGATCACAAGTGCCGGTTCCCGCGTGCTTCGGAAACGGGCAAAGGCCTTTGGGCCGGTGATGAGGCTGTCCTCACCGAGTATCACGTTCGATGGCAGCATTCCGCTGGCCCACCGTCCGGGTTGTGGAATGTGGTCGCTCATGGGAATCGTTCAGATGTTTCAGCGGAATTCGTGGACGAGAGCAACACGCTGAGATCATGCCCGATCGGCTCATGTAGGCTGAGGAAGGCAGTGACGTGAGGATTGCAATTGCCGAAGGAATAGAGAAATCGCGGGAGGATGTCACAGGTGATGCCCTGCCTGAGGCCTGCGGGTTTGCCCGTCACGTCGCGATGATTCCGCCGCGCGAGGGAAGGATCGACGCGACACTGCCAGAGATTCCTCTTCGAGAAGGGAACCAGCGGGGCGGCCGATGGCTGGTTCAGCATGCTACTCACGGGTGACTTCCTCCATGATCAAGGTTACCGGGGCGTCTGGTTTGGTATCGTTTGCCCGCGTGCTTTGTTCATGTAATCGCGAATAAAGGCCGCCCGTGTTGAGCAGTTCATCATGTGTGCCGTGCTCGATGATGCGTCCCTGCTCCAGCACGAGGATGCGGTTGGCGCGCCGGATCGTGGACAAGCGGTGTGCGATGATGAAGGTGGTACGACCCACCGTCAGTCGGTCCAATGCCTCCAGCAATAATCCCTCCGTCACGGCGTCGAGTGCTGAGGTGGGTTCGTCGAGAATGAGAATCGGCGCGTCATTCAGAAACGCTCGGGCGATGCTTACCCGCTGACGTTCGCCACCGGAAAACGTCGCGCCTCGTTCACCGATGACAGTGTCGTATCCGCGCGGCTGGCGCTGGATGAATTCATGAGCATTGGCGGCTTGAGCGGCGGCGATGATTTCTTCGCGCGATGCATCGGGTTTTCCGTAGGAGATGTTTTCGGCAATGCTCAGCGGAAACAGGAATGGCTCCTGCAACACCAGTGCGATCTGTTGGCGGAGCGAATCAATCTTCAACTCGCGAAGGTCATGGCCATCCAGCGTGATGCGACCGGAATCCGGATCAAAGAACCGCACTAGCAGGCTGAGCAGGGTCGTCTTGCCTGCACCTGTCGGACCGACCACGGCAATGACCTCTCCTGGGTTCGCTTCAAGATGGATACCTGTCAGGATGGGTCGCTCGGACTCGTAGGCGAAGCTCACATTTTCGTAGCGGACGTGACCGGCGAGTTTCACGTCGCGGGCCGTGGGCGACTCGACCACATCGGCTGGTTGATCCAACATTTCAAGCACCCGGGCGGCATTGGCGCTCAGCGTTTGCAGGGTCGAGGCGGTATAGACCATCGTGTTGATGGGCTCGTAAAGAGAGGCGAGGTATGCGAGGAAAACGAGGATGGTGCCTACGGTCATGCGTCCGTCGAGTACGCGTGTGGCCCCGAGCCAGACGATGGCGGCCGTGCTGAGCGCGGTGAGCAAGCCGACGAGAAGTTTGAACTTCATGTCCACCATGGTGGAGGCGCGGTGGGCTTGTACGGACTCTTCGGCAGCCTGGCTGAAGCGATCCTGCTCGATCCGCTCGCGGGTGAATGCCTGAACCGCCGGAATCGCGGTCAGGGTTTGTTCCACCAGCACCATGAGGTGGGTTTCGAGATCACTGCGGAGACGGGCGGATTCCTCCATCACTTTGCTGAAGCCACCGATGATCAGCGCGAGCAAGGGCACAATGGCGAGGGAGAGAACCGCCATTTGTGAATCCAATTTCCACATGATGCCGAAGACGCAAACCAAGGTGAGACCCGACTGCAACACAGGGAAGAGCGTGCTGCTGACCAGGGTTTGCACGCAGTAGGTGTCCACCGTAACGCGGGCGACAAGATCGGCAACCTGCTGCTTGCCGTGGAAGCGCAGCGACATGCGCTTCAGATGCCAATAGAGGTCTGCGCCCAGACCGTAGACCATCCGCTGGCCGATGCTGACAAACGCAGTGGTGCTGAGCATCTGCAGCGCGGAATGGCCGAGAAAAAACAGCACCGTGGCCATCGCAATCCACGCGACGAGGCCATGCGGTGTGCCGGCGTTGGGCAGCCAGGCAATGGCCGAGGTGGCGGCTGGGGGCAGGGCTTGTTTGCCGAGGACGTTGTCAACGAGCACCTTCATCGGCCACGGTTGCAGCACTGCGAGCCCGACTTCGGCGGTCATTGTCACCACCACGACGATGAGGCCCGCGCGATGAGGCCAGACGTAAGGCAGAAGACGGCGGATCTTGTTCACTGGGTGGGCTCTGGTTGTTCCGTCTCCGGCGCAAAGGGTGTCATGCCAAGGGATTTCGCCGTCTCATCAATCACGGCTGCGGCTCTTGCTGCGGAGGCTTTCCCATGATGGTAAAGCCAGGCTCTGAATCCCAACAGCAATCCCGCACATGAATAGCCGATGATTGCGCCTGCATGTAAATGATAGGGGTCAACCGCCAGCGTCACCAGTGCGATGCAGGCTGCGGCAAACGGCAGAGCTTTGAGAAATGTGCCGCAGCGCAGACGGAGTTCGACGGCGATTTGAGCGGAGTTTCCACCGTAACGCTCCAGCACCGTACGCACCTGAAGTTTCACACCGTGTGCGCAACTGACCTCAAGATCCCAATTCGACCAACCCGTATCGAGCAGCGGATGATGTCCGCGGCGGTAAAGCTCCTCCATTGCAGAATAGAGCAAGTCGCCGCGTTCCACGCCCGCGAGCGTGATGTAGCGTTTCAAGGGACCGAGCCAGGGTTCGGATTTTTCCGAGCCCGAAAACTTCACGGCTTGTGAACCGAAGCGTGTGCGATACCGCTGTCCGGCGCGAACGAGGGGCTGCTGCCAGCATAACCAGGCGATGACCAGGCGCGCGGCGAGACCGTCGTGCTTTTTAGCGGGTTTCGCCTGTGTCGCCTGGAGCCCTACGATTAGAGGAATCAGCACGGTCATGACGACGGCTTCATTGATCGTGGGCAATCCGAACGCCGCGCCGATCCACATCAGCAGAGTGAGGATATGCCATTCGATGGTGCTTGGAATCATCGCCCAATGCGCCGGTGCCGGCTGATAGAGTGTTTGGAACAGGCCCAACCCAAACACACCGCCATGAATGTGCTTTTTGCCGAAACGCAGGCCTACCAAACCGCCGCCATACATCACGCCGCGCCAGATTCCCGATCCCAGCAGGTTGAAACGCTCGGGATGTTTTTTCGCCAGCAGTGCTTCGGCTTCGCCATAGCCAGCTTGTTGCTTGAAGTAGGCCCGGGGACCCTGGCGTCGGTGGTGCCACACCAGCGCGCCGGGCGCGAAGGTGATCCAGTAGCCCGCTTCCATCAGGCGCCAGCATAGATCCACATCATCGCCCGCCTTGCGGAACTGCGGGTCGAATCCGCCGATGGCGAGCAGTGCCTCCCGGCGAAACGCCATGTTGCAACCGGGAATGTGCTCGGCCTTCAGGTCGGTTTCGAGGACGTGACTTGGTTGGCCCGGTGAACAGGCGACACAGCCGGCAAGCCAGCCGTCCTCGGGTGTTAGATTCGGGCCGCCGACCGAATCCGCGCCGCTCGTTTCCAATTGATGCACCAGTGCGGTGAGCCAGTCGGCGTCGGCGAAACAATCCGAGTCCGTGTAGGCGACGATCTCGCCGGTGGCCGCGTGCATGCCTACATTGCGCGCGACACTCAAGCCTTCGTTGCGCTGGCGGATGGTCCTCACCTCCGGGAAGCGGGCCGAGATGGCGGGCGTGTCATCCGTTGAGCCGTCGTCCACGAGGATCACTTCGTAATCCGGATATGTCAGCGTGCCGAGCGAGCGAAGACATTGATCAAGGGTGCGCCCGCCATTGTAGGAGCAGACCACGACCGAGACCCTTGGTGTGCGTGGCAGTTGCGCCGAGGGTGGTTGGCTGAAAACACTCGCGACCGCGGCGAGGGATTTTTTGGGCGAACGATCACGGCGGGTGAGCCCGAAAGCCCAGTCGTCGATTTGCCAGTCGTGGACATACCAATCATCCGTCCATGAGAACACAAATGCGCCGGCAAGGCCGGTCAGGGCGGTTTCGGCAAGATGTCCGCCAAGGAAATCCGCCTGCTCTTCCTCGCTATGACGGATCGTGTCCATGCCAAGTTCTCCTAACAGCAATGGACGGTCGACATGGAGATTCGCGAGGCGCAGCAGGTAACGGTGAAAGGTCGCGCGGTCGTGGAGGTAAACATTGAACGTGCTGAAATCGAGGCTGGGCAGTTCGAGATATTCGGTCGGCGGATAGCTCGCGTAGGTGACCAGCATTTCAGGGTCCTCCTGCCGCGCGACGTCCACCAGCTCGCCAATGAACCGTTCGATCCGCTTCGCGCCATACCAACGGACGATGTCGGCGCTGATTTCGTTTCCGATGCAACAGCCAAGAATTGCGGCACGGCCTTGAGTCTCGCGCACCGCCTTCGCCACCCGAGCCCTTGCCTCCCGGCGGGTGGTTTCGCTCTCGAGGAAATCCAGATGTTTAGGACAGGGGATCTCCATCATGGCGAAGAGGCCTTGTTCGTCCGCGAGATCGAGAAACCATGAAGGTGGCGGGTGGTAGATGCGGACGGCGTTGATGGATGCCTTACGCATTCTTGCCATGTCCGGCGCTACGATGGCGGGTTCCGAAAATGGTTCACCGGCGGCATTCGGCGCAAATGGCCCGTAGGTGACTCCGCGAATGCCCAACTGCTCCTCGCCTTGGCGGAAGACCTTGCCGTCCACCCTGACGCGCTGTCGGCGACCCGGAACGATGGTTGGCGCGGCAGCTTCTGCTGGAAACTTGAACTCATTGCCCCGCCCGCTGCCGTTCGGGTCTCGGGGAAGCTCGATTATTGAGCGCGATGGGAGCAGACGTGCCAGATCTTGGCCGGTTTCCGGCCCGGCCTTTTCCGCTCCAAGTGGTTCGCCTGAGGTCCTACTCATTTGAAGTGGAGGTTTGAAGCCGAGCTCCAATACAGAGCTCCATTCAGGAGGCGAGTTAGAAGGCGACGAAACCTGCGCGACAAAAATGCCACCACTCCACTGCAAGGATCGGTTTGAGCCCGTGAAAATCCGAAGCTGAGGGAGACGGATTCCTCGGAGCTTCCCGGACGATTTTTCAAGGCTTCGTCAAGTGGCGCGGAACTCATGAGGTTACGTGTGTCTGTTACCACCCTGATCGTGGCGGAGCCAAGGTGAATCGGCCCAATTCCATTGCAATGGCCTCAGTGCCCGGTCCCTTTCACCGTCCGAAAGGGTGAAGTTCCAGAGAAAGTTGGAACCGTGATCGTCCTGGAAAAGGTTCACGAAAAACTATTCGGGTTTTGGACGCACGTCCCTTGGGGACCTTCAGCTTTGTGTGCGGCGAATGATAGCGAAGTGGCAAAAACCATAGCGTTCAGCGTGTTGAAGCACGTTTTGTCGTTCGTATTTTTGGTTTGTTGGTGCGTTTGGGCATCTTCACCAACCGTCACAAGGCTGTCAAACTCCACTCGAAGTGCTGAGTTTCTAAAAGATTCGTTAAGATTTCGTAAAGAAGACTGCGGTAGGAAGGGGTGGAATCCAGGCGGATGGAGTAGGTGCCTGTGGCGTAACCGTAAATGAGCAGGCCAGCATCTCATGGAGGGCGTTCAATGGGCGTGGCATGTGCCGGTGTGATGGGTGAGAGCCAGACTGCTAGAGAAAGGCACACCCGGGAGTGTGATTTGACTGGGAGCTATTTGGTCGATTGGGCAGACAATTTCGATTCAAGCTCCAACGAAACTGCCCCTTGGGCGTCGTATTTACGGTGACGAGTGGAGCAGCAAAACCGCCTGCGGGATTGACCAGCGCTTGGGATCGAAAACGAACTCACGAGCGATGGCGGCCCTAATGCAGAGGGTAATCGGGAAGCTAATTTCGTTCGACGATTCTTGCGTCGGGATGAATCCTCCACGTCATCTCAAGTCGCTATGCTCCAAGAATGTCCAAGGAACGGCGGGGAAAATGCTTGATCCGGGGTGCACCCGGAAGTAAATGCATCGTGCATTCATCATGAATTCCGGGAAATGGTTTCGTTCCAGCTGTAAAAGTTCAAACTATCACCGCCCATGAAAACCGCCGAACCCTTTTCCTGCAGGACTCCGAGTGCTTTGGAGAGAGGCTTTGCCCTTGTTGTGACGCTTTCGTTGATGATCCTGCTGACCATTGTAGCGGTCGGGTTGCTTGGCCTATCCAGCATTGCGCTTCGCAGTAGCGCGCAGGTTGGTGCCATGGCAGAGGCAAAAGCCAACGCCAGGCTCGCCCTGATCCTTGCAATTGGCGAGCTACAGAAGGAAATGGGACCGGACACCCGCATTAGCTCTGAGTCCGCTCTGCTTGATACCAAGTCTGACACCGAAGCCATCGAAGGAGTCGCACGGTCACACTGGCTGGCCAGCTACAATGCATGGGGAGACTGGCTCAACAGCACTTACATTTCACCGGAAATTGGCACTGCGAATATCTATGAAACCTACTCCCCGGGGCGAGAGAGGATGTTCCGCCGCTGGCTGCTTTCGCTGCCTTATGGTGTTGAAAACTCACTCATGGCCCCGGTTTCTCCCGGTGATTCTCAAGACAAGGACTGGGTTTCTCTCGTCGATGCGGGGACCCTCGGGAAATCCGCCAGCGATTACGGCGATCGCGTGACTCGCGCCTACAAGACTCCGGTAGATAAAGGCGGTAAATTCGCGTGGTGGATCGGACCGGAGAATCACAAGGCGAAAATCACCCTGTCTGGACAATCCCGTTCCTTGAACATGACCAGTTCGCAATGGGAGGAATCCCAAGGCGATACAGCTGAAGTCGGTGTGGGGGCTTTGAACGGATACGGCGCGCTTTACGACAAAGCCGACATCGGAAAAAACCTCATCAGCACCAACTCCCTCCGTCCCGCCCTGATTGAGAAGGACAGGGTGGACGAACGCTTTTTCGATCTTACTTCGACCAGCCAAGGGGTGATCGCCAGCGTACGTGGCACGCAAAAGAAGGATCTCAGTCTGCTTTTCGAGATGGACGCTTCAAAGCTTCCATCACCCTACAAGTTCAACGTCGGCACCGACATTGTGGAACCTTCGATCCGGCCCATGAGTCCGGACATCGCCGGGAGGGCCAAGCTCGCGAACCGTCAATTTCAGTCGTGGACCAACATGTTCCATTTTTACCGCATGTATCGATCCAACAAAGACGCCACACTGGGCGACCCGAATGGGTTGGGTGGGCCCGCCGTGCTCGATTGGACCAGCACGAAGCCTTCGACAAGCCTGGTGGGCTCCAACAATCTCGGACAGGTTGGCAGCCCTTTGGGGGGATCGAATTGGGACGGCTCCAACAACTACTGGCGGATTCCGATACTCGCTAAAATCACTTTCATCTACAGCCTCATCGCGGAGCCAAGCGCCAAGACGCCTGGAAAGTATGACTGCTATCACGTTTACAGCCCGGTCTTCACGCTTTGGAACCCTTATAATGTTCCCATGACGCTTCCGAATGACAAGATCGAATACCTGACGTCCGCCTACAAATCCTGGCCAAACACCGGAGAATTCTGGTTGGGTGCCACCCGAATGAAGACTGCTGACGATCTGGGAGCGTTCGGCCAGTTCGGTTACAGCCAGGGAGTGATCACCAAATGCAAACTTAACTCGGGCACCGGTGCGCCGATCATCTTTAACCCCGGCGAGTTCCGTGTGTTCTCCCTCGCATCCAATGTCTCGAGCGGCACCGATTCCGGATCAGCCAAGCTCGTGCCAGGGTTCAACCCTCAGTCCGTGGGTGGAGAGAAAAAGCTCTACGGAACTTACGCACCTGGGGAACAGCCCGGCATTAAGGTGATGTTCTCGCACAATTACTGGGGCGGCAACATCAACAACGGCAATACCTGTGGGTCGCTCTGTATGGTTGGTTCCCTGCCAGCTGGAGGGATGCCGGTCAACTACGCGGTCGACTGGCTCGAC
>JANOBS010000091.1:0-6299 GCA_031411755.1 Luteolibacter sp. | reverse complement strand
CAACCGCCTCCAGTCGGGGTTCGCAGGTCCACGCGGCGGCATCGGACGGATTCGCGTGTTCGAGAAGAGCCACGCGTTGCTCCAGACGGTCGAGTTGGCGGCCCACGATGATTTCGCGGATCCTTTCGACCGCGTGTGACGGGCTTGGAGTCTGGGTGTTTTGGGACATGTCGGCTCGCCGTGGGGGGACCTCCGGTGGGGGATTCCGGAGAACGCGAGAGGGGTGGAACAACGGTCCGAAACTACGGTGGGGATCTGGGCCTTGTAAACAATATCGGAGAAAGTTCGCTCGCTCTGATGGTTCGCATTTCCTAAGCACTGCGGGGAATCCGCCGCGACAGCCGGGTGCCTGCCTGGAATCGGTGAAAGACATTTCCGCAGCGGTGTGTTAAGGGGAGCCAGATGGCTGACGAAGAAGAAGAAAAAGAAGACAAGGAACGCGACGCCGGGATCGCGGAGGTGTATGCGAAGACCCGCAAGAGTCTGATCGCGCGGCTGGACAATTGGGAGGATCAGCGCACCTGGGACGACTTCTACCAGACTTACTGGCGGCTGATTTACTCGGTGGCGGTGAAGTCCGGCCTGCGTTCGGACGAGGCCTTCGATTGTGTCCAGGAGACCATCCTCTCCATTGCCAAGCAGAGTAAAAAGAAGCTCTACGACCCCGAACAAGGCTCGTTCAAGACCTGGCTGATGAACATGACCCGCTGGCGCATCAACGATCAGTTCCGGAAGCGCAAAAAGGACACCGCGATGGCGGGCGGCGAGTGGGATGATGACCGCAAGACGGCGGTGATCGACCGCTTTGAGGATCCGAAGGGCGACCTGTTGGGGCGCCTGTGGGACGTCGAGTGGAAAAAGAACGTGGCTGATGCCGCGCTGGCCCGGGTAAAGGCCCAGGTCTCTCCGAAGCAATACCAGATTTTCCACTATTATGTGATCAAGCAGTGGGACGCGAACAAGGTGCAGGAGCATCTCAATGTCAGCATGGCCCAGGTTTATCTCGCCAAGCACCGGGTGGGCTCGGTGTTGAAAAAGGAACTCGCCCGACTCGAGGAAGATGCCGCCGATTAAGAACCGTCCTGATCCGGTTGTCCCCGACCACGAGGTCCTGCGGAAAATCGGCGGGGGGGCATACGGAGAGGTGTGGCTGGCGCGCGGCGTGACCGGGGCCTTGCGGGCGGTGAAGGTCGTCTGGCGGGAGGATTTCGACGATGCCCGTGGTTTCGAGCGGGAGTTCGAGGGCATCCTGAAATTCGAGCCGATTTCCCGCACCCATCCGGGGCTGGTGAACATCCTGCATGTGGGTCGCAGTCCGGACGGCACGTCGTTTTATTACTACGTGATGGAGCTGGGCGACGACGTCCGCACCGGCGCGGAGATCAATGCCATCGAATACGAGCCGCGGACGTTGCGGGCGGACACAAAGCTGGCCTGCGGCGTGCGGCTGGAAACAAATCTCTGCATTGATGTCGGCCTGCGTCTGGCGGAGGCGCTCGACCACCTCCACGAGCTTGGGCTGGCGCATCGCGATGTGAAGCCGGCCAACGTCATTTTCGTCAACGGCAAGGCCAAGTTGGCGGACATCGGGCTGGTCGCCACGCGTGGGCAGCGCACGTTTGTTGGCACCGAGGGCTTCGTGCCACCGGAGGGTCCCGGCTCGGCCCCGGCTGATGTCTACAGCCTGGGCAAGGTTCTGTACGAGATTGCCACAGGAAAGGATCGGCTGGATTTTCCCGAGCTGCCGGATGAGTCGCCGCCGCCGGAGGAAAAGAAGCGCTGGCTGGAGCTGAACCGTGTCATCTGCGATATCTGCGATCCCCAGCTTTCCCGCAGAAAGATCACCACGGCGTCCGAACTTGCGGACGCCCTCCGCCGGATCCAGCGAGGAAAGCGCCGCCGCCACACCGGATTGGCAGCGTGGATGACGACGATCATCCTCGGAACATTCATCGCGGTGGGCACCTGGGAGTCGATCAAGGATGGGCCGATCATGAGCTGGTTCACCACTCAGGAGCCGGTCGTCCCGCCGCCGGAAGTCGTCGAAAGGCTGGGCCAGATCCGGGTGGTGAGCTATCCGGAAGGCGCGGAAGTGATCGGAGAAGGCGAGCAATGGCTGGGAGTGACTCCATTGACCCTGAAAGCAGAGGTCGGATCGGATGTGGAGTATCTGATCCGCAAGCCAGGGTTCCGTCCGCTGACGGTTCGGGGAAAGGTTCCGCCGAGTGCGGTGAACGAACCTTTGCCGCTAGGCTCGGAGCTGGGCATATTTTCTCCGCCGGAGATCGGGGCATCCTGGGAGGATCACCAGGGAGGCAGCTACCAACCGGTCGGTGATGAGCACCTGGCCTCACTGCTGGTCTCTGAAGCATCGTGGCGGCGTTTCGTCAATGTCACCAAGCGCAAGATCGAGGCGGTCGAATTCTTTCCTATCTCCCAGAATGGCAGGGCTGTGCCCAGCGTGCTCGCGTCGCAGGGCGAGGCCAACGCCTACTGCGCCTGGCTGCGAGAAGCCGCGATCAAGGACGGCTATCTAACAGCAGACCATGAGATGTTGGCGAAGTTCGACGATGGCTTCAATGATCCTGCTGCCAGCGAGCGCGCTCGAAATGAGGGACTCAAGCCATTCCGCATTCTCGTCCGGCTCATTCCCTACGGTCGCATCATGCTGAACACCACCCCCCCCGGAGCGGCGGTTTATCTGAACAACGGTCCGTTGGTGGGGGACACCACGCCACTTGAAATCGAGAAGGTGAAGCCCGGACCGGTCACGCTCACCATTGTCCTGGATGGTTACAAGCCGCTCACCTTGAACCTGGAAATGAAGCCAGGCGACCTCATCTCGCTCGACAAGCCGCTCCAGGAAAATCAAGGCGTGCGTTTTGACAAGCCTTGGAAAAATGGGCTCGGCATGAGATTCGTCCCGTATGGCGCCGAGGGCGAACTGATGGTCTCGATCTGGGAAACACGAGTCTCCGATTACGATACCTTCGTCGCCGACAAGAGCAGCGGAGCCAAACCACTCCGCAAACCAGACTTCGCTCAAACCAAGGAGCATCCGGTCGTCTATGTCACCCGCGACGATGCCCGCAACTTCTGTGCCTGGCTGACGAAGCGCGAGCGCACCCAGGAGCGCATTTCCGTCGCCCACACCTACCGTCTCCTCACCGACCTCGAATGGAGCCGCATTGCCGGCATCGCGGAGGTGGCCGGACAAGGACCGGGCTGGCGCGATATCCGCAAGCCGCTCGTATTCCAGTGGGGCTCCTCATGGCCGCCTCCGGCGAACTACGCCAACCTGGCCGACAGTGCCGCCGCCAAGGCACCGGGTGTTCCCGCGAACCGGACCATCGAAGGCTACGACGACAAGTTTGAGACCACCGCACCGGTGGGTTCATTCCCGCCCAATGCCGCGGGGCTCTACGACCTCTGTGGAAACGTCCACGAGTGGGTCAATGATGACCTCACCGCTGCGAAGGCAGGCCATACCACCTATGGAGTATTGCGCGGCGGCGGTTGGAACAGCTTCCAACCGGATAATCTTTACACTGGGGCGCGCAATGCCGTGCCACCTAACCTCAGTGACAACATTTACGGCTTCCGGGTCGTGCTTGCCAAAGTCCCATCGAAGCCGGACAACATCACCGATCCCTGACTCATTCCGACCATGGTTGAAATCCACCTTGATTACGAAGGCGACCTGCACTGCAACGCCGTCCATCTCCCCTCCGGCACCCGGCTTTCCACCGATGCTCCGGTCGACAACAATGGTCGTGGCGAATCCTTCTCGCCCACCGATCTCGTCGCCACTGCCCTGGGTGCCTGCATGGCCACTGTCATCGGCATCGTCGCGAAGCGGAAGGAAATCCCGGTCGAGGGAATGAAGGTCGCTGTCCGCAAGTTCATGTCGGAGGACCAGCCGCGCCGGATTTCAAGGCTGGAGGTCGACATGGAGATCCCTCTGCCGTCCGATCATCCTGAGCGGAAGCTCCTCGAAAGCGCGGCGCGCGGCTGCCCGGTCCATCACAGCATCCACCCGGACATTGAGGTGAAGATGAACTGGAAATGGCTGTGAGGGCGTGACCACGGAGGGCGCTTATTTTTTAAATGGTCCTTCCAGCGCGGACGGCAGTTCGAGGTAGTCAGCGGTTTCGAGAAACTTTTGGATCTCCGCGGGATCCGTCAGCTTGGCCGAGGCGCGTCGCAGCAGGGCGGCACCGCCATTTTCTCCGAGGCGGACGAGACCATCCCGCGCGGCCTCGCGGATGTCCGGTTCACCGCTGGCAAGCAATTTCTCGAAGGTTGGCAAACCCTCGGGGGAGTAGGTCACCACGGCGGCCTCTATTTCCTCTTCCAGAGCAGATGGAAGCGTGGCTTTCGGCTGAGGACTGGTCGGGTCTGTGGCACTGGTGGCAGCCTTCCTCGGGGACCTGTTAGACGACAGTTGCTGTGCACTCGAAGATGCGCTGGGCTCCGACTTTGGTCTGGATGCCAGATAAGCAAACGCCGCCAAGGCCAGAAGCAGGCCAGCGGCGGCGAGGAGAGTCAGTCGCGGGCGCATCGCACCTCAAGGATCGCTGACAGGCTTGGTGGTCTTGGAGTCGATGGTGGCATCGATTGCCGGCCCGGTGGCTCCAAAGGTGCCGATCAGCTTCGCTTTTCCCGTCACTGAGGTGAAGCTGACAGTGACGTTGTTGAGCTTGGCGGTCTTGCCGAAGGTTTTGGTGATGCTATCCAGCAACGCGCAGTTGGCTCCGTTGAGATTGATGGTGCCGAGGACTTTTCCAGTGATGGTTCCGGTGGTCGTCGCGGTTCCACTCGGGCTGCTCGGCTGGGTGACGGTGGTGTTGGTCGAAAGTGCGGCCCCTGCCTGGGTGAACCCGAAGATCGCGGGGTCGGCCGCGACTTCCGCACCACTGGTGGAGCGTGCGAAGTAGCCGAGCGAGGTGCCGTCATTCGTGAATTTCTGAATCAGGGAGTAACCTGTGGTTGTGGGGATGATGGCGTTGTCAGCCATCAGTTGGAGAATCTCGCGGTTGCCGAAGCGGTAGGAACTGAGGCTCTGCGTGGTCCTCTTGACCGTGCCATTGTCGGACACCACGGGATCCGAGACATCGGTCAGGGTGCCGCTGACGGTGACGGTGTTGATCGTCTTGTTCTGGCCATGGGCAAGGCCGCTGAGGAGCGCGGGAGCTACAAGGCCCAAGATGAAAGTGGATTTTTTCATGCGGAGGCTATGCCATCGGAACGCACCCGCCGCAAGCGATCATTCCAAGAGGGCGCGGGACGAGGACGGGTGGCCCTTGACGTCCTTGGGCGGGATTACCGACACTCCAGATCATGCGAAGCATCTTGATCACTGGCGGAAATGGCGGGCTCGGACGGGGAATCGGTCGGTATTTTCTGGAAAAGGACCCCGATTGCCGGGTCTGGCTCGGGGTGAGGTCGAATCGCCAGGACGCGGAGGCCCTGGCCACTGGGTTTCCGGGACGCTGCGTGCTGGTGGATCTGGATGTGACGGACGCGAAGGCGTGGGAAACGGCGGTGGCCACGATCCTGGAAGCGGACAGCCGGCTCGATGTGCTGGTGAACAATGCCGGGTTGCACCGCGATCACTTGCTGGCCGCGATGCCGGCGGAGTCCTGGCACGAGGTGATTTCCTCGAACCTTGATTCGGTCTTTCACGGCTGCCGGACGGTCGTGACGCCGATGATGCGGCAGCGATTCGGGAGGATCATCAACATCGCTTCGCTCAGCGCGATCCTGCCGCCTCTGGGGCAGACCAACTACGCGGCGGCGAAGGCCGGGGTGGTGGCGTTTTCCCGGACGATGGCGAAGGAGGTCGGCCGCTCCGGGATCACGGTGAACTGCATTTTGCCCGGCTACATCGAGACCGAGGCACTGTCCGGGATGGACGACGATGCAAAAAAAGCGGCCAAACAGGGCATCCCGATGCGGCGCTTTGGAAAGCCGGAAGAAGTGGCCTCGGCAGTGTTCTTTCTCGCTTGTCAGGATGCAGGGTATGTCACAGGTTCCGCCTTGAAGATCGACGGAGGGATCTTCTGAGAAGCAACGAACAACGAAATGTCCCAAGGTCCCGAGCTGCGTCAGAAAATCAAGGAAGTGATGGTGGATGAGCTGATGCTGGATCAGGACGCGGCATCGATCAGCGACACGGTTCCGATTTTTGGATCCGGTGGTCTCGGACTGGATTCCGTGGATGCCCTCCAACTGGTCGTGGCACTCGACAAGCACTTCGGGCTGAAGATTGGAAACTCCGATGCAGCGAAGGGCATTCT
>JANOBS010000090.1:0-5560 GCA_031411755.1 Luteolibacter sp. | reverse complement strand
TCTCCCTCGGCGTCCGCCAGCTCGACACCAACCCGTGGGACGAAATCGAACTTCGCTACCCGATCGGCGCCACCATCAAGGGACCGGTCCGCAACCTCACCGCCTACGGTGCGTTCGTGGAGCTGGAAGAAGGCATCGACGGCATGATCCACGTCTCCGACATGTCCTGGACCCGCAAGATCAACCATCCATCCGAAGTCCTCAAGAAGGGCGACGAAATGGAAGCGATCGTGCTCTCCATCGACAAGGCCAACCAGCGCGTTTCGCTCGGCGTCAAGCAGCTCGAAGGCGACCCATGGAGCCGCATCGACGACCGCTTCAAGGTCGGCGACCTCGTCAAGGGCACCGTTGCCAAGATCGCATCCTTCGGTGCGTTCGTCAGCCTTGACGGTGACATCGACGGCCTCATCCACATCTCGCAACTCAGCGAAGACCACGTGGAGAAGGTCAAGGACATCATCAAGGTCGGCGAAGAGATCGAAGCCCGCGTCATCAAGGTCGACAAGGTCGAGCGCCGCATCGGTCTCTCCATCAAGGCGGTCAATTACAACGACGACCAGCTGAAGAAGGAAAGCGCCAGCTTCGAAAGCCTCCGTCCGTCCTCCGAGATGGTCGGACTCGAGCAGGCCTTCAACCTTGCCACCGCCGCCTCGGAAGAGTGGCGTCCCGGCCAGGACTGATCGTTCTGACAGACAGATTCACCAAGCCGGCGGAGGAAACTCCGCCGGCTTTTTGGTGTTTACGGGGTCGTTGAACTATCCACTACCTTGCCGCTTGCGTTGAGGGTCGAACTCAAGGCACATTCCCCACAAAGTTTAGGATGATGGTTTGGTAGATCGTCTATCTTCGCTCAATTTCTAAATCCAATATTTGCCCAACACCATGAAACCCATCAAGCCCCTGCCTCGTGCTTTGAGATACTCGTTTCTCGCTGCTCTGCTTTTTGCCGGTATCGCGACAGACCCTGCAGGAGCGGCTGTTTTCCCGGGAAACAATGCGACAGGTTTCGGTGGACCTGTCGGCCAAGGTAGCCTGACGCTCAGCGATGACGGCACCACCCTCACAGGAACCTTCACCAAGGGGGCGGCAGCGTTCAATGACAACCTTGTCCTCTACATCGACTCCCAGTCCGGCGGCTTCTCGAGCACTTCGGGCTTCGCGGACGACGCCGATGCGCTGCGTCGGGCGATTTCCGGAATCGATAGCGGTGCCGCCAATCGCAGCACCCTGACCTTCCCGGCCGGATTCACCGCCGACTACGCGATCGCCCTTGGACCTTCGAGTGCGAGCTTCGGCGGTGTGTGGTCATTGGCGAATGGCGGCGCGAATTCCCTGGGCTACATTGCCAGCGTCAATGTGACACCAGTCGGCACGGCGAACGCAGCCACTTACACCTTCAGTCTTCCGGTCAGCCAGCTCGGGCTCACGGCCAACAGCGGAGCAAGCTTCCGGATTCTTGGAACTTACATCAGCAGCACCGGTTTCCGTTCCGACGAGGCAGTGCCAGGCAACGTGAGCGGCGCTTCGGGCTGGAATGCGTTCAGCAGTTCGGGTGATGTCAGCTATCCGATCCGCCTGGCAGTCACCAATGCCAACGACTCAGGAGCCGGCTCATTGCGGCAGGCGGTCACCGACGTCGCTTCAGGAGGGACCATCATCTTCGCTCCTGCTCTTTCCGGCCAGACGTGCATCCTCAGCAGCCAGATCCTGTTGAACAAGAACCTCACGATTGATGCTTCCGCCCTCGCCGCCGGCTTCATCATCAGTGGGAACAACGCCAGCCGCGTGTTTGAAGTGGCCGCCACCCGTGTGGTGGGTTTGAAAGCTTTGACCATCCGTAACGGCTACGCTTCCGGCACGTCGTATCCGGGAAATACAGGTGGCGGGATCTACAACGCTGGAACCCTTTCGATCACGGAGTGCACACTCACAGCCAATCAGGCCATTGTGGGTGTCAATCCAGGGGGAGGAGGCATTGAAAACGACGGGGGAACTCTTACGGTTACCAGATCCACTGTGAGCGGCAATTCTAGTGCTTTCGGCGGCGGTGTGGAAAATTTCTCCGGAATCCTGACCCTGAACCAGTGCACTTTTGCGAATAACTCCGCGTCGCTAAACGGCGGCGGCATTTTTAGCAGTGGTGGCAGCATATCGGTGAATCAAAGTACCATTTGTGGAAATGCCGCAGCTACTGGCACCGGTGGGGGTATTGGCACGGACGTTAGCACGGTGAATTTGTATAACACCATCGTCGCCCAGAATACCGCCGCAGCGAGCCCGAACATTTCCGGCTCACCCACTGCCACTGGCGTGAATTTCACCACTGGAGATCCCCAACTCTCAAGCCTGGGCAACTACGGAGGACGCACCCAGACGATGCCTCCCCTCGTGGGCAGCCCGGTCATCAATGCCGCTATCACTTCGACCTTCACCACCGACCAGCGAGGCTTTGCATTCCTCGGCGCTCCGGACATCGGCGCGGCTGAATATCTAGGCGACCCCGTCGTCGCGAACCTCATCAGCCTCTGGAACCAGGACGCCGACCAGGACGGCTCTCCCTACGGAGTCGAGTATGCACTCGGCACGGACCCTGCGGTTTCAGACCGCAGTAACTCGCGCAATCTCACCACGCCCACGATCAACGGTTCCGGGCACGCCGTGCTAAGCTTCGGGCTTAATTCCTCCGCCGTTTCCGCAACACGCTGGGTTCTCCAGAGGTCCTCGGATCTGAGTCCCGGAAGTTTCACCCAGGTCTATCGATTCGATGGGACTTCGGATACCAACGCATCAGGGATTACGGTCATCCGCACGGCCACCAGCGTCACCATCACCGATACCAATCCTCCCTCAGGAAAGGGCTTCTATCGCTTCAAGGCGGAAATCTCCCAGTAAATGGCGCGTTGCCTCATCCCGGATCGTCGTTTAACGATGGTCCGATGAAACTCCTGCTCATTTCCGGAAGCGCCCGCAAAGAATCCTACAATGGCAAGCTCGCTGCCGCCGCAGCCAAGCTCGCTGCTGCTCAGGGAGTCGAAACCGACTTGGTTGCGCCCGCGGATCTGCGATTGCCTTTGTATGATGGGGATCTGGAGGAAGCCGAGGGCTTGCCAGCCGCAGTGGTCGCCTTGAAAGCCCGCTTCGTCGCGGCGGATGCCGTCCTCTTCGCCTGCCCGGAATACAACTCGTCCATCACGCCGCTGCTGAAAAACCTCATCGACTGGGTCAGCCGTGCAGGCAGTGACAGCGAGGCCCCACTCGCCGCTTACAAGGGCAAGGTGGCCGGACTGATATCCGCTTCGCCGGGTGCGTTGGGTGGAATGCGTGGACTGGTGACGGTCCGCTCGATTCTTGGCAACATCGGAGTGCTCGTCGTGCCGACCCAGTTCGCGCTGTCCAAGGCCCATGAAGCCTTTGATACCGACGGAAATCTTACGAGCGACCACGCGGGAAAATCGCTCGAAGCGGTCGTCAGTGACGTCATTCGAGTGACGAAGGCGATTTCCGGCAGATGATGATCAGGCCAGCCTGCGGGAGCGTTTTGGGCGTGGTTTTTTCGCGGTGGGCTCATGCTCTACATCGCGCAAACTCCCGCCAGTTCCCTAAGATGACGCAAAATGGAGATTGATTGTCGTGATTCGATGTCTTGTGCCTGAAAGTCTCGGGACCTCCTCCGGGTATGCCGTTATCGACCTGTTTCAGGCTTGGGCTTTTCCATGGCCGTTTGGGAGCTCCAGCACCACCAACGTTTTAAGAACAAGCATGATCCATCAGATTCCAGAGAACGCCGCCAGGTGCCTTTGGTCGCGGATGTGAACCGTGAATGCACCGAGAATGAATTGCCGCCCATCCATTTCCATTTGTCTGGCCGTGATCCTGACCGCCCAGCAGGCATCTGCGGCGGAGGTTGCGCCGTTTCAAGTCGATCCCGCTGCAGGTGAGCTTCTCGACCGCTATTGCATCGACTGTCATGAGGACGGCACGGAGAAGGGCGACGTCCGGCTGGATAATCTTGCTGAGTTGTCGTTGGACGCCCGACTGGATCTGATGAATCGGATGCACGAGAAAGTGCATTTCGAGGAGATGCCGCCGAAGAAAAAGGATCAGCCCACCGAGGAAGAGCGCAAAAAGTTGGAGGATTGGCTGGCGGGGGTGCTTCACGCGAACAACGCCTCAAAGCTTGAGGACAAGCTGCGCATGCCGGAGTACGGCAACAAGGTGGATCACGACAAATTGTTCTCCGGAAAATACAAGGATCTGCCGGGCTTTACGCCCGATCGTCGCTGGTTGATCAGCGAATTCATTTTCGATGCGAAGATGAACAGGCTGCTGGAGTTCAATGCCCAGGCCGACTTTGATGGCAAGCGCCAATCGGTCATTGGCAACAACAACAGGAACGGTGTGAAGGTAAATCTTACCAATCCGTTTCTCTTGCCGACGAACAGTGGTGTCCGCTACTACGACACGACGACGCTGGATGGCGGGCATTTGCTCACGATGCTCACGAATGCAAAAGAGTTGTCGGCGTTCATGATCTCGCGGGCGAAAAACAAGACCTATCTTCCCGCAATCTATGCGATCATGGGAGCGGAATGGGAGCATGAGAAAATTCTCACGGAACGCGCCACTTATCTTAATGCGAACATCGAGCCTTTGTTGGTGGATCTCTTCAAGGACAAGCACGATTCAATGCTGCCGAGGTTCGTCGCCACCAAGCCCGCCCCTCCAGTGGCAACCGGCCCTGATGGGAAGCCTCTGAACAAGCCGGATTTCGACACCGCGGCTCCGGCGCGTGACGTGTTGGATCAGATTTGGGAGGCCATTCGGCGCAACTCGCAGGAAGGGAAAATGGACGAGGCGCAGATCGTAAAGATCGAACGGGAATGGTTCAATTTCGGCGTCAATGAGCGAGACATCCTGGTTCGCGTGAATTTCATGCGCGTCTACATGGAGGACTTGTTCAAGCGCATGCCGAAGCCGAACACCAATGTGCCCAAGCCTCCCGCCGAGGCGGAGATTGCCCTCATGCGTGCGGGCCTTCTGAAACACCGCAAGGCAGGGGACACCTACAGCGCCGTCATCGCCAAGTGCCTGGCCGAGTGGAGCGACGGATTCCGGAGCGAGCGTGAAAAGGCGAGCACCACTGACGAGAGCATGGGCAAACTCGTGGATCAGCTTTTCACCAAGATCATCGAGCGTGCGCCAACTTCTGAGGAGAAGGCTGAATACGCAACGCTGACAAAGTCTTACTTTCAAAAAATCGGCAACGAGAAGGCCATTGATAAGCTCATCCAGACCCTCATTCTCCGAACGGATTTCGTCTATCGTCAGGAGTTCGGTGAAGGAAATACGGATGAACATGGACGCAAGATGCTCTCCCCGCGCGATGCCAGTTATGCGCTCGCCTACGCGCTCACGGACAGCAGCCCCGACAAAGAACTCGCCGCGGCCGCTAGCAGCGGCAGGCTCAACACACGGGAAGATTACGGCCGCGAAGTCCTGCGAATGCTCAAGAACCGGAACCAGTATTACATCGTGGATGAGGCGGTGGATTTACTTGGTG
>JANOBS010000089.1:0-16267 GCA_031411755.1 Luteolibacter sp. | reverse complement strand
GCGAATGTGGTTTAGGCCAGCACCGTTGGGCAAATAGGGGTTCTTTTCGGCCTCATCGGGCGGCAGTTCGTGGTGGTGGTTCCCATCCGCACCCGCAGCTGCGGCGTCGTGGTGGAATTTCTCGTAGCCGTAGGTGAAGACCGGATTCAGGTAGGTGAAGAGGACGATTGGCGTCTGATGCGTTTCCCGGAAGCGGGCGATGAGTTCGAGTGAACGCGGCGTGGACATGCCGGACTTCAAGGCGCGGTCGGCGGCCATTTGATTGACGATACCATCAGCGAGAGGGTCGGAAAAGGGGAGGCCGAGTTCGATGATGTCAGCACCCTCGTCGGCGAGGCCCTTGATGACCTCCAACGAGCGGTCGAAATCCGGATCGCCAGCGGCGACATAGGCAATAAAGGCCTTTTTCCCTTCGGAACGGAGGCGGGCGAACGTGGAGTCGATGCGGTTCATGAACGGCGGCAGCGTTGTGAATCCAATTGCAGGAGTCCAGCGGCAACACGCCGGATTTGAGCGAGCGACAGTGACTTTGTGAAAACTTTCACAAACGGCTTGAGACCTCGCGAATCCGGGACCAAGCTCAGCGCACCAGCTATGGTAAGCGATCCTTCCCAACCCCTCCACACCGCCTACGATTCGAAGATCGAGGGCAACGTGATCATCACGAAAGTCGATGCCGCCATCAACTGGATGCGCAAGAACTCGATGTGGCCGATGCCGATGGGCCTCGCCTGTTGCGCGATCGAAATGATGGCCGCCGCGTGCAGCCGCTTCGACCTCAGCCGCTTTGGCATGGAGGTGATGCGCTTTTCTCCGCGTCAGGCCGACGTGATGATCGTTTCCGGAACGGTGACCTACAAGATGGCCCTGGCCGTGAAGCGCGTCTGGGACCAGATGCCGGAGCCAAAGTGGTGCATTGCCATGGGCGCCTGCGCCTCCAGCGGTGGCATGTATCGCAGCTATGCGGTGCTTCAGGGCATCGACAAGCTCATCCCGGTGGACGTTTACATTTCCGGCTGCCCGCCACGGCCTGAGGCCTTGATCGAAGGCCTGATGAAGCTTCAGCGGAAAATCGGGGAAGAGTCCTCGACCCAGGAGCAGAAGGCCACGTTCTTCGAGGAAATGGCCTGATCTTACTTTTCACGAACATGTCAGCGGAAGACGTCAGCAAGGTGCGCGAAAAGTTCGGCGCAAAGGTGAAATCGAGCGGCGAGTTTCGCGGCGAGCACACGGTCACGGTCGAGCTTGACTCGCTGCATGACGTGCTGGCTTTCGCGAAAAAGGAGCTCGGATTCGACATGGTGATCGACATCTGCAGCCTCGATCATTTCGGCGAGGATCCGCGTTTCGAGATGGTTTATGAACTTGTCACGGTAAACGACTCGAAGCATTTGCGGGTGAAGTCGCCTGTGGGTGAGGACGAGAAAGTGCCGACAGTCACCGACATCTGGGCCGGTGCCGATTGGCATGAGCGCGAGGTCTACGACATGATGGGCATTCCGTTCTCCGGCCACCCTGACCTGCGTCGCATCCTGATGTGGGAAGGCTATCCTTTCCACCCGCTGCGCAAGGATTTCCCGCTGGCCGGACGTCCCTCGGACATGCCGGATGTGGCGTTCACGGGCGTAGCTCCGCTAGAGGGTGGTCCCTTCGTCACCTGCGCCGGTGGCGATGATACGGTCGATCGCGAGCCCCGTGCCCGCGTACTGAGCTGAACCTAGAAGACCGTTTTAGAAGTCTTCTCGTTTTCCCCAACCTCATCGTGCCATGAATTCTCTCGTGGCACGGATGAAAGGAATCGGGCGGAATTTCTCCCAGTTGGGCCAGGCGAGGTTGCCTTGGCTGATGGTGATGGTGCTGATGTTGATCCAGACCTGGGTGGAGTGGTGTGGAGGTTATCAGTCGGTGCCCTGGTGGTATCAGACCTTCGGCTTGACTCGTGAAGACTTCCTGCGCGGAGAACTTTGGCAGGTGGTCAGCTACTCGTTCCTGCACGGCAGTTGGCTCCATGCTGTGGCGAATGCCGGGTGCCTGCTGATGTTGGGAACGCGGATTGAGCACTACCTGGGAAGCAGGACCTTGTTTAAAATACTTGGGATCGGAGTCCTCGGGGGAGCGGCGGGGCATCTTGCTCTTGCCGCTGGAGGAGAAAATGCCGGGCCGCTGGTCGGGAGTTCTGCCGCTTGCTTCGGGCTGCTGATTCTGATCACGACCTTGTCGCCGGAATCACGTATGTGGCCCTTGCCGGTTTCGGCGCGGAACCTCGGGCTCGGACTGCTTTTATCATTCGCCGCTTTGGCGATGATGGATCCCTCGCTGGGGGTACCCGGTCTCTCCAGAGCTGGCGAGTGGATCAGTCGGCGGGGGCTCTCCTCTTGGTGGTCGATCGGTCACGCCTGCCATCTCGGTGGAGGTGTTGCCGGTTGGCTTTATGGCCGATGGTTGCTGCGACCTCGTGTGACACTTGACCGCCTCCGCCGGGATCGGGCCCGGCGTGAGGCGGATGGCAAGGTTGGATAGGATTCAGCGGCTGCCGCGCTTGTCCTTGAAGTCCTGAACTTTCTGTTGCCAGGCGGCTTGGCGCTCGGAGTTGGCTTCGGTCGCCCTGGCACGGTTTTCCTGCTGTTTCGCAGCGAATTCCTGCTGACGTGCGGCTGCCGCTTCACGCTGTGCCTGGAGGGCATTACCTTGGCTGGGAATGTTGGTCGGGGCAGTGACCCTGGTGTAAGGATTCGGACGCGCCTGCGGCTGTTGCTGCTGCAGGCGATTGCGGTTTTCCTCAAGGCGGTCCCGGTTGTTTTGCTGGTTCTGCTGGAGCTTCTGGCGGTATTCCTCCTGATTTTGGCGGATGCGTTCGGCGTTCGCATCCTGAGTGGCGCGATAATTGGCCTGGTTCTGGGCCAGATTATTGCGGAAGGCGTTCTGGTTGGCCGCGAGGTTGCTTCTGTAAGCATCCTGATTTTCTTCACGACGCTCGCGCACCTCAGAAGCCCAGGTGTAGTTGCGCTGACGAAGCTCTTGGAGGCGGTCCTGATAGTTGGAGATGTATCCGGAATTGACATTCCGTGGTGGTGGGCAGTGCCCGGATCCATTCCATCCATAGGGACGCGGGCATCCAGTGATCCGCGGCGGGCAGTAGTTCACGGGATAGTAGCCGTAAAGATAGGGATCGTAGTAGCAGCGGCGCTGGTAGTCGAAGTAGCAAGAACGGTAGGGATCGTACCCCCAACGGCTATTGCCGGTGCTGACGAAAACGGTGGTGTCGATTCCACCATAGCCGCCTCCACTGTAACCTCCTCCACTGTAGCCCCCACCGTAGCCGGAGGATGCGTAGTAGGGATCATAGGCGCACGACGCCAAGGTAAGGGCGGCCACCGTGCTGGCGGTGGCGGCTGTCCAACGGAAGAATGATTTCTTCATGCCGTCTGAGACTCGAATGGCGAAGGATTTATTCAAGCAACATTCTTCACCCGGGAGGAGGCGTGGATTGACACCTGCCCCGCTGCTTTCGTTTTCTAGCGACAGCCAATTTCCGATCACCATGTCATCACCCATTCTCGTCACCGGCGGCGCCGGCTACATCGGCTCCCATACGGTTCGCCTGCTCGCTGGCCAAGGACGGAAAATCGTGGTGCTCGACAACATGGTGTTCGGTCATCACGAGGCGATCGTGGATGAATCCGTGGAGCTGGTGGTGGGAGACATTGGCGACAAGGAGCTGGTCGACAGCCTTTTTGAAAAGCATCGCTTCGGGGCCGTGGTCCACTTCGCCGCCTACGCCTACGTGGGTGAGTCCGTCACCGATCCGCTGAAATACTACCGCAACAACACTGCGGAGCCGCTGGTGCTCCTCCAGGCGATGCAGGATTTCGGCTGCAAGGTCTTCGTGTTTTCCTCCACCTGCGCCACTTACGGCGTCCCGGAGGTTGTGCCGATCACGGAGTCGAATCCACAACGCCCGATCAATCCCTATGGACGCAGCAAGCTCATGCTCGAATGGGTGCTGGCCGATTGTGATCGGGCATGGGGGTTGCGCAGCGCCTGCCTCCGCTATTTCAATGCCAGCGGGAGTTCCGAGGATGGCCTCATCGGTGAGGACCACAACCCGGAAACCCACCTGATTCCCCGCGTCCTGATGGCCCTGACCGGCGAAATCGAGTATCTGGAGGTCTTCGGCACCGATTACGACACACCGGACGGCACCTGCATCCGCGATTACATCCATGTCGAGGACCTGGCCGATGCCCATGCCCGGGCACTCGACCATCTCGCGGCGGGAGGGGAGTCCCTCCAGTGCAACCTTGGCACAGGTGTCGGAGTTTCCGTCAAACAGATCATTGATGCGGCCGAAGAGATCGCTGGACGGGAAATTCCAGTGCGCTATGGTCCACGCCGCGAAGGTGATCCTGGTATGCTTGTGGCAGACCCGTCATTTGCGAAAGCCAAGCTCGGTTGGGAAGCCCGCCGCAAGGATGTTCGCGAAATGGTCCGGCCCGCCTGGAAGTGGATCAGCGGTCCCAAGAGCGGTCGTTACACCCGATGATTCCCCTTGCTGCGTAATTGCGATGTATTGACATTGATGCTTGCAAGTCGACCAAAGTCCGGCACCTTTTCCCGAAACCCAAGAACCTCATGAATATCCCCCAATCCCATCTCCGACGCGGGCTCTCCCGGCATCGATCAGCAGGATTCTCATTGATCGAAATGCTGATCGTCATCGCGATCATGTCGGTCCTGCTCACGGTCGGAGCCATCGGGATCTCGGGCATCACCAGCGGAAAGAGTGTTGCCACTGCCGTCGCCAACACCGAGGCCCTTTTCGAAGAGGCTCGGTCCATCGCCGTCAGCAAGGGCACCACCGCTTATCTGATGGTCTGTATTGACGACCCTTCCAATGCCAGCACTTACCTGAGGCGGATTGTGGTGGGCTACAAGGAGCTCAATCCGGATGGCACTCAGTCGGAAAACGTCGCGCTGTCGAGCAAGGGTATGACCCTTCCCGATCAGACGTATTTCAGTCAGACCTACAGTCTCAGCAATCATCAGTCTGGTTCTGGTGCGCTTGAGGAAAAGCCGCTTGTTGCCAGCGAAACCGTCAAGGCGGCCTATGCTGGAAAATATCTGGTTTACGAGTTCAACTCGGAAGGAATCTGCAAGACTCCGGGTGCCAGCTTCATTGTCGGCACCGGTGCCCGTGGCATCTCGGACAAGAATCCCCGCGTGACTGGCGGGGCCAAGCGTGACTTCGGAGGCTTCGTCATCTGGCGCAATGGCCGGACGTCGCTTCTGCGCTCGCCGGACCAAATGAACATCCCGTCCTCCGTCACCACTTTCTGAGCCATGATCTCCCACTCTCCCAACCGTCGCGGTTTCACCTTGCTTGAGACCGTCATCGCCATCGGTGTGCTTGCCGTTCTTCTCACCGCTTTCCTGGGTGTGTTCGGCCCTGCCACCGCTGGCATTCGCCGGGCCATCAGCGTTCAGGAGGCTGATCGTCTCGCCTCGACCCTTGAACAGGAACTGGTCAACCTCCGTGGCCAGAATGAAATCACGACCTACCCGACCGGCTTCGACAAGGCCTACCAGTGGATCGAAGACTCGATGAAAAAGAGCACCTCCCAGGTTCTCTTCATTTACCAATACCGGGGTGATCCAAGCAACCTCCGTCCTGACGGGACCCTTGAGGCCTACTCCAAGACAACGGGCGTGGCAGGTAGAGAGTTCACGGTGATTCCGATGGTTCGCCGCCGCGACGACCCGCTTTTCGAAAAGGACCTCGCTGCCCTCGAAGGCCGGGTGTTCGCGGTGAAGATGACCCAACTCGTTTTCAACAACGGCCAGCTCACGCTCAGTACCGACCAAGTCATCAAGGATCCTTCCCCCAACAATGATCCACCCGGAACGGTGCCACCCGCCGGCGCCGGCGCGGCAGGAAAATACCCTGAAGCGGTGATTGCCTTTTCGGCCGAGTTTTTCGGCGTCTCCAGCACCGCCCCTGCCTACCTCAAGACTGGCGGGAAGCTGGATGTTTCCAAACTCAAGACCCCGATCTTCACCCGGAATCTTGCGGTCCGTCGCTGATCCTCATCTTTTCCAGTCATGAAAACCCCTTTAAATCAGAAAGTCCGCCGTGGCTTCACGCTTCTTGAACTCATGGTCGCGATGGCCATCACCACGGTCATCGTGACCGTGCTGGTCGGAGTCACTTCTGTGGCGCTCGATGCCTGGACCCGCTCGCGAGCTGAAGTCCGTGCCTCACGTCAGGCGAAGTCGATGGTGGACACCATGGCCCGCGATTTCGAAGCCCTTGTGACCCGCCGGGGCAACAGCTTCGAGTGGCTTTACGCGGCTGTGGAGACCACTCTGCCCGGTGAAAAACTGGTCAGCAGTAATGCCGCCAACCTCATCTTCTTCACTGCGGCGACAGACCGCTACGCCGGTCAAATCAATGGACCAAACGACAAGGGCGGAGATGTTTCCTGCGTTTCCTATAGGCTCAAGTATCAGGATCCGATCAACAGGTCTCCGGACACGGATTTCTCGACCTTCGCCCTCTATCGGCTGCTGGTGAATCCGGACGAAACCTTCAACACGCTTCTCGGCAAGACGGATCTCAAGACTGCCTTCAGCGCCAACGATCCGAAGGTCACCAACGTGGAGAACTTCGTTTGTGAAAACATCTACCAGTTCACCACCACGTTCTACATCGAGATTTCAAGGGTCGGCGTAGGAAACAAGACTACCAAGATGCTGGTTCCAGTGTCGCTCGGTTCGTCCTCAACTCAGACCAAGCAACTCCAGGTTCTGGGAACAGGCATCGTTCTGGCCACCTCGCCAACCAACGCCGCCACGCTCGATGAGCTGAAGGCAGGCAGGATCGCCGCGGTGGAAATCTCACTGACCGTTCTTTCCGACTTCGGTGTGAGCCGGTCAAAGGTGCAGACGTTCAAGTCCGAAGCGGAAAAAGCGAAGTTCTTTGGCTCGAACTCGTTCCAGTACTCGAAGCGGGTTGAGATCCCCGGCCTTTGATCGGTTTTCGGGAGGATCGACTACCCATTCGTGGCAGTTGATCCTCTGAGCCGGATGGGTGAACCTGCGTGATGCGCATTCCCCGGAATTCACCCTCGAGACTGACATCCTGGTTTTCCAGCAGTGCCCTAAGGCTTGCTTGTTTGGGACTGCTTTCAGCCGGCCCTGCTTTTGCTGAGGACTTTCCGAACGACCCACTGGCTTGGCCTGTGGCTGAGTTGGCGGCCAGGCCATGGACCCGCTGGTGGTGGCTCGGGAGTGCGGTGGATCAGAAGGAGATCACTCGTGAACTCGAAGCTTTTTCTCAAGCTGGTATCGGCGGTGTCGAGATCTGTCCGATCTACGGAGCCGTGGGCGCGGAGTCCCGCTACCTACCCTATCTCTCGAAAGAGTGGATGGCAGTTTTCGAGCACACCTTGAAGGAAGCAAAGCGCCTGGGAATGGGAGTGGATCTCACGACCGGCACCGGCTGGCCTTTCGGGGGAGCGAACGTGGACAGTTCGATGGCATCGTCGAACCTTGTTCCATTTCATAAAACCCTTCCATCTGGTGGCCGGGTGAATGAGGCTCTCCCGAAAGGCCGCGTCCTCTGCCTGCGGGCGGAATCGGTTTCAGGAGAGGTGGATCTGGTTCCGTTCGTGCGTGATGGAAAGCTGGAATGGGATGCCCCCTCAAGGTCGTGGACACTGCTCGGACTCTTCAGCCAGTCTCCGATCCAGAAGGTGAAGCGTGCTGCTCCAGGAGGAGAGGGGAGTGTTCTGGACCCCTTTGCTCCGGCAGCCATGGATCGTTACTTCGAACGTTTCGCGAAGGAGCTTTCCAAGCTCGGCCCCCTTCAGCCTCGGGCGCATTTCCATGATTCGTTCGAGTATTATCAGGCAGCGTGGACTCCAGAGTTTCCTCGGGAATTTCAAAAGCGGCGTGGCTACGAGTTGTTTTCCCAGCTTGGCGCATTCGAAGGTGATGGTGATCCTGAGATGGTGGCCCGTGTCAGGTCGGACTATCGACTGACCCTCGATGAACTTCATCGCGACTATCTCCAGCGCTGGCACGACCTCGCGCATGAAAATGGATCGATCACCCGCAATCAGGCACATGGATCGCCAGGTAACCTGCTCGATCACTACGCGGTGTCCGAGATCCCTGAAACGGAGATCTTCCAGGAGGTCTCGGAGGACCAGATTCCAATGCTGAGGTTCGCCTCCTCGGCCGCGCATGTGACCGGGCGGAAGCTTTCCTCATCGGAGACCTTCACGTGGCTCGATGAGCACTTTCAGGTGAGGCCCGCAAAGCTGAAGGATGCCGCCGACTTCGTGTTTCTTGGCGGAGCGAACCACATTCTCTTCCACGGCATTCCCTATTCACCGCCGGAAGCCGGTTGGCCGGGCTGGCTCTTCTACGCTTCGACTCATCTCGGAGAAAATGGTGGACTGTGGAGGGATCTTCCCGCCTTCACTGGATATCTGCGCCGCTGTCAGTCCGTCCTGCAAACCGGCAACCCGACGGCGGATGCCCTTGTCTATTTCCCGATGGAGGATATCCGGGCGCGTGATGAGGGCATGCTGCCCCTGCTCACGGTCCACGATCAGGCCAAGTGGCTGTGGCCAACTCCTTTCTACCGCACGTCCATGGAGCTTTGGAACACCGGACACCCTTTCGACTTCGTGTCCGATCACTTGCTGGAAAAGGCGAAGGTCGTGGATGGAGCGCTGGAGATGGGAAGCGTGCGCTACCCGGTGCTCAGTCTGCCCGGCGTGAAGCGCATGCCGGTTGAGACCCTGCGGCGCGTGCTTTCGCTGGCGGAAGCAGGCGCGACCGTGGTCTTCACCGACGGGCTTCCTACGGATGTTCCGGGCTTCCATCAGCATGATGAAAGGCGGGCACAACTGGTGGAACTTCTGAAGCCGTTCGAAGGCAAGTCTGGAGACGTTCCGGTCGGAAAAGGGCATGTGGTGGTCAATCCCTCCTCGCTCGCCCAGGAACTGGAAACGAGGGGGATCACTGCCGAGTCGATGGTGGTGGATGGTCTCCGCTTCGTTCGCCGCTCGCACGAAGGCGGCTTCCACTATTTCATCGCGAATCGCGGAACCAAGCGCTTCAACGGCGAAATCCGATTGGCTGTTCCGTTCCGTTCTGTCGTTGTGCTTGATCCCTGGACGGATGCTCCTGCCAGAACTCCTGCGACGTCCGGGGCCTCGATCAAGCTGGATTTGGAAGCCGGCGCCTCATGCATCGTCCGGACCTTCACGGATCGGAAGAATGAAGCACCACCGGTTCTAACAGATGCATCCGCCGGGCCATCGGTCGCGGTCAATGGCCCCTGGACAATTGAGTTCGTTGCGGGTGGGCCAACCTTGCCGTCCGTGAAAACCATGGAGACCACCGCGCTCTGGACCACGTTGAAGGACGAGGCCGTGACAAATTTCTCCGGAACCGCCCGCTACAGAACCCATGTTTCATTGCCTGCGGTCGCAGGCTCCCGCTGGAGACTGGACCTTGGGGACGTCCGCGAGACTGCCCGTGTTTTCATCAATGGGAAGCCAGCCGGGAGTTCATGGGTGCCGCCTCATCGTCTGGAGGTCGGAGACCTGCTCAAGGAAGGCGAGAACCTGATTGAAATCGAAGTGACCAACCTCGCGGCCAACCGCATCGCGGACCTAGATCGTCGCGGAGTGGAATGGAAACGTTTTCACGAGATCAATTTCGTTAGCCGCTCCTACAAGCCCTTCGACGCCAGCACCTGGCCGGTCATCGAATCGGGGCTTGGTAGTCCGGTGCTGCTCCAGCCGCTCGTGAAATAGGCCGCCTCAATCGAGCGGATACTCGCCGTCCTCATCAATCCCATACCAGCCGAGCTTGCCGAAGGCGCGCAGGATGACAGGTGTAGGATCCTCAGCATCCTCTTCTGATCCCTCGATGGTGGCAGACCGGGTCAGGCCGCGCATCGACTCGATGCTGATCACCGTACGATAGTCTTCCAGATGAATCCAGTCTCCCCAGCTCTTCTGCTCGTGGCGTGGTGAAAGTTTCAGTGAAGCGAGTGCATCCAGCACTTCGCGGATGGTGCAGGGCGGTTCGGATTCTGGAAGATGAATGACGGTTTCCATGAGACTGAAAGCGAAATGAAAATGACGGATTCACTCGAGAATGGAAGTCCCTTCACACAGGCGATGGTAGAGACCTCCCAAGGCAAGAAGTTCCGAGTGCGTCCCGCGTTCGACAATCCGGCCCTTCTCCAAAACGCAGATCAAGTCGGCCTTCTCGACGGTGGACAGGCGGTGAGCGATGACGAAGCAGGTCCGGTCACTGCGCAGATTGTCGAGAGCCAGTTGCACGAGCCGCTCGGTGCGGTTGTCGAGCGCGCTTGTGGCCTCGTCGAGAAGCAGCAAGGGAGGATTCTTCAGCAGAGCCCGCGCGATGGAGAGACGTTGGCGTTCCCCACCGGAGAAGCGACCGCCGCGCTCACCGGCGACGGTATCCAAGCCCTCGGGCAGGGCCCTGACGAAGGTGGCCGCGTTCGCCGCTTCCAGAGCACTCCAGAGTTCGTCGTCACTTGCGTCCTTTTTCGCAAAAAGCAGGTTCTCCCGCACGCTGGTGTTGAACAGGAAGTTCTCCTGCGTGACGAAACCGGTGTGTCCCCGGAGCCACTCCTTCGAGAGTTTCGAAATGTCGATGCCATCCAGTTCGATGACGCCGCTGTCAGCTTCATAGAAGCGGGTGAGGAGATTGAGGAACGTGGACTTGCCTGCGCCGGTGGGGCCTACCAGCGCGATCGTCTGACCGGGAATCACCTCAAGATTCAGATCGCAAACCGCCGGGCTGTCCTCAGTGTAACCGAAGCTGACATCGCGGAAACGTACGGCACCCGAAAAAGTCTCGGGCCGCTCGCCTTCGGTGAGATTGGCCTCGTCGGGGAGATCATGAATGGCGAAGACCCGCTTGGCGGACACGCTGCCGCGAACGTAGAGCTGGGTGAGGGGATTGATCCGTGCGATCGGATCGAAGAACAATCCCCAGGCGATCAGGAACGCACCGATGGTTCCTGCCAGCATATCGCCCTTGAGCACCGACCAAGAACCGTAGGCGATCATCAGGATGATGCCGGATTGCGCGAGCAAGGAAACGACCGGCCAGACGATCGCCTGGCCCTTCATCACCTTCATGTGCTTTTCTCCGACGTTCCGGCTGGCGACATCGAAGCGGCTTAGGGCCTCCGGCTCCACGGTGTAGGCCTTGATCTGGCGGATGCCGGCCAGGTTGTCGTGGAGCAGCGCATTCAGTGAGGCGCCTGCTTCCGAGCTTTCCTTCCATCTGGGCTCCGCCTTCTTCGAGTAGAGGGTGGTGATGACGGCAATGAAGGGCAGCGGAGCCATCGTGACCAACGTGAGTTCCCAGCTCTTGGTGAACATCCAGACCATGATGATGAAGAACTGAAGGATCGCGGGAACAGTTTGGTCGATAGTTTCAACGATCATCCGGTCCATCGCCGGCACGTCGTCTGCCACGCGCGACATGATCTCGCCGGAGGAGTTTGAGTCGAACCACTTGATCGGCAGACGCTGCAGCTTGTCGTAAAGAGAACTCCGGATGTCGTGGGTCAGACGTTGCTCCAGCGCGTTGTTGGCGTAAGTACGTAGGGTGAAGAGGATCTGTTGGACGAAGATCGAGCCGACGCCCAGCATGACCGTGGGAAAAAGCAGGTCGTAGCGCTTGTGCCCGATGACGTCGTCAATGAAACGCTGGGTGACCGTTGGCAGCACCAGCACGAGCGACGTGCAGGCGACTGCCATGAGCAGAGAAATCGCCGCGCGCCAAGGGTAGGAGCGGAGCCCGATCCGAAAGACTCTGGAAATAACAGGCATGAGTGCCCTTGCAGTGCCCCATTGCACGCGTGTGGTCAAATGCAGAAGCAGGATCCAGCAACGAATGGGCCTCGCCGTCGTTGCATCTGGACGAGCTGGGCGCTAGCAAGTCGTGGTCATGCTGTATTTCTGGGATCTTCTGGGTGTCTTCGTCGGAGCGGTCTCCGGCGGTCTGGCTGGACGCCGGAAGGACATGGACTGGTTCGGCATGTATGTGGTCGGCCTGCTCTCGGGAATCGGAGGAGGAACGCTCCGCAGCATCCTGATCGGGGACCTTCCTCCGCCGGTGTTCAAGGATCCTGCGTATGGCATCGTTGCGGCTGTGGCCACGGTGGTGGCGTGGTTCGGTGAGCCGATCTGGAGCCGCATCCGCCGTGGGGTGTCGGTCATCGATGCGATCTCGCTCGGCGTTTTCCTCTCCCTCGGCGTGCGCATTTCCCAGGCGCATGGTCTTGCCTGGTGGGCCTGCATCGGCCTCGGCGTCATCACCGCCACCTTTGGTGGAGTCCTGCGCGACATCGCCCGCGCCGAGGTGCCGCTGATTTTCCGGAAGGAAATCTACGCGACGGCCTGCTTCGCCGGTGGCCTGGCGCTGTTGGGATTCGATGCGATCGGGCTCCATCCGCAGGCAGGCTTCTGTCTCTCGACGCTGGTCGTCACCGTGATCCGTCTGCTGGCGATCCGCTACTCGCTGAACCAATCCGAGCCCTGAGCTGTCGCCTACGAAACCACCGCACGTTTCTCCACCTGGAGATTCCACGCATGGTCACGGCTGAGAAAAAAGGATTCCACCTTCAGGCCGCCAGGTGAGCCCGTGCGGCCGTATTCGACCTGGATGTCGACGGTGTTGCCCTCGGACTGGAAACGCACGATCCGGAAGACCGGTTCGCGTTTCATGCGGATGAAGCAGTGCAGCGGGACGTCCGGATGCGAGGCATTCCAAAGGAGCATGGAAGGAGGAAACTGCTCGGACTTCGCCAGGGCGGCCAGCGTGTCGCGGATCAGTTTTTGACCATGGCGGCGCACCAGTTTGGCGGTGGCACGGACGTTGCGCAGATGCTCGATGAAGGCGGCGGCCGGATTCAGGTGGTCCTCCTTCATTTCATCAATCAGACGCCGTGCATGAAGGGCCATCAGGATCTGCAACGTTTCCCGATCGATTTCCCCTCGATCAAACAGATCGAAGAGGCGGTCCGGGGGTATTGCGGAAAGATCATCCATGGCGCGCGGGCATCATTCCTCAATGCGGCGCGATTTCCAGAAAGGGTTTCAGCTTTGCGAGGGATTTTGGTCCGATGCCCTGGACTTTGCCGAGATCATCGATTGTTTGGAATGGGCGAGCCTCGATGATCAGATCTGCAGTTTTCTCACCGACTCCTGGAAGCTTCATCAGTTCGTCACGCGCGGCCTTGTTGGGATCGAGCTTCTGGCCGTTATCGACCATCTTGCCATTCTGGGCAGCTGCGATTTCGGCTTCCTCCGCACGAGCCTGCTTTCGCTCTTCGGGCAGCTTTTCCCAATCGGTGAATGCCCAGGCACCCTTGCCAAGCTTTGCCGCCTGGAGTTCGAGGTCATTGAGTTCATCACGCCATTCCTCGCCGCTTTTGGCATCTGGTCCGCTGCGAACCACCCCGAAAGCCCGTGCCATTCCCAATTTAACCAAGGCGGCAGAAAGATCTTCTCCGCCAGGAGTTGTGATGAAGGCATAAATCCGATCATACCGACCGTCACCCCTTCCATCAGCAAAGGCGGTCCAGACCGTGAAGGGTTTGTCGAGGAGCCTGGCGGTTTCCAGCTTCGCCTTTTCTCCCTGGGCCTTTGCCACATTGATGTCGGCGATGCCGAAATAGCGACGCTGATCGCGCAGGCGACGGGCGTTGGAATCATCGCCCTGAACATGCATTTCCAGACAGTCCACTCCGTAGAGCCGGACGGTCCTCGTTTGACCGTCGGGAAACTTGACCGGGAAGCTGTCACCGTCCGCCCACTTTTCCTCAATCCGGGTGCAACCCTCGAATTTCTGAAGCACGTCGGCAGCCATCGACCCCAACAGTCCTCCAAGCCAAGCCGCCATCAGTATCACACCTTTCCGCATGACCCGAGAATCCTATTGAACCTTGGATTTTCAAGGCCGAAAAAGTCACTGTTAGGCCATGCGCTGGGACTTTTTGAAATTTAAATCTGGCACGAGTTCTCGGATATTGCCGTCCCGAAACGAAAATGGCCGCCGGGGTCCCACGCCCGGCGGCCGAATTCAATCAACCTTTTCCCACACCCATGGGAAGCAGTGGCTGACTAGTGCTGTTCACCCTTACTTGAAGGTCGGTGGCTGGCACCGGCTTCATGGAGTAAGACCATCCACCCTTCGGGATGTTCAAACTTTTTGGAACTTTTCTTAATCCTTAGGAGTTTTTGTCAATTTCCACAGTCTCGGTCCGAGGGTCAGCGCCGCCGTGGCGAGCCCGATGGCCAGTCCCCACCAGATTCCCCGTGGCCCCGGCACCGGGCCGAAGGCCAGCAGCGCACCACTGGGCAGCCCGACGATCCAGTAGGCGACAAACCCCATGACCGCTGGCAGTCTCACATCGTGCAGCCCTCGCAGCATCGAGGACGAGGCGACTTGCATTCCATCGAACACCTGGAAAACCCCGACCACCACCAGCAGCGAGGCGGAAAGCGAGATGACCCCGGCATCCTCGACGAACAGTTGGGAAAGTCCTCCGCCGAAGATGAGGAACAACGAGGCGGTGATCACGGCGAATCCGGTGGCCAGGAACCAGCCCGCCAGGATGATTTTCCTGATGCGCTGACGGTCCCCTGCGCCTTGGGCTTCGCCGATATGCACGGTCAGCGCCATCGAGAGCCCCAGCGGAATCATGAACGCGGTGGCGGCGCAACTCAGCGCCACCTGATGAGCCGCCAGCGCGACTGCCCCAAAGTGACCGACCAGCAGCGCAGCGGCAGAGAACGCGCCAACCTCGCTCAGCATCTGGAGGCTGGCCGGCCACCCGAGCACCATCAGGTGTCGGAGATCGGCGAGGATCGGCGCGCGCAGCCAGCGATAGGGCACCCAGTCGCGAAGGGTCTTTTCATGGGAAAGCCAGAACAGCATGGCCAGGGCAATGGACCATCGGGCGATGAAGGTCGCCCATGCCGCGCCTTCGAGTCCCAGCTTCGGAAATCCTAGATGGCCATAAATCAGCAGCCAGTTCAGCCCCACGTTCAAGGCGACACCACCAAGGAAGATCCAGAATGGCGGCCATGGACGATTCAGTGCGTCGGCATGGTTCTTCAGCGAGATCGAGGCCAGTCCTGGGATCAGTGACGCCATCAGGATTAGGAAAACCCGAGGGGTGCGGGCGGTCACTTCCGGCGGTTGGCCGAAGATCGAAAGATGCGGGGCGAAAGCCAGTGAGGCCAGAAAGAGCAACGCACCGAGGACGATCGCGATGTAGAGCCCGTGCCTACAAGAGGCTCGCGCGGCGATCGAGTCGCCGGAGCCGCGGGCATTGGCTTTCCGGACCGAGACACTTGTTAGAATCCCGATGCCGAAGACGAAGGGCACGTAAAAAAGTGTGTTGGCGAAGGTCAGGGCGGCGAGTTCCACGATGCCTACCTTTGCCACCATCACGGTGTCCGCCACGCCCAGCAGCATCTGTCCCAGCTGACCGATGATCAGGGGAAAGGCGAGACGGAGGATGGGACGGATTTCGCCGGACACGGGGTGGGGAGTCTCCAGAGGATCGGCTGCTTGACAACCCACATCTTTGAACGGTCGCGTCACGAAAAAGCCCGCCGGTGCGGGCGGGCTTTTGAAAAACGGGTTGCTTGCCGGAAATCACGCACCTGGCAGCTCAATGAAGCCTTCCAGCTTCCGGATGCGCGTGGGGTGGCGCATTTTGCGGAGGGCCTTCGCTTCGATCTGGCGGATGCGCTCGCGGGTGACCTGGAACTGACGGCCCACTTCCTCAAGCGTGCGGCTGTAGCCATCCTTGAGGCCGAAGCGTTGTTCGAGGACTTCGCGCTCGCGCTCGGTCAGGGTGTCGAGGACGTCCTTGATCTTCTCCTTGAGCATCGAGAAGCCGGCTTCCTCCATCGGGTTGTCGGCGGACTTGTCCTCGATGAAGTCACCGAAGGAGGTGTCGTCCGAGTCGCCGACGGGTGCCTGCAGCGAGATCGGCTGCTGGGCCATCTTGAGGACGGCGCGGACGCGCTCGACGGGAAGGTGGATTTCCTCGGCGATTTCCTCCGGGGAAGGCTCGCGGCCGTATTCCTGGACCAACTGCTTCTGCACACGCATCAGCTTGTTGATCGTCTCGATCATGTGGACCGGGATGCGGATCGTGCGGGCCTGGTCCGCGATCGAGCGGGTGATG
>JANOBS010000088.1:0-3678 GCA_031411755.1 Luteolibacter sp. | reverse complement strand
CTGCGAAAGCGGGCCGCCCTTTTCATTTGCATCAACCCACGCTTCCCGCTCCGGTCATGTCCGTGCGTCCGCTCACCCGTATCCTCACTGTTGCGCTGGCACTTGTTTCGGCCTTTGCGGCGTGGTCGTGGCTCCGCCCCTACCAGTGGAAAGCCGATCCCGTCGCCCGCTTTCAAATCCGCCAGACCCGGGTGACCCGTGATCATTCCAACTATTGGGTCGATGTGTTTCTGAAAGGGACTGATCACGATCTCCAGAAGCGCGTGTCGCTGGAAACTTCCAATGGCCGCGCGCTCGATCCTGCTGATACCACCCTCTCAGGCGACGAAGGGAAGGGAATCACCGAACTTTGGTTCCGCTTCTGGCTCGATCCCGCCGATCTCGCCGGTCCGCTCAAGCTCCACCTCAACGACGGCACGCTCGTGGTGCGCTCCGCCTCCGGGCTTCCCACGCTGGAGCCCGGCGAAAACAAGGTCTTCCTCACAAACTCCTGGTGACCCGATGCCCTGGCTCCTCGTCGACAACTCGAACACCCGTACCAAGTTCGCCCTCGGAGACGCCTCCGGCCTGCTCGACTGGCGCGGTGTCCTGCCCACGGCGGAGGTTTCGCCAGAGACGCTCTCCCTGTTGTTGAAAGGCGTGAAATTTTCCGCCGCGCTCATCGGCTCGGTCGTCCCCGCGAAGGCACGGATCCTCGCGGACTTCCTCGAAAAATCAGGCCCGGTCCATCTGTTAGGCCCTCAGAGCCCGCTCGGCATCGGCATCGACTACCCGTTTCCGAACCAGATCGGAGCCGACCGCCTCGCCAATGCCGTCGGCGTCCTCCATCGCCACGGCGCGCCCGCCATCGTCATCGACTTCGGCACCGCCGTGACCTTCGACGTGGTCAATGCCACCCCCGCCTACTGCGGCGGCGTCATCGCGCCCGGCCTCGGCGCCATGAGCGGTTACCTCACCCGCCGCACCGCGCTGCTGCCGGAGTTCGACCTCGTCGAGCCCGCTTCCGCCATTGGGAAATCCACCGTCCACGCCATGCAGGCCGGTGCCGTCTTCGGCTATCGCGGCCTCGTGAAGGAAATCATTTCCCAGCTCCGCAGCGAGCTCTCCGGCACGCCCCACATCGTCGCCACCGGCGGTGATGCCGCCCTCATCGCCCGCGGCGTCCCGGACATCCAGGCCGTCGACCCCGATTTGACCCTTGATGGTCTCCGGCTCGTGGCTGCACGCGCCTTTGGCTGAAAAAGGCGTGCGCATTCCGGAGCCTCCGCTCAACCTCCGGCATGTCTGAAACTCCCCTTGCCATCGGTGTCGACTTCGGCGGCACCTCCGTGAAGGTCGGTGTCGTGTTCCGTGGAAATGTGATCGACTACGCCCCGCCGATCGCCACGCAGGACTTCGAGGGTCCGGACAGCCTGATCGAGGCCATCGTCCGCGTCATCGAGGACCTTCGCTCCCGCCACTCCCACATCGCCGCCATCGGCGTCGGCATGCCGGGCTTTGTGAATTTCGAGAAAGGCATCGTCTACAATCTCACCAACGTCCGCGGCTGGACCGAGATCCCCCTCAAGGCCCGGATGGAAGAAAAAACAGGCCTACCGACCGTCGTCGACAACGACGCCAACTGCATGGCCTACGCCGAATGGAAGCGCGGAGCCGGCCGTGGCCTACAGCACCTCGTCTGCATCACCCTCGGCACCGGCGTCGGCGGCGGCATCATCGCCAACGGCCAAATGATTCGCGGAGCCCGTCATGGTGCCGGCGAGATCGGCCAGACCTCCATCGACTACCACGGCCGCGCCGGACATTACGGAAATCTCGGAGCCCTCGAGGACTACATCGGCAACAACGAGATCACCGCCAGCGCCTCCCAAGCCTATCACGACGCTGGCATTCATAAGGCCGCCGACGAATGCACGCCTGCCGCCCTCGCAACCGCCGCTCACAGTGGCGACCCCATTGCCCTCAAGCTTTGGGATGAAATCGGGGAAAAGCTCGCCTGTGCCGTCATGAACTGTTGCTGGCTCCTCAATCCCGAAGCCATCGTCCTCGGCGGTGGAGTTGCACGCGCCGGGGAAGTCCTCTTCTCCCCCCTCTCCCGCCATCTCAACGCCCAGCTCTCCGGCCCCTTCAAGGATCACCTCATGATCCTGCCCGCCCGTTTCGGAAACGAAGCCGGCATGATCGGTGCGGCGGCCTTGGGACTCGAATCAGCCGGACACACGATCGAGCCGTAGGCTCTGCGGGCGATCTGCCGGAGAAATTGGCCTCATAAGTCCCATAGGACCTATTTCCACTGCACTAAAGGCACTTTTTTGTTCGAGCGAACATCTTTTCTCTTGCGATCCGAACACTGTTCGGGTAGCAGAAACGCATGCCTGCCAAAACCGCCAACGAAGACACCGCATCCGACAAACTCGCTGATGCCCGCAAGCGCAACCTCGACCTCGCCATCTCCAACATCCAGAAGGAATTCGGAGAAGCCGCCATCATGCGCATGGGCGATGCCAACCGCGTCGACGTCGACGTCATCCCGACCGGAAATCTCCTGATCGACCGCGCCCTCGGCGTCGGCGGCTTCCCACGGGGTCGCATCATCGAGGTCTTCGGCCCGGAATCCTCCGGTAAAACCACCCTCACCCTCACCGTCATCGCCCAAGCTCAGAAGCGCGGTGGCCTTGCAGCCTTCATCGACGTCGAGCACGCGCTCGACCCCCAATACGCCCGCAAGCTTGGCGTGAAGCTCGAGGACCTCCTCGTTTCCCAGCCCTCCTCCGGTGAGGAAGCCCTTCAGATCTGCGAAGCCCTCGTCCGCTCGAATGCCATCGATGTCATCGTCCTCGACTCCGTCGCCGCCCTCGTCACCAAACAGGAACTCGACGGCGAAATCGGCGATTCCACCGTCGGGGCCCAGGCCCGCCTGATGAGCGCCGCGATGCGCAAGTTGACCGCCTTCATCTCCAAGGCCCGCACCGTCTGCATCTTCACCAACCAGATCCGCGAGAAGATCGGCGTGATGTTCGGAAACCCGGAAACCACCCCCGGCGGCCGCGCCCTCAAGTTCTTCTCCTCCCTCCGTGTCGACATCCGTCGCATCGGCCAGATCAAGTCCACCGATGGCACCGTCACCGGCAACCGGACCAAGATCAAGATCGTCAAGAACAAGGTCGCCCCGCCCTTCACCGAGTGCGAGTTCGACATCATGTACAACGAAGGCATCTCTTCCACCGGATCCCTCCTCGATCTCGCCCTTGAAATGGAAATCATCCAGAAGCGCGGCTCCTGGTTCGCCTACAACGGCAACCAGCTCGCCCAAGGTCGCGATGCCGCGAAGGAAGCCCTCAAGGCCGACGAGGCCCTTTACGCCGACATCGAAACCAAGGTTCGCGAACGTCTCGAAGCCGGGAAAAAGTAATCGGACCGCCGTGTTCCGCTGCTCCGTGGAAGAAGGCTGGCCCGGTGGGCCATTGCCGACTTCTCGGAGGGCGGAATTTCTTTGTTCATTCAGAGGCGTGGCAGCCTCGCGAAGGTGTAATTTGCATCCATTGCTGATCCTCCTTGGATAAATCGGAATGCAGGTTTTTCGGGCGTTCGTTGAATTGAGCCAGGTGCTGTGGCTCCTGTCAGTTTCTGGTCGTGTGGATTGCTCTCAGTGCCACGTGAAGCATGCAGGAAACCAGG
>JANOBS010000087.1:0-10199 GCA_031411755.1 Luteolibacter sp. | reverse complement strand
GCCGATCCGGGGCGGTCCATGCGCCAGCCGTAGAACTTTGAGAAAAACGGGCGTTTGACCAACGTATGGAGGGTCGCCCGGCCGAGGGGGGTGCCATACGCCCAGCGGAGAAAGGCCTCGCCATAAACCTGCTCGGTTTCGATTTTTCCGCTCTGGCGGTTCAAGTATCGGATCGGCTCCACGGCTGCTTCTAGGGGCGTCCGTCGCCCTTCGCAAGCACCACCCATCGCCCATTTCATCTTCCCCGCACCCCATGAACGTTACCGATTTCCCCTTGCGCGGCTTCAGTAGCAGGACTATCGCCCCGGCGATGAAAACCCCGGCTTTTCTGGCGCTGATCGCCATCCTCCCGATCTCTTCGTGCCGGAAGCCCCCGGCGGAGGTCACCGTGACGGAAACCCGGGCCCTTACGAGCAAGGACGTTGCTCCGAAGCTCTTCGCCACCAGTGATCAGCGCTTCCGCGATGCCAAACCGAGCCCGGTCAAGGCCGAGACGCCCGACGGCTGGCTGGCTATGCCCGCCACCCAGATGCGCCTGCTCAACTACCGCTTCGGTGAGAGTGGCCTCGGCGAGGTCTGGGTGTCTGTTTCCTCCGGGTCGGTGCTCGACAACGTCAACCGCTGGCTAGGCCAATTCAACGCGGCCAAGCTCGATTCAAATGGCCTTTCCGAACTTCGGAGCGTGCCGATCGCCGGGGCCTCCGGCGTCTGGGTCGAATCGGAGGGCGACTACGCCGGTGGCATGGGCGCTCCCGCTCGTCCCGGCTATGCGCTGGCCGGGGTGGTCGCCGATTTTGGTGGCCGCATCCTAACCGTGAAAATGGTCGGCCCGAAAGCTGAAGTGGCAACCGCCAAGGCCACCCTCGAATCCTACGCCAAGAGCCTGTCCATCGCCCAGTAATCATGTCCTCTCCCGCCCAGACTTCTCCCAAGGCTCCAGCCTCGTTCGCGCGACGCTTCTTCGATTGGCTGTCCGGCTTCGGTCTCGCCACCTCGATGCTGCTGCTGCTCGGCATCCTGACCTGGCTGGCCACCCTCGAACAGCGCGACAGCGGCCTCTACGCCACGCTGAACAAATACTTTGACTGGAAATCGCCCTACATCCTTCCCGAAATCAACGGCAAGATGATCCCGATCCCTTTGCCCGGCGGGTATTGGGTCTGTGCGCTGCTCACCCTCAATCTTTCCCTCGGCGGCATCCTCCGCATCCGCAAGGGACTGAAGCAGATTCCGAACATCATTTCCCACTCCGGCATCATCATCCTGCTCATCGGTGGCGGAGTGACCCAGCATTTTTCGGAGCGCGGCAACCTTGCTGTCGGAGAAGGGGAAACCTCGAACGTCGCCGAGGACTACTTCGAGTATGTTGTTGAGGCCACCGAGATCATCGACAACAAGCCCAAGGAAATCCAAGTCATCCGCGGCAAGCAGATCGAGGATCTCGTCGACCAGTCCCGGCTCTTCAAGTTTCCCAGCCTGCCCTTCGATCTGGAAATCGCCGGCTATCTGGAAAACGCCCAGCCGATCGCCACCACCGAACGCGCTCCGGACAACGGAGAGCTGACTTCTGACGGCTACTACCTCCAGAGCAAGCCAGCGGAGAAGAACGCCGAGGCCAATACCGCCGCCTGCTACGTTCGGGTCGTCGAGCGAGACGGAACGAAGGGCGCACCGATCATTCTCGCCGGAGCCAGCTTTCATCCCTTCACGATGCGACACGGCGACCGGATCTTCACCCTCGACATGCGGAAACGCCTCTGGGTGATGCCCTTCGATCTGACTCTCAACAAATTCACTGCCGAGTTCTATCCCGGCACCTCTCGTCCAAAGAAGTTCATCAGCCAAGTGACGCGCACCGAGAACAACCAGAAGGCGGATGCCACCATCCAGATGAACGAGCCGCTTCGCTATGAAGGGCTGACATTTTTCCAAGCCAGCTATGGACCTCCTGGCGCAGGCCCGGGCCAGAAGCTTTATTCGGTCTTCGAGGTCGTAAAAAATCCCGCTGACAAATGGCCGGAGTACAGTCTCTGGGTCGTAGTCGTCGGACTCACGCTCCAGTTCGGTCTCAAGCTCGTCCTCTTCATCCTCTCCCGCTTCCGCCATGACACCCCCTCCTGATCGATCACTCACCGGACGCTGGATCGCGTTCGGAGTTGTCATTGTCGTCCTCATCGCCGTCGTCGGCATGCTGGCAAAGGACATGACGCCGGAAAGCTCCTTTCGGAAAATAGACGGCTACAGCAAGTGGTCGAAGGAAACCATCCGCGTGGCCGAGACCCTGCCGGTGCAGGACGGGGGGCGTGTGAAGCCATTCTCAACCTACGCCGGATTCACCATGCTGCGCCTCTACGGCTCACGCTCGATGAAGATCGAAGCACCGAATCCGGATGCGGAGAAGGCCAAGGCAAAGCCCTACGTTGCGGTGACCTTGAAGCCCACCGACTGGATGCTCGACTGCCTGTTCCGGCCGAACCTTGCCGTCGACTTCCCAACCTTCCGCATCGACAACTCCGCTGTCGTCCAGGCCGTGGGGCTCGAAGGTGGCAGCAAGCGCGATCGATACAGCTACCGTGATCTGGAAGCCGCGCGCGACAAGCTGATGGACTTGGCCAAGTCCTATGAGGCGATCGAATCTGCCAAGCGCGATCCAGTCCAGAACCAGACCATCGACCTCGCGTACAACGTCCGCACCTTCGAGAGCCTTGTGGGCTACTTCGGCTTTGCCCGCAGCGGCATCAGCATGCCGGGACCACAGGGAGCGAGGTCGACCGATCTTGCCACCGTCATGCAGACTGCGCCGATCATCCGCGAAGTGATCGAGAAATCCCAAAAGGAAACCGGCAAGGTGCCGGAGCACGTCCAGGTCCTGCTCGAACAGGTGCTGGATGCCGCGAACTACTCCAAGCACAGCCTCTTCCTCCTGCCTCCCAGCGATGCCAAGTCCACCGTCTGGCTCAGTGCCGGCAATGCCATCATGAACGTGATGACCCAGCAGGGCGGGGATTCGGCTGAATCGATTGAGGACATCAGGCAACTGCAGGCTACCGCACAGGCCGTCGAAAAGGGCGATGACGTGTTCCGCAGCCAGCTCGACAAGCTCAGCACCCGCTTCGTTTCCCGCGCAAAGCTCGACAACCAGTATCGCGCCGTGGCGCTGGAGGCCTCCTACTACCGGGCTGACTGGTTCATGAATGCGCTGGTCTTCTACATGCTCGGTACTTTCCTTGCCGTCGGCATGGTGATGGGTGGAGTGAAGAAGGTCGGAAAGGTCTTCACCTGGCTCACCGCCATCTGCACGCTCGCCGGGCTCGTCGTCAGCCTCATCGCCATCGTCCAGCGCTGCTACATCATGCAACGCCCACCGATCGGAAATCTGTACGACACGATCATCTTCATCTGCACGCTGGTGATCGCTCTGGCACTGTTGATCGAGTTCCTGACGCGGAAACGTTTCGCCCTCGCTGTCGCGCCGCTGGCTGGAGTCCTTCTGATCCTGCTGGCCCGCAAGTTTGAAGTCGGAGAGGCGCGCGACCACATGGATCCACTCGTCGCCGTGCTGAACTCGAACTACTGGCTGACCATCCACGTCATCACCGTCACCGCGGGCTATGCTGGTGGATTGCTGACCGCGTTCATCTCTTTCGCCTACGTGCTCCTGCGCGGCTTCGGGCTCGATGGCGGCGACCGCGATCTGCGCCGCAGCCTGACCAAGGTCGTTTACGGCTGTGTCTGCCTTACGCTGTTGCTCTCCCTCACCGGCACCGTCCTCGGCGGCATCTGGGCGAACGATTCCTGGGGCCGCTTCTGGGGCTGGGACCCGAAGGAAAACGGCGCGCTGATGATCGTGCTGTGGAACCTCGTCATCCTCCACGCCCGTCTCGGCGGCTACATCAAGGAGTGGGGCCTGCATTTCTGCGCGCTCTTCGGATCCTGCGTCGTGGCTTTTTCCTGGTGGCACGTGAACTTTTTCAACACTGGCTTGCACACGTATGGATTCACCAACGACAAGCAGACAATGCTGTGGGTGTTCTATTACTTCATCATGTCTGTGATCGCCTTCGGCTTCATCGCCCGCGGCATCGAGAATTCGAAGAAGGGCGGACTTCCTTCGAAGTCGACACCGCCTCAGATTCCGAAAGTGCCTGAACTACTCTGAGGAGTTCAGCGACACCGTCTCGATTCCCGCCATGCCTCCGAAGAAGCCAGTCGACATCATTGCCCTGATCCTCAGGGTGCTGCTTGGCGTCTGGTTCGCCTACACCGGTGGGCAAAAGGTCTTTGTCACTGGCTTGACTCAGTTCACCCGCGATGTCGCGAACTATGGGATTCTCAAGGAACCTTGGGACGCCGTCGCGGCCTACAGCCTTCCGTGGTTTGAGATCGTCGCTGGCCTATGCCTCGCCCTCGGGATGCTGCGGAAAGCCTCCATCCTCACCCTCGCCGGACTCGTGGCGGTCTTCTCCTTCGGCGTCGGCTACGCCTGGAGCCAGAACCTCAACATCGCGTGCGGCTGCCGAGGTGGCACCGAGCCGATGAACTACAGCACGAAAGCCGCCGAGTTCGCCGCCTACTTCGTCATCCTCGCATTCCTCGCGTGGGTGGAGTGGAGGAGGGGAAAGCCGGTGATCGGTGATCGGTGATCGGTGCCTTTTCTTCCTTGGAACTTGTCACTTGCCCCTTGGAACTTTCTCCTCCCCCCGTGCGCTACACCGAACGTCTCCAGCAACGAATCACTGAAACCGGCTCCCGTCTCTGCGTCGGGCTCGATCCCCGTCCGGGCGAGGGCGGGGCGAAGGAGGCTCGGAATTTTCTCCGCCGCGTGATCGAGGAAACCGCGCCCTACGCCGCGGCTTTCAAGCCGAACATGGCCTACTTCGAGGCGATGGGCATTGCGGGAATCCAGGTGCTGGAGGATCTGCTTTCGGAAATGCCGGAGGAGGTGCCGGTGATCCTCGATGCGAAGCGCAGTGACATCGGCGAGACGCAGAAATACTACGCGCAGGGCTACTTCGGCCACTGGAAGGTGGCGGCGGTGACGCTGAATCCCTTTCTCGGCTACGACTCGATCGAGCCCTTCCTCGATTGGCCGGAAAAGGGGATCTACCTGCTGGCCGTGACCTCGAATGCCGGATCGGCGGATTTTCAGCGCCAAACTCTGGCGGACGGACGCTCGGTCTTCGAACTGGTGACCGCTCTCGGTGATCGTGCGAAGTCGGAAGATCGAGCCACGGATGTCGGTTACGTGGTCGGCCTGACGAATGCCTCCGGTGTGCTGGAGCGTATCCCGGATGCGCCGCTGCTGGTTCCCGGACTCGGCGCGCAGGGCGGGGATCTGGCTTCTCTTGCCAGGGCGGGGCGCTCCGCTCCGGACGTGATCAATGTTTCCCGCGGCATCCTCTATGCCGGGGATGAGCGGACATTTTCCGAGCGTGCGAAGGAGTGGTCGGACAGAATCGCGGCAGCCTACGCCGGAGGTTGAACGAATGGGTGAAATTTCCCGCTGAAATCGCAGCGTTGGCTGCTAGAGTCCGGATCACTTGAGCGAAGACAACCCTCCATCCAAGAAGCGCGCCGACTACGCCGGGCTGCTCCCCCACAAGGGTTGGCCGCAGCGCAACTACCGGTTCTTCCGGCATCGTCTGGTGCCCGGAATGTTCCGCCGCGCGGGAGGTGAGATGCTGCAACCGGTGCCGGAGCCACCCGCCGAAGGCGCGGTGCGGATCACCTGGATCGGGCACGCGTCGTTCTATCTTCAATTCGCCGGGCACTCGGTGATCGTCGATCCGAACTGGGCCGGCTGGCATGGTCCAGTGAAACGCCAGATCAAGCCCGGTTTGAAACTGGCCGACGTGCCTGAAGTCGATCTCGTGCTGGTGACCCATGCGCACTTCGACCACCTCCATAAACCAAGCCTCAAGATCCTCCAAGCCCGCGAAGGCATTGTGGTCCCGCGTGGCAGTGCCTCTCTGGTAAAGCGCCTCGGTTTTCCCGCTGTCCATGAGATGAAAGTCTGGGACGAGCTTGCCTTCGATCAACTTCAGGTGATCCACACGCCGAGCCATCATTGGGGCGCGCGTTTCCTGCACGATACGCATCGCGACTACGGTGGCTACCTCGTCAGTGCCGGAGGCAAGAGCGTCTTCCACTGCGGCGACAGCGCCTATTTCGACGGCTTCGAGGAAATTGGGAAGCGCCACTCCATCGACGTCGCCCTGATGCCGATCGGTGCTTACGAGGCGCCCAGCGGTCGCGACGTTCACATGAATCCCGAAGAAGCTGTTAGAGCCTTTGCCGATCTAGGAGCCCAGGTGCTGATCCCGATGCACTATGGTACCTTTCCCCTCGGCAACGAACCGCTCGGCGAGCCTGTCGAGCGACTGCTGGCCGAGGCGGATCGTCTCGGCATCAGCGAAAAGGTCCTGATCCCGGAAGCGGGTGTCGGGATCGAGTGGTGATATTTTCCCCCATGCACGACCATCATCCGCGATATGATCGACCCGACATCGGGGTCCGCCGACCGGGCAAGGTCATCCTGCCAGAGGAAAAGCAGCCGGAGCGCCGGGGTGCAAAGCGGCTGAATCTGTTCATCCTGATCATGCTTCTGATCGTCGGACTGACGGTGCTCTATTACACAATGAAGGAATGGGGGCCGGGTTTGATGAAAAAGGACGTGCCGGAGCTTCTGCCTGGGCCGCAGTAGGGGATTTGTAAATTCTCTGTTTCCCCCAAGTGTGGAGTTGCAGCGGAAACTGCGCCCGGTCAATTTCACCGGATGCGTGCTCTGAACTGCTCGATCTGCCATCGCCGTGATTTCCTCCGGACCGCCCTCGCCGGATCAGCGGTGCTGTTCACCGTGCCGGGAGCCTTTGCTGAAGCCCTCACCGCCACCCAAGCGCAGACCGAGGGGCCGTTTTACCCGGATCATCTGCCGCTCGATACCGACAACGATCTTTTGATTCTCACTTCCTCGATCACTCCGGCTGTGGGTGAGGTCACGCATCTGACCGGCGTCGTCATGGACCTGAAAGGCCAGCCGGTTCGCAATGCCCTCGTCGAGATCTGGTCGACTGACAACAACGGCGTTTACCTCCACTCGAAGGCATCGACTCCCGAGAAGCGCGACAAGAATTTCCAGAGCTACGGACGCTTCCTCACCGGATCAAAGGGCGAGTATTATTTCCGCACCATCAAGCCCGGCAAGTATCCCGGCCGCACAAAGCACATCCACTTCGCCATTTCGATCAAGGGCAAGCGCGTGCTCACCACCCAGTGCTATCCCGAAGGCGAGGCCGATCAGAAGGACGACATGGTGATCAAGAGCATCAAGGACCCGAAGGCGCTAAAGACGGTGATTGTGCCGTTCACGCCGATCGAGGGCTCCAAGACCGGCGAGCTGGCCGCGCGATTCGACATCGTGCTCGGTCTCACGCCGGACGAGGGCCACTGAAACTCAGGCGTCGTCCGAGCGGTCGCGTTTGAAAAAGCGTCGCGCATGCCACAGCGTCCATAGGGTCGCGCCGATGGCCCAGGACCACGCCGCATAGACGTAGTGGGAAACCATCACCTTTGGCAGGAAATCCGCCGAAGCGCGGGTGAGTGCGGCGAGCACCGCGGCGGAGACGATGCAGCGGGCGATCCAGGAATGCTTCGCAAACCCCGCCAGCGAACCGCTGTGACCGAAGAGCACCCGGCTGCCTGCGATCAGGCACAGCAGGCCGAAACCGCTGACGAACAGCAGGTGGTCGAGCGCGATGTGCTGCAGCGGGAGAAAGGCCGCTGCCACCAGTCCGGTCAACGCGAGCGGTAGGCTCCAGAAGCGAAGGGCATTCGCGAGAGTTCCGGGAGAAGGCGATTCCTTCGGCAGCCGCCAGCGGACTTTTGTGATCGCAAAGGCAAAGGCCGCCGCGCGCAGGAGTTGTCCGGTCATCGGATGCCACCAGGCTTCGATGCCGAAGCTCGCCAGCAAGGCCAGCGCCGCGAGGGTCATTTCAAGAAAAGCTCGCCGGGCATCCGGTTTCGTCGCCGGTTCCCCGAAGTTTCCGCCGAGCAGTCGTGGAAACAGGAAGATGCCGACCCCCATCACCGGACCGAGCAGAAATCCCTGATAGAGCAGCAAGCCCGCGAGCCGATAGACTCCGGCGTGTGCGAACCATTCCGGGTTCAGCCAGATCACGGTGCCGGCGATACCGCACATCAGGCCGGTGGCGGCCAGCAGCATCGCCGGTGGCGGCAAGTCCTTCCGGAAGAATACCACCCGCACGCCGAGCGCGAGGGCGAAGCCTGTTAGAAGCGCGAGGAACAGCAGGTCACCCCAGCGGTTCAGTCCGCGCAGATGACAGAGACCATTTCCAAGATGAAGGGAAAAAAGCAGTCCCAGTTCCCATGGCTTCAGCCGGGGCGCGGACAGCATCCTTGGCCCGGCGGTGCCCATGAAGCCGATGACGAACGCGCCGCCGAAGGCCTCGATCATTAACCGCGCATGGCTTGTGCCCGGATAGAGGTCGAGGTGACCTGAGTAGAACAGCGGCCAAAGCGCGACTCCCCCGATACTGAAAAGAATGCCGCTCAGGAAGAAGAGCCGGTAAGGCTCGCTGCCCAGCCAGAGCAGCGTTCCAGGCGTCGTTGGGGCCTTCTTCTTGTGATGGCGGCAGGCGGGAAAACTCATGGGCTTTTGACCGACAACAATTTCTCGATCGCGGCGACGGTTTCCTTTGGATCCTTGTTCAGACCGGTCTGTTGGAAGACGACTTCACCCTCGGCATTGAGCAGGGTGATGATGTTCGAGTGCGAGAACTGTCCCTTGGCATCGCGCTGGTAGTTGATGCCGAGCAGAGCCGAAAGTTCACGGACATCGTCTTCTTTTCCGCGCAACAAGGTCCAGCGGGTGGTGGCGAGTTGCTTCTTTTCTCGATAGGCCTTCAGGGCGGCAGCGCTGTCCCGCTCGACATCGAAGCTGACAAGCAGGAAGTCCACCTTCCCGCGCATCGCTTCGGGCATCGCTTGTTCGATCGCCTTCATGTTCTCAACGATGACCGGGCAGGCGTATTCGCAGCTCGTGAAAAACATTGCGACGACCTGAGGCCTGCCGCGCAGCACGGCGAGCTTGGTTTCCTTTCCGACATCGGAGGTCCACTTCGATTCGAGTTGGTAGAGTGACTTGTCAGTCAGCGGTGCGGTGGCAGTGGCCTCGCGGCAGCATGGAGGCTTTTCCTCCGCATTCGCAAGGGTGGCGATAACCAAGAGCAAGGTGCAAGTGAGGGCTTTCATGGGTCTTTGGCGATGCGGAAACCGAGATTGTGGACGGTGTAGGCGGCCTTGAGGCTGGAGCGGAATCCGAAGCGCATGAAGGCGGGATAGTTCGAAGTGTCCTTCGCGCCGAGCGAGCCTGCGCCGCAAAAGAGCTGGCGTTCGAGACCGGTATCACCACGGGCATCACCGGTGACGATGGCGGAGTTGAAATCGCTGGTCCATTCCCAGACAAGGCCGTGCAGATCGCGCAGACCATGGAGGTTCGGCCGACCCGTTCCCGCAGCAGGCAGGACGATTGGGCTAGGTGTGCCGTACCAGCGGGCAATGGCTTTCGTGAACTCGGGTTCCTTTGAGCCATCCTCCTGGGTGAATCCGATGCCCGCTGCCAGCTCCCATTCGGCGGTGGTCGGCAGTCTTCCGCCTATCCAAGAAGCGTAGGATTTCGCGGCGAACCACGAGACCCAGGTCACCGGTTGCGCGGGATCGCAGGAAGGGCCGGGCTCGGTGTCGCCAGCCCAGTGCTTAAGGTAGTTCTCATCCGCGAACAGGCGCTTCACCCGCGAGCGCTGCCACTGGGGATTGGCGCGGACGAAGTCGAGGAACTCGGCATTGGTGACCGGCGTGGAGCTGAGGAGAAAGCGCGCGACAGGGAATTCCTTGAGATCGTTCTCTCCACGGAACAGAGGCTTGTAGACACCTGCGGGCACAGGCACGAGTTCCGAGCCGAGGGAAGCCACCACGCCGAAGAACGCGATGGCAAGGGAGATGAACGGGCGGGGGATCATGGCTCAATGGGCCGACTCGGCGCGCACCTTGCGCACTTCGTCGACGGTGACGATGTCGCCGGTGTTTCCCCATTCGTTGCGGATGTAGGTGAGGACCTGCGCGACCTGATCCTCGTTGATCGCGACTGGAGGCATGACGCCGTTGTAGTCCTTGCCGTTGAC
>JANOBS010000086.1:0-32250 GCA_031411755.1 Luteolibacter sp. | reverse complement strand
ATCGTTTTCGGCACGCCAATGATCGGCCAACCTTCGCGATAAAGCTGCAGACCGGTGGTCAGCGAGCCATCGCCACCGACGATGACAAGGGCCTTCACATCAAGCTGCTCCATGGTGCGCTTGGCCTTGGCGACGATGTCGGGTGGCACTTCGGCGATGTCGCCTTTTCCCACCTTCGCGGCGAAATGGCCCTTGTTGGTCGTACCGAGAATGGTGCCACCGAGCTTCAAAATCCCAACGGTGTCCTTCGGCTTGAGGACGGTGAAATCTCCAGGAGGCAGCAGACCTTCGAAGCCATCACGGAATCCAATGACTTCCCAGCCGAGTTGATCCGCAGCCCCCACGACGCCGTGGATCACCGCATTGAGTCCGGGGCAGTCGCCGCCGCTATTGAGAATTCCGATACGCATGTCGAGTGGTGTGTTGGGTGTCGTTGGGCTTGTTTGAAATAGGAGGCGGGACGATCAACGGGGATCATCAACCTTGATGAACTCACGTTTGGCATCCTGCACCGGAGCACCGGAGGCCAGCCAGGGATCATAGATTCCCCAGCCTTGGGAAATGAGGGAACGCGCGCGTCCGAAGCGATCGGGATTGTTCAACACCACGGCGATGATCCGGCGCGGCGTGACGCCCTTGCTGCCGTCGGGTTTCTGACGGACCAGCGGATCACGCTCCATGCAGACGGAAACACAGGGTCCTGCTGCGGCGGTCGTGCCGGTCTTCACCCCGAGGATGCCTTCCTGGCCGATCAGCTCATTGGTGGTCTTGACGGTGTAACTGCGGTTGCCTGCGCCACTGATTACCGTTACGCGCCGATCCTTTTGACGAACAATAAACGAAAAGGCATTCCGTCGCATCGCATACACTGAGATGCGGGCGACATCCGCCGCCGTGGAAAATCCCTGCGCTCCCCCGAGTTCGAGGCCGTGAGGGTTGACGTAACGGGTCGAACTCATGCCCAGCGCCTTCGCCAGCTTGTTCATTTCCCCGACGAAGGCCGCCACCGGGTCGCCGCTTCCGCCACGAAGGGAGAGAAAATCGCGCCCCACGTGATCCGCCAGCGCTTGAGCGGCGAGGTTGTCGGAACCCAGCAGCGCCGAGTAGAGGGCATCGCGCAGGCTGATCCGCTCTCCCGGCTGGAGCTTCATCGGATTCGGCCCGCCGATCTGGGTGATCGACTCCGGCACGGTCAGCGTCGCGGTGCCGAGGTCGGTCTGGGTGGCGTTCGCCCAATCCACGATGACCGCCCCAGTGGCGATTTTCGTAAGGCTGGCGACCGGGCGCTTGGCGGTGGCATTCGAGGCGATCAGGACCTTGCCCGACCACGCCTCCAGAACCATCACACTCTCGGGTGCCTGGGCCACGGCGGATGCCGGAACCAGCGCGAGAAGGAGGGGGAAAAGCCTGACGAGTAGGTGCTTGCTCATGAATCCGGCGCGAATCTATCGACCGAATCCCGCGACTCAATACCAAACCCGCCGAACCTGCCGTAATGCCTTGCCAATCCTACCCAAAGGCCTAGTTTCCCGTCGCAGCAGGAAATTTCCCATCAACCCGGATGTTCGCCGCAGTCCCAGTGCCACTCTCACGGCACCCCCACTTACGGGGTCACAGGGGATCGCCGCAGTTTTGGAAACCGGAAACTTCCTGCTCCCGGGCGGCGGCGCAAGTCGGCCGACACAGATCCCGGCGAACGCCCACCCTGTCTTGCAGCGGCTGTTCGCCCCGGCACCAAAAAGCCGTTCCATCCGTGTCGCGTCGAATCAGTCCGCTCACGCGGGGCTTCCAAGCCTACCGCGCCGGTCCGCCCGCAACACCCCGACCCATGCGAAACCATGTCGAACGCACCATCAGACTCCCGCAATCCGGGACAGAAACGCCGCCGCCGCAACCGCGGTGGCCAAAACCGTAACGGCCAAGGCCAAAACCCCGAAGGCCGTCCACAAGGCCAGGGCCATCAAGGCCCGAACCGCCAAGGATCCAATTACCAGGATCGTGGCCCGCGCGAGCGCCGCCAACCCCAGCCGGTCAAGCTGACCTTCTGGCAGAAGCTCCTCAAGGCCATCGGCCTCTACAAGGAACCCGTCCGTCCCCCACGCCCCGAGCGCACCGAGCGCCCGGACCGTGGCGAACGCCCGGAACGCGCTGAACGCGGACCACGTGACTCCCGCGAGCCTCGTGAACCACGGGAACAGCACGAGCCCCGCGAGCCAAAAGGCGACCGCCCCGTCAAGGCCAACATCCGCATCGCCCGCAGCGACTCCCCTCGCCGCGAATTCGAGCGCGGCCCCGTCGAGTCCCCGCGCCTCTACGTTGGAAACCTCTCCTATGACGTCAGCGAAAGCGACCTCTCCGACCTCTTCAAGGGCATCGGCGGAGTCCGCAACGTCGAGATCGTCTACAACCGCAACACCCATCGTTCCAAGGGCTACGCCTTCGTGGAAATGCTCCACGTCGACGATGCCAAGCGCGCCGTCGAGGTCTTCCACGACCAACCCTTCATGGGCCGCAAGATGAACGTCTCCGGTGCCAAGTCAAAGGGCCAGGACGAGCGCGAAGAGCAGGAAGACCGCGAAGAGCAGAAGCCGAAGCCCGTCGTGGTCGCCGCCCTGCCAGCCGCGGCCGCAGCTGCTCCTGCCGTCGTCGCCGAAGCCGCCCCAGAGGTTGCAGAAGCCGTGGCCGCCATCGACGAAGCCCCGGCTGCCGAGGAAGTCGTTGCCGCTACCGAGGAAGCTCCCGCCGCCGAACACGCGAGCGAGTCTCCAAGCGAAGTCGCCTGATTTCGATCTCCAGATTCCCAGCCCCCGCCCGGCCAGCCCGCGCGGGGGCTTTTTTTGGATCGGGGATCGTAGATCGGGGATTTCTGGACTCTGGCTTCTGGATTCTGGATTCTCTTTTCCGAATGCTTTCCCCCATCTACCTCTGCGGCCCCACCGCTTCCGGAAAGACCGCCCTCGCGCTGGAGTTGGCGGAGAAGCACGACGGCGAGATCGTCAATGCCGACGCCTTCCAGCTCTATCGCGGGCTGGAGGTCCTCACCGCCGCTCCCGGAGAGGACGACCGAGGAAACGTCCCCCACCATCTCTTCGGCGTTCTGGATCCCTCGATTGCCAACGACGCCATGGCCTACACCCGATTGGCCGAGCCGGTCATCGCCGACATCATGGCACGCGGCCGCACCCCCATCGTCACTGGCGGCTCAGGACTTTATCTGAAATTCCTTACCCACGGAGCCTCTCCACTTCCCACTGGCGACGCCACCCTGCGCGAGGAAATGGACGCACTTTCCCTCGACGAGCTTTTCCTGCAGTTGCAGCAACTCGACCCCGTCGAAGCCGCACGCATTGAAAAACAGAACCGCCGCTTTGTCGGTCGTGCACTGGAGATCTGTCGGCTCACCGGCCAAAAAGCCTCCGAGCTCCGCGACAGTTGGGAACAGGCCACCGCCGAACGCGTCGCCTCCCTGCGCGGCTACGTCATCCAGCGCACCCGACCCGACCTTCACTCCCGCATCGAGCGTCGCACCCGCAAGATGCTGAAGGACGGAGCGATCGAGGAAGTCGCCGCGCTCGGGCCGCTTTCCATCACGGCGGAAAAGGCCATCGGCCTGCCCCAGATCCAATCAATGCTTCGCGGCGAGATCGACCGCGCCACCTGTGAGGAGCAGATCATCATCGCCACCCGCCAATACGCCAAGCGCCAGGAAACCTGGTTCCGCCGCGAGACCTGGCTGACGCCGATCTAAAAGATTTCGCTCAGGGGCGTGGCGGGCTGCCCATGGTGATCTCCAGGAAGATCACCACCCCGGCCCTCGCGTAAATCACCAGATACGGGTGCATCGGCAGCGTGTCCCCGAAATTGTACGGACTGGGATGTAGGCGATCCCAATCGAGAAAAACCGGAGAAGTTCGGTTCAGCACCGCCTCATCCACCGGGATGATCCCAGGCGGCATCGGGCTGGCAGGCAGCAGTCCGGCCAGCGACGCCTCGCTGGCGGCCTCGGCATCCGTCTTTCCGATGAATGAATCAAGATCGATCCCGTAGCCACAGGCGGAGATCACATCGGCGTCCGAACGCAGCCAATAGAGTGAATGGACCGGAGCAAAGTAATCCACCACCGCGCCATTGTACATCGTGTAGTGGAACGTCCCGCCGATCACTTGGAGCAGATCCTCCGCATCTCGTCTGCGCATTCCGCGCATCGCATCAGGGCTCAGGATTACATAGCGGAAAAACTCCCCCATCGTCAGCAACTTGTCGGCATCCGAATCCAGCCATGCCATCGTGTCCGTCGCTTGCTGAGCAGACAAACGAGGCATGAACGCCATACGGAGTTCCCGGACGTTGAGTTCGCCGTCCCCATTGCGATCCGCAGATCGGAAACGGCGCACCTGATCGCCGAGTCGATTCGCTTCAGGAATAGTCCGATAGGCAGCCCACTCCTCCAGAACGATAGACTCGTCGCCATCCGCATCCGCACGTGTGAACTCGAGCCATGTCGCTGTCTTCAGCTGCCAGGAAATACTCCCCTTGTCCCGACGAAATGCGGCCAACTCCATGACACGGACTCCTCCGCTGCGGTCGGAATCCATCAGTGCGAACTCCGCACGCGCCACCGACTCCTTGACGCCGATCCCCATGGCCGCAGGCGTTGCGAAAATCGCCGCCATCGCGAGGAATCGTGAAATGAAGGGCCGAAGTGATAGTTTCATGGCGGAGATGATCCGCTTTTTGCGCGGAATCGGATCATCCCGGAAGAAAATTCCACGACGCCTCTCAGCCTTGTGCAGAAAGCCATACCCGAGAGGGGGATGGACGCCCTGACCGCAGGGACGCTACCCTTGGCCCATGAACGCACTCTTTGGCCACCGCTTCGCTCTCTGCGTCGCCGGATTGCTCACCCTTTTCAGCTCACTCGTCTGCGCCCAAGAGGATGACCGCCCCGTCGTCGATGACCGGGGCGTGAACCGGGAAAAGGCTGGCAACACCGGGCTCCCCACCCTCTGGATCACCGGGGATTCCACCGTGAAGTGCAACATGCCGATGCGCGGCTGGGGCCAGGATCTCGGCGACTTCTTTGACCCGAAAAAAATCAACGTCGTCAACCGCGCCATCGGTGGTCGCTCCTCTCGGACCTTCTACACCGAAGGCCGCTGGCAGGAGATCGTCGATGGATTGAAGAAGGACGACTTCGTGATCATCCAGTTCGGCCACAACGACGTCGGCCCGCTCGATGAGAAGGGCAAGTTCCGTGGCTCGATCAAGGGCATCGGCGACGAGGTCGAAAAGATCACCAAGCCGGATGGCAGCATCGAGGAGGTCCACTCCTTCGGTTGGTATTTGAAAACCTTCGTCCGCACCGCGAAGGCAAAGGGAGCCAAGGTCATCCTCTGCTCGCCGATCCCGCATCTGAAGTTCGGCCCCGACGGCAAGTTCCAGCACGATTGGAAAGGCTGGCGCGAATGGATCGAGGCCTGCGCGAAAGCCGAAGGCGCGGCGTATGTAGACCTCTCGGAGATCGTCGCCAAGACCTATGACAACATGGACAAGACCGCCGTGGAAAAACTCTTCGCCGACAAGGGCACCCATACCAACGGCGATGGAGCCAAGCTCAACGCCCAGTCCGTCATCACCGGCCTGAAGCGAATCCCCAGCGGACCTCTCGACCGCTTCATGAACGGGGAAGGCGTCAAGATCCCGAAGTAAGGAGGCCTCACCGCTCCCACTCAGCGCTGGATATCACCCCTGGCAGACAGGAAACCAATCCACAAGCTGGCTGCCGCCGAATGCGAACTCGTCAAAGTGCACCTGAGGGCTAGGCTCGTGACAAACGAAGCCTGACCTGGATTGCCGCGATTCCGCGCCAGCGCCAGTCCCAAGCAGCTCCCATTCAAAGCAAATCCACAGCACCAGTCAGTATGATTCACCGTCCTATGATCCGCATCCGTCACGCCTTCGCCGGGCTGGCAATCTCCTTGTCCACCCTTGCATTTGCAGACAGCCCGTTCATCGGCCGCTTCGCCTTGAACCTGCCCGGCGGCAGCGCTGGATGGTTGGGCGTTGAGGAAAAGGACGGACGATTTTCAAGCACCATCCTGTGGGGCGGTGGCAGCGTGGTGCCGACGCAGGGCACCAGGATCGATGGAGACAAACTGTTGATCACCCGCAAGCAGAACCGCACCACCAGCAAGGTCACCACCGAGACCCTCACCGCCACGCTCAACGGCGATGAAATGAAGCTCGTCTCCGTGAAGCGCGATCCAGAAGGTGCAGAGCTGGGCCAGCCCGTGGAATTCACCGGCAAGCGTATTCCCGCCGTCCCTGCGAAGCCGGATCTCGCGAAAGTCAAATTCGGCGAGCCCATCGCCCTCCTCAATGGCAAGGATCTCTCCGGCTGGCGCTTGATGGACGAAAAGGACGACAACGGCTGGAGCGTCGTCGATGGCATCCTTCAAAACCGCGTGACCGCCGAAAACCACAAATCCTTTGGCAATCTCCGCACCATTGTCGAGTTCGAGGACTTCAATCTCAAGGCCGAGGTCCGCACCCAGAAGGAAAGCAACAGCGGCATCTATCTGCGCGGCATTTATGAGATCCAGATCGTGGAGAGCTTCGGCAAGCCGCTCGACCCGCACAACATGGGCGCGCTCTACAGCCGGCTCACACCGAGCGTTTCCGCCGAGAAGCCGATCGGTGAATGGCAGACCCTCGACATCACCCTCGTGGACCGGCACCTCACCGTCATCCTCAATGGCAGGAACATCATCGACAACCAGCCTGTGCTGGGCTGCACCGGTGGCGCCATGACCAGCGACGAGTTCCATCCCGGTCCGATCTATCTCCAAGGCGACCACTCGAACATCGATTACCGCAACATCGTCCTGCGCCCCGTGCTCAAATAGCACCTCGACCAGGCCTGGAGCCATGGTCGGCTTGCTCGAGCGGGAGACCGGACATCGATGGAAGTTGCGCCCCTTTTAGCCAAGGAGCCCGCAGGGGTGGCTCAGCGCTGTGGGCCCAGCGACTGCAGAAGCTGCAGGAGTTCCGGGTCGGTGGGATTGAGGGCGGCGGCTTGCTGGGCGGCTTGCATGGCGTTGGCACGGTTGCCGTTTCTGGAATACGCGGCGGCGAGGTTGTACCAGGCGCGACCCATTCCGGGGTCGAGCTTCACGGTTTTCTCCAGCGCGGCGATGGCGTTCGGCAGGGATCCCGCTTCATTCCAGGCGAGGGCGAGCTTGTAATGATAGTCGGCATTTTCGGGCGCGAGCTTGATGGCGGCTTGGAGCTCGCGGATCGCGCCCGAGGTGTCGCCAGTGGAGCTCAGGGCGATGGCGAGGTCATGATGAAAGGGCGGCGAGCCAGAATCCCATTCGACGGCCTTGCGGAAATGCACGAGCGCCTCGGCGGTGTTGCCGCGTGAGAACTCATACTGCCCGAGCTGCATCTGGCCGGTCGGCTGATCGGCGCTGAGGGAAAGCATGTGGGCCAACTCTGAGCCGGCCTTCGACTCGGGATCGACCGTCGCCACCATCGCCCACGCAGCGGCCACGCGGACATTGCGCGAGGGATCATCGAGCAGAGGTTTCAGCACGGCGGTGAAATTTTCCGACACGGGACCCAGCGAGCGGACCGCCGCCTCGCGGACCATCGGGCTGGGATGCTTGAGCTGGGAAACGAGTGCGGACGAAGCCGCCGCATCATCGGCCCACGGTCCTAACAACAAACATCCGGAAGCCTGCCAGAGCGGTTCGTTCGGTTGCTTGAGGAAGGCGATCAAGCCCTCGCGCGCTTCCGGCCTGCCCATGCGGGCCTTGGCGAAGAGGGTCGCGCGGACACGGGTCGGACGCTCCATTTTCGCGCCATACCAGGAGTCGGTCGATTGCTGGGCCCAGGCGGCGTCCTTGTCGGCGTGGCAGCGGTTGCAGGCGTTCGGGATGCCGAAGTCCTTGGTGAGTTTCGGATCCGGGATGGTGAAGCCGTGATCATGACGCGGGTGGCGCTGCATGTAGGTCGTGACCGGCATGTGGCAGGAGGTGCAGAGATTTCCCGCGCTGGCCTCGCCGTGGTGGCTGTGGGCAACTGGATCGATCGCGGGGGCGGGTTTGGAAATGCCGGGCTGTAGCGCGCCCGAGTGGCAGCGCATGCAGAGGGCGTTTCCTTCCACGAGGCGTTTGCCGGTGTGGGGATCGTGGCAGTCCTCACAGCTCACGCCGGCCGTGTGCATCTTGCTGCCCATGAAGGCGGTGAGTTCGTAATCCTCCTCGTGGATCTGCCCGTCCGGATAGAAGAGATCGCTGCCGTCCGGAATGCTGAGCGAGAAATGATCGAAAAAGGAATCGCCGGGGACCAGGTCGCCGGTGAGCTCGCCGCGACGCGCATGACAGGCTCCGCAGTTGGCGAGCATCTGTTCCTTGGTCTGCTTCTTCACCGTCGGGTCCTTGCCGCCAATCACGGGCTTTTTCCCCTGCCAATCGACGTGCTCCTTCATCGGCCCGTGGCAGGCCTCGCAGCCGACGCTTTGTTCCGCCATCGTCGTGCGGTAGGTGTCGCTACCAGGATCATAGTTTTTCCGAAGACGGGTATTGTGGCAGTTCGCGCACTGGGCATTCCAGTTCATGCCGCGTCCGGTCCAGTGGCCCCACTCGCCGGGCTGGCGATCTTCCGCGCCATAGACATCGAACCACTCGGACTTGTGGGGATCGAATGCGAGTTCCAGCGCCTGCATCCGGCTGCCAGGGCCATCAACGAGAAACTGCCGCAGCGGATCATGCCCGATGACCCGGCGGATCGTGTAAGGCTGCTTGGTGTTTCCGAGGCCCGTCGTGATCATTTGAGCCAAGCCCGTTTCATCGAGCTTCGCAGTTGAGGTTTGGGTGCCGTGGGAAATGGACTTCTCAGGAGCAAACGCAGAATGATCCATACCTTCGATGACCTGCCGTTCGGCGAAATAATGGTTCGAGGTCTTCCATTTTTCGTACTCCGCCGCGTGGCAGGCCTTGCAGCTTTCCGATCCAACATAGTCGGCATGAACCTGATCTTCGGGAACCAACACGGGAGCCACGGCCACCGGCGCGGCCATCGGCACCTGGACCGGCTCCGACTGATGGCCGATCATGAAGAACACCGTGATAGCCACTGCCGACACCGGCATCAGCCACCAGATCCACTTCGTGGTTCCATGAGTGTCCGATTCCATTCCTTTTCTATGCTTCGCCTGTCCCATTCGTGGCGCAATTTAGTGGGAAACGAGCGCTTGGCGAGAAAGGAAGCGGGACAATCTAGTCGAGCGAGCCGCAGAATTTCCGGAAGGCCTCGACCTCCTCGTCACTCGCAACGCCGGCCACAATGTGCCCGGCGAGGCTGCGGGCGATATGCTCAACCTCGGTATCAAGATTCAAGTTGCGAACCAGTATTCGGGCGATGGCCGCAAAGGTATTTCCATTGAAGTTCGTGAATGGAGCAAGCCTGTGGCACTTGCGACAAACCTCGATCACTTCGAAGAGGCTCATTTCTTTCCTCCGAGACTCTTCCCAAAGCCTCATCCCATCAAGATGCCCATCAGACGTAGGCCCATGATGGGCGGATTCTGGCTGCAAAGAACCTGATTCTGGGCAGAAACGAAGTCCCAGGAGAAAGGCTCCAACCAAAAATCAACAGAGTTCATGGTGGAGAGTCTTTCGCCTGCTTGCGGTTCAAAAGTTTGATCCGTTGGAGTTCCTCGACCCCAACACTTTTCAAGCTACCTTTCCCGGTCTTGGCGTAGACCGGTTCGGCAGAAAAACGGTCCTGAATGGCGAGGGCTTCCGCCATCACTTCGAGAAAGAGCGGATCAGTCTCGAATTTCTTTTTGAGATCGGAACTTTCTGCCATGCGATCAGCCTACCTCTTTCCCCGAGTGAAGACAAGAGGGAGAGTTCATGGACACGCGATCAGGGCTTCAATCGACGCGCCCTCAGAGCGGCAGATCATAGCTGCGTCCACCGATGCCTTCATACCAGCGGATGTAGGCGCTGTTGACCATGGCGTAGCCGCCGGGGGTCGGGTAGTCGCCGGTGAAGTACCAGTCGCCACAGTCACCCTTGATCGAGGCTCGGAGGTTTTCGATGGTCTGGAAGATGACGTCGACCTCACCGTGCCACTCGATTTCCTCGGGATAGACCATGCGGCTGATCTCGGCGGAAACCTCCTCGTCGGTGAAGTCGGCATAGACGCCCTTGACGCGGTTGCCCCGCTCGGCGGCGGGCTTTTTCATTTCCTCGCGGCACTCTTCATACACGCGGTCCAGCAGTGACTGGCGACCAGCCTTGCGATGCAGGATAACGGCGGCCTGGAAGGCGATGAACTTGCCCATTTCCGACATGTCGATGCCGTAGCAATCCGGGTAGCGGATCTGTGGAGCGGTCGAGCAGACGACGATCTTGCGCGGTGAAGTACGGGCAAGGATCTTCAAGATGGATTTCTTCAACGTGGTGCCGCGGACGATGGAGTCATCGAGCGCGACGAGGACGTCATCCGGCCGGACGATGCCGTAGGTGATGTCATAAACGTGGGACACCAGGGTATCGCGTCCCTTTTCCTGGGAAATGAAGGTCCGCATCTTGATGTCCTTGTGGGCGAGCTTTTCGCCGCGCGGCCAATTGCGGAGGATGAGGTCATCGAGTTTGTCGGCCGTGAGGTCACCGCTGGCGACGGACTTGAGGATTTCCGAACGGACTTCCTGGCGACGGAACAAACGAAGTCCGTCCATCAGGCCGTAATAAGCGGTCTCGGCGGTGTTCGGAACGAAGGAGAAGACCGCCTTGTCGAAGGAACCACCAATGGAGTCGACGACTTGTGACACCAGGGCCGCACCCATTGCTTTCCGCTCGCGGTAAATCTGCGGATCGTTGCCACGGGAAAAGTAGATGCGCTCGAACGAGCAGGGCGTGAAGCGCTTCGGCGCGGCGAACTCGACGTCGCTGATGGTGCCGTCCGCCTTGACCGTGATGATCGATCCGGGATCCACAGCCTTGACCTGATCGGCGGAGGCCTCGAACACGGTCATGAGCGGGACCCGCTCGGATGCGAAGGCGATCACGTCTTCGGTGACGAGCATGTGGCAGGGGCGGATGCCGTGCGGATCGCGCATGACGAACATGTCGCCATTTCCGACGACGCCACAGATCGAGTAGCCGCCGTCCCACGCCTGGGCGGATTCGCCGACGATTTGGGCGATGTTGAGTTCCTCGGAAATGCGGTCCGGCATGTCACGGCCATCGGTGCCGGAATCACGGAGCTTGCGGTAAAGATCGGTATGAGCCTCGTCGAGGTGGTAGCCGATTTCCTCAAGGACCGTCTGGGTGTCGGTGCCGAAGATCGGATGCTGGCCGCGTTCGAGCAGAACCTGGTTCAGCTCGGCCGCATTGGTCATGTTGAAATTTCCCAACACCATCAACGTGCGGGTCGGCCAGTTGCTGCGGCGGAGGTAGGGATGGCAGCAGCCTTCGTCGAAATCGCCCGAGGTGCCGTAGCGGAGGTGACCTACGAGGATCTCCCCGCCGAAATCGAAGTTCTCTTTGACGCTGGCTGGATTCTTCGGATCGAGCTGCCCCTTGCGCGACATCTTGTGGAAGCTCTTCACTTCCTTGCGGAAAATCTGCGCGAGGGCGTCCTGCTCGATCCCACGACGACGCTCCACATACTGCTGGCCGACGGGCATGTCGAGTTTCACGCAGCCGATGCCCGTGCCGTCCTGGCCACGGTTGTGCTGCTTCTCCATGAGGAGGAAGAGCTTGTTGAAGCCCCAGAGGCAGGTGCCGTATCGATCCAGATAATAGGCCAGAGGTTTGCGGAGTCGCACCGCTGCGATCCCGCACTCGTGTTTCAAAAAGTCGCTCATCGAACGGAAGTTTACCTGCGCCTTACTCGCCCCGAACCTTCACCCGGACACCCTCGGCGTCAACCATGCGTCCGATCACTGTTCCGCCGGGGCCCGCCTTGAGGGCGGTTTCGACTTCGGATTCGGAAACGATGGCGACCCAGCCGATGCCCATATTGAAGGTGTGAAAGCGGTCTTCGGCGTCGACGTGAGCGAAAAGCTTCTCCGCGCCGGGCATTTCCCATTTCGGGATTTCGAGGTCGGCCCCCATGCCACGGAACAGACGCTCCAGGTTTTCGGGAAGGCCGCCGCCGGTGATGTGGGCGTAGGCGCGGGGTTTCACGCCGGAGGCCTTTAGGTCGCGCACGACATCGTGGTAAAGTCGGGTCGGCTTCAGCCAAGCTGCGAGTTCGTCATCGCTGACTTCACCAGGAAATTCCTTCAGGACCCGGCGGACCAATGACCAACCGTTGGCGTGAATGCTGTCGGAGGCGTAACCGATCAGGACGTCGCCCACCGCGACGGTGGTCGGGTCGATGAGGTCGGACTTTTCCGCGCAGCCGATGCAGAAGCCGGAAAGCTCGATCACCTCTGGTGGGACGATGCCCGGCATTTCGGCGGTTTCTCCACCGGCGAGGATGCAATCGCAGTCCGCGAGGTAGTCGCACATCCCGGCGATCAGGCGGGTGATCTTTTCTTCATCGAGGGCCGCGATGCCGATGTAGTCGAGGAAAAGCAGAGGGTCTCCACCGGTCGTGATGATGTCGTTCACACTCATCGCCACCAGGTCCTTGCCGGCGGTCTCGAGGAGATCGTGCTCCAGGAGCAGTTCCAGTTTCGTGCCGACGCCGTCACAGCCGGTCATCATCACCGGTTCGCGGTACGAGCTGAGGTCGTAGCAGGCCGCGAACAGCCCGAAGGCGCCGAAGAGCTTGCGATTAACCTGAGTCCGACGCACGTGCGTGCCGATGTCCCCTACCAGAGCGGCCGCCTTGCGCGTGTCCACTCCTGCCTGTTGATACGTGAGCTTGCCCGCCATGATGCCGATGCGGGGTTCTTAACAGCCCCCCTCCCCGCGTCACGCGGAAAAACCTGCGAAATGACGATATCACGAATCCCCTCCTGAATGCCGAGCGGCACGAACAAATACTTCTAAAAAAATTCAGCTCAAATCCAGAATCCAGAGACACCGACCTCCAAGAAGCTTAAATGTTCAAAAATTTATTGCCAATTCTCCGAAATAATCCTAGAAGACGAATGAACAGGACGTCCCGATAGTTAATTTTTCTTGAGTATTTCGAGAAATTCCCTAGAAACCACACGACCTTGCAGTTCGCATGATTCATTCACCCACCCCATTGATTCGACTCGCCGCAGGTTTGGAGGTTGGCTACGGCCTGCCTCTCGCGTCTACGGAGAAGGAAATCACCCTCTCCGGCGGGACGCATTTTCTGTTGGCGCGGAATGGTCGCGGCAAAACCACCTTGCTGCGCACACTGGCGCGGACACTCAAAAAGGTGGCTGGTGATTTCGAGGCTTCAGGATTCACCCAATACCTGCCGGAAGATCTTCGTTTCGATCCCGAAGTTTCCTCAAAGGCGATCTTCACCGCCATGCTTCCGAAGAGCCGCCTCGCCGAGGCGCTGGCGCTGGCGAAGGATATCGAACTGGATACGTCCAAGCCATACGGTCGCCTCTCGACTGGCAATCGGCGCAAAGCCAGCTTGATCGTCGCGGAATTTTCCATCCGCCCCGACCAGGGCAACATCTTGCTGCTCGATGAGCCTTTCAGCGGGCTCGATGCCTACGCACGCCAAGCCTTCGAGACCTTGTGGGCGAAGAATGACTCCAAGGTCCTGCGGTTGGTCAGTTGCCACCCTGACTATGACGCAATGCCGATGCCGAGCGCGGTGGTGATCGAAAAGGGACGAATCTCCCATCTCACCGGATCCGAGCAGACCTGGAGCAGCCTGAAATCCTTGTTGAACTGAGCCATGCGACTTTTCCGCCTCACCCTCTCGACCATTTTCCGCCGCAAGGCGTGGGCCATCTGCACCCTCGCGGTGTTGGGACTCCCGTTCTTCCTGCCGATGATCTCGATGGCAAGTGAACGGCCGACCATCCTTCAGCCGGCTCGCATCCATGCCGCTTGGGGCACGGTCTGGGCCTGCTCGCTGCTATGGGGGCTCTTCACTGCCGCGCGGCAGGGCGAGTTGAATTCCAAATCAGGCTTGGGAGAATATTTCCTCACCACTGGAGTCACCTCCACACGTCAGTTGCTTGAAATCTGGCTGGCTGTCATGACTTTCGTGGGGCCTCTTGCGATTCTTGGAACGGCGATCTGCCTGATGTTCGCTATGCCGGGCGATCCACTCGAGCGCTCGATGTGGTGGACCGTCAACTTGCAATATTTGACTCTCTTCCTCCTGGCCGTTGCCCCGCTGATGGGCCTCGCCATCGCCCTTGCCTCCCGCTTCGGTGGCATTGCGGGATTTGCCGTCACCCTCGGGTTGGCCATCTACGGACTCTATGGAGTTGGCTACCTGGACAACATGCTGAAGCTGGAGGAGAACCCGATTCTTCAAAGTGTCTGGCTGTTTTCACCACAGTATCGTTGGGCAGATCTGACCCAGCGTCTGTATTTCAAGCTCGGTGTCATTCCCGCCCCTCTGTTCTGGAAGACCGTTGGCTACTTCACCGGCATCCTCGCCGTTTACGCCGGCCTTTCCCGCCTCTGTTTCAGGACCAAGACCATCGCCTGATGTCCCGACTCTCCTCCAACCTGCTGTCGGCCGCGCTCATTGGCGCGGGCGCTTTGGCGTGGACCATGAACTCACGGCCGCTAGCAGGCGAACCTTCGATGTTGATCCCATCAAATCCCCTGGGGATCAAGATGAGCCCTTATGGAGAGGTGTTCGCCATGGCGATGCAGGGACCGATCGATCTCTACTGGCATGCTGGAGCGGATTGCGGACATGACCATGAACATGGCGAGCACTGCGACCATGATCACGACGAAGGCCAAGGACTTGGAGACGGCGCTGCAGGTGATGAAACCTCAAAGCTCCAGGAGCAGGCAGCCAAGAAATCCAGTTCCTACCGGGACTTTCTCAATGAACTCAACGAGGTGGCGGGCACCAAAACCAATCCCAAGGCTGCAACCAAGGCGCACCTTTTCGACATGCGCCGGCAGATCGAGGACAAGCTCCGCTTCGCTTACGAACTCGATCCATCTCATTACGGAAATTACAACTCCTACCACTTTTTCCTCACCGAGCCACAGCTTGGCACCCGGCCTGAATTGACTCCCGGAGCAGCCAAGCTCGCTGACTCCACGATCGACTACTGCCTGCGCCGCAACGACGACCCTCGGCCCGCTCTCACCGCCGCCGCAGCTGCCGAGAACGAACTGGAGCTGATGTTTGGTGAACCAGCAAAGTTCACGAAAGAGCAGATGAGGAACCGCCTCGCGATCGTCGATTTCAGCCTCGCCCGCCACCAGGAGATCTCGAAGCAGTGGCTGGAAAATGGCAATTGGGAGCTCATTTCTCCCATGCGTCAGGAGGAGATCGTCAACCGATTCAAGTTCCTCAGCCGCGTTCGCGATGCCGCGGAAGGCACCATTCTGCGGCTGGAAGGCCAGCCAAACCTCGGACAAGCCTCCAACTGATCCAGTCATGAGCGTATTCACCGCCGTCATCGAACCACCGCCACTGCCCGGAGCCTCTCCGGTTGCAGCACCGGTGCGCTTTGTCGACGGCATGACCGGTGAGGCCCTGCTTGGAATGATCTTCCGCGTTTGCAAGGAACTCCGGGTCTCGGACATCCAGATGCGCGCTGACCGTCCCGTTTACATCCATACCAACAAGGGCATGGAGAAGCTGGACTTCCTCGGCATCCTCTCAGGGCGGCAGATGGATGATATCCTCAAAGCCCTCATCCGGAATCGCGAGAGCGCCAGCCACGGATTTGGCGAGGAAGGAAACGTGCACGAGCGTGTGGATGACAAGATCGCCCGTGCCATCAAGGAATTCTCCACGACCAAGGTCACCGACTTCTCCTGCGACGGCATCCCGATGGGCGAGAATGGCGAGCGCTCCGGCAGACTTCGCGTCCAAGCCCACCTTAGCTCCTCCGGACTTGGCGTCACCTGCCGTATCCTTAACGATTTCATTCCGGAACTGGAAGCCCTTGGCATTGATCTCGACACCACCGAAACGCTTCGCCGTTCGGTCCTGAAGCGTGCCGGGCTTTGTCTCGTCACTGGTCCCACGGGGTCCGGAAAGTCCACCTCTCTGGCTGCACTGATCGACTGGCTCCGCCGGAACCATCCGAAGCATATCGTCACCGTCGAGGACCCCATCGAATATCAGTACCCCGATGACATGCCCGACCCCGAGTTTGCAGGGCATCGGATTCCGAGCCCATCGATCGTGACCCAGCAGGAAGTCGGCCGCGATCTTCACTCCTACCGTCAAGGTCTCAAGGATGTTCTCCGGAAGGCGCCGCACGTCATTCTTCTTGGCGAAATCCGCGACCGCGAGGCCATGGAAACCTGCATGGAGGCCGCCCAGACCGGCCATCTGGTCCTCTCCACGCTTCACACCACCGGTGCGGTCAAGACCCTCGGTCGTATTCTTGAAATGTATCCGAAGGAAAGTCATGGCTCGGTCCTCAGCCGCCTTTCGGAAATTCTCATTTTTATCCACTCGCAAGGTCTGCTCAACGGCGTCAACCGCCGGGTGCTGACCTATGAGTTCCTGCAGAACAACGATGACGCTGTTTCAAGCGCCATTGCCAACTACGAAGGCGGTGCCCGTTCCCTTGAGGACGTCATCCGCCGCGCTGGAAACATCGAGTGGGACACCAATCTTCGCAGGCTGCTCCGTCAGGGCCTGATCACCGAGCAAACCTTTGAGAGTGCCAGGATGAATCGCAATGATTCGGATATCATTTGATTCCTAGCGGCTTCTCAAGAGACAGAAAACAAACACCCCAAATAAAAATGAAACTGACCAACACCCGGAATGTGAAGCGCAAGGGAGGGATGACCCTCCTCGAATTGACGGTTGTCATCCTTGTCCTTCTCTCCCTCATCTCGATCCTCTTCATCGGCGCCCGTGCCTGGAAGAAGGGTTCTGACCGTGCCGGCTGCATCATGCAGATCCGCAACGTCCAGCAGGCCGTCCGCTCCTACGCCAACATGAACGGCGTGAATCCTGCCGCCACCGTCACGGGCCTCCAAGGTCTCGTGGTTGGAACCGGCAAGTTCGTCGAGAAGACACCCGCCTGCCCAGCTGCCGGCACCTACACCTATGGTGGTGACACGGTTCCTGCCGTGGGCACCCTGTACATGACCTGCTCACTCGCCACCACCGAGACGCACGTTCCAGGCAGCTACAGCGACTGGTAATCCTCGTCGCATCTGCTCCTTACAACCATCATTACCCTAACTAAATGAAAATCACCTCATCAAAGCGCACACGCGGCATGACCCTCCTTGAATTGACGGTCGTCATCCTCGTCCTGCTCTCCCTCATCTCGATCCTCTTCATCGGTGCCCGCGCCTGGAAGAAGGGTTCTGACCGTGCCGGCTGCATCATGCAGATCCGCAACGTCCAGCAGGCCGTCCGCTCCTACGCCAACATGAACGGCGTGAATCCTGCCGCCACCGTCACGGGCCTTCAAAGCCTCGTGGTCGGAACCGGCAAGTTCGTCGAGAAGACACCTGCCTGCCCGGCTGCCGGCACCTACGCCTATGGTGGTGACACGATTCCTGCCGTGGGCACCCTGTACATGACCTGCTCACTTGCGACCTCGGACGAACACGTCCCAGGCAGCTACTCCGATTGGTGAGCCATTCGGCTCCACCTCATGGAGCCAGAGAACTCATACCAGGCCCGCCTCCCACTTGGGAGGCGGGCTATTCCCTCTTCCAGATTTTCTCCCCACTCCCCCCGACTGTTGTGAAATCCCTTACACTCCGGTCCCTTGGCCACTTTTCAACATCCGAGCGCCCTCAATCCGCTCCAGAGATATTCCCAAGCCTGTGCGGTCCTCAGATCGACCAGCCGAGCCAGAAACGACGCTTGGTATAAAGAAGCTCTCGACCTTGATTTTCAACTTCATCTCCGCTCCGACGGTGTTGAGGTCCTTTCCCGCGTGTTCGACAGGAACGCCAATAGCTGGATGGAAGGTCCGGTGTTGGACGAGGAAACGCTCAAGTCCGCCGACAAGGGGAATGCGTTCGCGAAGCAGATCATTGACTTCGCCCAGAAGCATCGCGCCACTTCCGTAGGTGTCGTTCTACACGTCGCAGATGAATTCGCGACCACCGAGCTCAAGCCCGAATTGAACAATCCTGGAGCGTTGGGAGATCTCAGGACCACCGCCGAGAAGGACCCGGCCTCCATTCTCGATGACTCGTCGATTCCAGCCGATCAGAATTCCTGGAGGGTGCTGCCCTACCCTGCCGCCGGCAGTGAGGCGATTGCCACAACGATCACCCTGTCGAGGCTCTACGCACCTTTCCTGCAGCAACTCCGCACAGCAGGAGAGTCCGCCAATTTCCCTGTCGTCACCCACGCGCTCAGTGCTCCACTGGTGGCGCTGCTTTCGATTCCCCGTTCGATCCGCCCCACGGAAAGCCGTCCGTTCATGACGGTTCTTCAGTATGCGATGTTCACGGTGCTGGCATTCTTCAATGAACACGGTGACCTGCGCCTGATCCGGACGCTCCAGCATCGCGGTGCTCGTCGGCCCTCGAACCTGAGGCACGCCGCTTCGACCACGACCGCCGCACTTGAATTCGTTGATCCTGACATCTTCCTCTTCCCGCTGGCGGGAGTGGCTGATCCAGGACTCGCGGCCGATCTGAGGGTCGTCTTTCCCTCCAGTCGCGTGGAAGAAGTAAACTGGTCTGCCACACCCTTCACGAACTCGGGCCTGCCCACGCATGCTCCTGAACCCTTGGTGGTGGCGATCCCGGCAAACTCATTGGCCCCTGAGGGAAATCTGAGTCATACGTTCACCATTTTCCAAAGTGAGCGCTGGGCACTCCAGAATTTCCTGCCAACTCCGAATGACATCGCCGAAATCTATCCGGCTCGTTCCGAGATGCGCCTGCTGCGTGCGATCCGGTTGATCCGGGTCGGGATCGCAGCTTGTGCCATACTTTCTCTCGCGTGGTCGATCTTCGGAATCATTGATGTCATCCGCAGGCCGGAGTGGACCTTCGACTCCAAGGAAGCCCAGGCCGTGCAGCAGCGCCTTGGCGGACTGAATGCGGAAAGCCAGCGAGTCGATCACTGGGACAACCTGCTGGACGACCGCTCGAAAGCCTGGACCTCGATGGAGCTGCTCTGCCGGCTTTTCCCCGAACGCAGTGGGGTGCTGGTGAAAGGCTTCTCCCACAGTGTCAGGCCCGACCTTGTTCCCGGACAGGCCAAGGTAGGCTTCGTCAAGGAATGGAAGATCACCGGATACGCACGGGATGAGGCTGTCGACCGACTCAACTCGGTCAGCACCCGAGAGGGCATTTCAGCGGCGTTCGCAGAAATCGCCCGGATCACCGGCAATCCCGCGTTCCGTACGGACATTGGCAACCGTGGCGTCATGTCGATCGTCAAGATGCAGGAGAACGGCACCTTCAAGGCCCGCCCTGCGGATGAAATCCTCGATGACGATCCAACAACCTATCCGTTCACCTTTGATCTCTCGATCACCCAGCGCTTTGAAGCGAAAGACCCCATGGCGGTGAATGTCGCCAAGGCTCCCTGATCCTAACAGCCCCCTCACCCAACGTGTTCTACCGCCAATCCATCGCCCTCTTCGGCATCGCGCTTCCCATCGTCGGGGCCCTGGTCCTCGTCGGTGGGGCGTCGATCATCAAGGGCAAGGTCACCGACTCCTTCGCCAACAAGCAACTGCACTTCAGCAGCCACGAGAAGAACCGCATCAGTGCTCTGGAGATCGAGGCCAGAATCAGCCGCAAGCGTCAGTACATCGATCAGTGGAAGGTCCAGCTTTCCGAGGAAACAAAAAGCGCGGTGAGCGCGAACCTTCGCAAGATCCAGGAAAAACTTCCGGCGAAGGAATTCCAGCCAACCGCTTTCGAACCCCTCAACACTCCTGGTGGATTCGGCTCCGTCTCCGCCCAGCGCTCGGCCCAGATCCGTCTCGGCTTCCGTGGCACCTACCGCACCGTTCAACGTGCTTTCCTCGCCCTTGAGACCCAGATGCCTCAGTTGCAGCTTCAGGAATTGAAGATTGATCTGAGCACGAACCAATCGGCGCAACTCAACTTCGACGTCACCTACACAGCATGGGAAAACTAATCCAACTCCTGGCTTTGTGTGCACTCTGGCCGGCATCACTCACGGCCCAGTCTGCCGCCAATTTCAAGCCCGAGCTTCTCACTCCAACCGATGCCACCGGTCCAAAGGAGGAAAAGACGGAAGCGGATGCCGGGCCCATCCCCCAAATCCCCTCGCGATACGCCGGCGCCGAGCTTGAAACCTACATCGCCTCGCTGTCAGCGGTTCTTTCGATCCGCAATCGCACGAACGATCCTTTCTGCCAGTCTCAGGATCCCACGGTAAAGCCACTTAAACCGAAAATCATCCAGCAGCAAGGTCCGCGCCCCCCTGCCTTGCCTTCCGTCAAGTTCTCCGAAGTCATCGCCAGGATCCCTGTCACCACCGTCATTCCCGGAGAAGGAAAGTTCCTGGTCGGAACACGCAGCTTCCTCAAGGGAGACCGTTTCCCCGTACGCTACCAGACCCACACCTACAACACCCAGATCCTCGAGGTCACCGCACGCACCATCCTGTTCCGAAATCTTGAGAACGGCGAAACCGGAAACCTCACACTCGACCTCATGCCCCAGGGCATGAGCAAGGGCAATCAAGGCGTGTTCGCTCCGGGCATGCAGCCCGCCCGTGCGGATAGCCCTCTCGAACTCGAATCTGACACCATCAACTCGGTCCCCACCCGAACCAACTGATCCCTGCTCTCCGCCATGAAACCAAACTGCTTCACCCGAATCGTCATCGCCGCAGTCCTCACGACCTCGGGACTCCACGCCCAGACTACCGGAGACCCACTGGTGGAACCTGTCTCCCCAGTTGTGGATGGCGGGCCGCTTGCCGACCTTTCTCCATCTGGTGAACGGACCATTGCCAACGAAGGTGGCCTCACTGCCGATCTTCCTCCCGCAGGACAGGCCCCAATCGCTCCGCCACCGGCAGCTCCTGGCGACCCCGCCGCGGGCGGAACCTTTCCTCCGCTTGAACAGCAGAAAAAGGCGATGGAGCAAGCTGAAGAAGGCTACCTCATCAAGGACGCGAACCTGAACGACATCTTCCAGTTCCTCGCAAAGCAGGCCGGCCGCCAGTATTTCCACAATGCCAAGATCGCCACTCCGGAGTATCTGGTCACCGGACACCTCAATGATGGCAATCCCCTTCAGCAAATGGAGGAACTCGCCTTCATGTACGGCCTCACGCTCTACACCAAGGGCAGCACGATCTACGCACTCACCTCCGTGCAGCTCACCCAGTTGCCCAGCGCGGAGTTCCAGTATCAGCTCAAGTATCTCCGGCCCACCGACATTGCAGGAATCAAGGAACTCATCAAGCCCGTCCTGAGCGCGTCCGGTGTCGTCAACTTCGAACCGAAGACCAACACGGTCATCATCATCGACAACGCCCAGAAGATCGAGGCCGCACGCTCGCTCCTGCATGACATCGACCAGGCGAAGGGCCAGATCGTGGTTGAAACCAAGATCCTCCGCATCAACAGCAGCGCAGCTCAGCGCACCGGAGTCGACTGGACAAACTCACTCGGCTCCAACGGAACGACACTCGAAGTCGCCAAGAGCCTGAACTCGATTTTCGGCATCAACTCCAATTTCAATACGGTTTCAAACAACAGCAACGGAATCGACAGCAGCATCGGAGACAACGTCAATCTGGTTCTCAGCCCCATTCAGCTCAGCGGCGTCCTCCGCGCCTTGGCTGAAGGCGGACTAGCCAAGCAGGTTTCCAACCCGACGTTGATCACCGAGGACAACGAGCAGGCCACCATCTCGATCATCGACCGTGTGCCCATCATCACCTCGACTCGCAGCCAGGGCAATGGCATCGACAACATCACCGAGCAGGTCCGTTACAAGATCGGCGAGTCTGACCTGTCAATCGATGTGGATCCGGAAAAACACCGTGAAATCGGCATCTCCCTCGTCGTCACGCCAACCCTCCTTCCCGATGGCACCGTCAGAATGAAGATGCGCCCACGCTCCGCCCAGATCACTTCACAGGTAAAAGGCGCCTCTGGAAACGTCTACCCCCGTGTGACAGAGTCGATGGTGGAGTCCCTCGCCCGTGTCCCCGATGGAAACTCCCTGGTGGTCGGCGGATTTTACGGTGAAACCAGCTCTAACGACCGCAACAAGGTGCCTCTGCTCGGAGATATCCCGGTGATCAATTTCTTCTTTAAGAGCAAGGAAGCGACGAAAGAGCAAACCAGCCTAGTCTTCATCGTGACCCCGACTTCCTACGATCCACGCAGCACTTGCCAGAATTCCCGCAGGGGCAACGCCATTCGCAGCAAGCTTTCCCTCCCCGAGGACAGCGACTGGATCGACCCGAGCAACCCTGGTCCCGCACATGAAGCGAACCTCCGTCGCGGCGTTCGCGGACTCCAGCCGCAGGAAGCCCCTTACTACCCGAAGACCGGCGAAGCTCCACTACCTGAATCATCCAAGGCACAGATCATTGACTGCCCCACCCCTTCGCGGTTCAGCAGGGCTCGGCGCTGATCGCTTGCCCACCCACCGCCTCCAATGAGCTCCTCTTTCCCATTCCAAGCAGTCAGCGAAGCTCCGGAAAAAAAATCCAGAGCCACCCCCGCCGACATCGTCGACGAGTGCATTCAGCGCACCACGGAGGCCCTTCGAATTTCTGGCGCGGCGACGCAGTCCCAGTTGGAGGCCGCATTGTCCGCAGTCGGCCAGCATGTAAGCACCGGACGCCCGGTCGATCTCATCGAGTGGGTGGCTCGCGCCCAAGGCCATGAAGAGGAGCACCTCGGACCGGTCATCGGCTCGCTTTCCGAAGCCGTCGCCTCGACCATGAGCCCCTCTCCTGCCCTGATTCCATTCGCGGGGAAACTCATCGGCCCTTCCGCGTTTTACGAATCCTTCGACCAGCTCCACCAGTTGGCCAAGATCCTTCTTTCCCCAATCATTTTTGCCGAGGACACCGACGCCATTGGCACCGCCTCAGTGAACCCCATCGCCTCCCTCATTCTCTCCGAGGAAATCCTCAAGACCGTCGACCGCCGCTTCGGAATCAAGCCGTTCATGACCGTCGCCAGAATGGACTACGAGAGCTGGACCTTCCTTTCGCGCAAACACTTTGGTCTATGATCGAGTTCGACGGTATCGCCTTCAATGAATCGATCAGCCGCCGGATCATGGCGGCCCTGGGGATCCATGATCCGATGTACTCGGAACTGGCCCACGATCAGGTGCCCAACCGAGTGACCCGCTACAGCTTCATGGCGGCGGTGGCCAGGATCAACGGCCTCCCCTTCTTCCCGAAGATCGCGGAATTCTGTGACGCCACACTGCACACCTACTGCGACCCGACTGTGATGACGCGCGGGTTCTTTACCCCGCTTTGTCTTTCCGGAGGCAACCGTCTGCTGGTGGCTGTCGCCAATCCCTGGAGCCCACTTGCCGAGGAATATCTGGCACCACGCTTCCCAGATCTCGAGATCATCAAGATCGTCACCCTGGCATCGGAAATCAGCCGTGCGATCGAGTCGGTGGCGACCAACAACGGCCCAAGTCGTTCCGAACTGGAAGCGATTGATGTCGAGGACATGGACGAGGGCCACCGCGACTTCGACGTGACCACCGATTATGTCGAGCCGATGGCCCAACTCATCGCCACGATCATGGCGGACGCCGTCAAGCTCCGCGCCTCCGACATCCACTTCAAGGTCGAAAAGGAGGTCTTCTACTACACCTTCCGTGTCGACGGTGACCTTGGCGACAAGGTTGAGATCCCAATGAAGCTGAAGGACCGTCTGGATGCCTTCCTGCTGAACCTGATGAAGCTGCCGACGGAAATCAGGAACACCACGCCGGGGATCTCGGGCCGCTTCACGATTTCGTATTTCCATCGCCCGATCGACATCCGCTACGAGCGCCATCGCACTTACCGTGGCTACCACGTGACGATGCGACTTCTCGACAAGAGCCACCTCAATGTGACGCTCGGAAAGGGAACGCTGGCCTTCGACGAGGAGACCCTGTTCGAGCTCGCCCGCGTGATGAAGATCCCTTCAGGCATCATCGTCATGTCCGGTCCCACCGGTTCGGGAAAATCGACCACTCTGAACGCCATCCTTCGCGAGCTGAACCGACCCGAGGTAAACATTCTCACCCTGGAAAACCCGGTCGAAGACGAGGTTCCAGGCATCACGCACTGCGACTTGAAAAGCCCGAAGGAATTCAAGCCGATGATCGCCTCGTTCATGCGAAGCGACCCGGACATCATCCTCATGGGTGAGGTTCGCGATATCGAGTCCGCCGAGCTCGCCATCGAAGCGGCCGTGACGGGCCATAAAGTGCTGACCACGATCCACACCCCGCGAGCCTCGCAGATCATCGAGCGCTTCGAGCAGCTCGGCATCGAGCGCTGGAAGATCGCCCAGACCCTGAAAGCCGCGTGTGCCCAGCGTCTCGTCAAATTGCTTTGCCCCTACTGCAAGGAGCCACAGATCGGAATCAGCGAACTCGACCGCCGGACCTTTAGCCTCGATGAATCATGGGCGGACATTCCCGTCTTTGCCGCCAAGAGTGGTGGCTGCGGGGAGTGCCGCAACAGTGGCTACAGCGGCCGAACCGCGATCCTGGAAATCATCCCGATCACCCCGAAGATTTCCGACCAGCTTTCCAAGGGTGAGATGACACCCTACGAGCTCGAAATCAAAGTCCAGAACGAAGGCAAGCTGCCCAACCTGCGACGCAGTGGCCTGCGTCTGCTGAGGGAAGGCAAGACCGACTTGAACGCCGTTTCCAAAGTCATCGACATGACCTATTCCGATGAGTAATCCAGCCGCCAACGTAGTCGCAGGAAAGATCACCGCCGCGCCCAAGAAGGGCGTTTCCTTGCTGAACAAGTCGCCGCGGATCAGGGAGTTCAAGAACAAGGACCTGGTCCAAATGTTCCGAGGCATCGGCTCCATGTTGCGTGCCCAGATCAACACGGCGGACGCTCTGAAGTATTACGGTCAGGGCCTTCAGGACAAGGTCATGGCGGACACCCTCTACAAGATCCGCGAAGAAATCGCCGCAGGGGTCAGCGTCCACGAGGCCTTCCGCCGCACGGGGCGCTTCAATGACATGACGGTCGGCCTGATCCAGGCCGGTGCGGACGCAGGCCAGTTGCATCAGGCGTTCAAGGCCCTCGCCTCGCGTCTCGCCAGCCAGATCCGTTTCCAGAAGGCGATCAAGAAAGCCACGGTGATGCCTTCGGTGATCATCGGCGTCCTCACCGGCGCCTTCATTACCTCCCAGTGCAAGATCGTTCCGCAGGTTGAAGAAATGCTGAAGGGCGTCAACCAGAAGCCTGATGGCATGACCGCCATCGCCTTCAATGTCAGCCACTTCACCCAGGCGACCTGGCACGTCGTCGTGCTCTCGATCATCGGTGTGGGCATCACCATCTGGCGTTCTGAAAAAATCCGCACCATCATCCTTGGTGTGGCCATGTCAAAGTGGCGCCTTCTCCGCCTGCTCATCATGAGCCTCCGGCAGATGACGTTCCTTTCAACCATCCTGATGCTCCACTCGAACGGCATCAACCTGGCAAAGTCAATCCGGGTCTCCGCCAACAGCGTCAAGGGTACGCCCTTTTACCGTGAGCTCAGGGAGGCCGCCGACAAGTATGAGAGTTCCGGCGTCCCGCTATCGACCGCTTTCGCCAAATACACGTCTGTGGATTCACAGGTCGTCCACATGCTTTCCATCGGCGAAAAATCCGCCTCGCTTGACAGCCAGCTCGAAATGCTTTGCGGCATGTATGAGGAGGAGGCCGAGAACCAGATGGCCACCTTCACGGCCGCCGTCAGCTTCCTCGTGCTGCTGATTGCCGTCGGCCTGATCGCCGCCGTGTTCATCGGCACGTTCCTGCCGATCTTCCTGATGGGTCCGAAGATGATGCAAAGCGGTATTTGAACCACCATGCAACTCACCCGCATCGACCGCTGGATCCTTGAACACTTCGTTCATGAGACCCAGATTTACACGATGCGGGAGCCTGAGGGATTTCCCGAGGGCTTCCGCCATGAGGAGCTGCCCGACACGCCGGGACGGAAATTCGCGCACCTCTATGCCACCCGAAGCAGCAAGCGCGCGGATGAATTCATCAACACCCTCAGGGAGGGCGGCCAGATGTTCACCACCCGGGTAGTTGATCGCGAAGTCTGGTATGTCCCGCTGCTCTCTCCGAAGGGAAAATCGGTGACCTGGTGGGTGTTTTGGAAAATCGTCGGCACAATCGGAATTGTCGTCGTCCTCATTACCCTAAAGACCCTTTGGGACAATCCGGAAGTCAGGGCCAACGTGATGGACTCGATCCGGATCTTCAAAGGCTGAAAACCATTCTGATTTCCTTCTTTTCAGCCAATCCGAAATACCCTAGTTTCTCAGCAGATGAATATTCATGGCTCAGTTCGCAATCGTCACGCTGGTGTGACCTTGATCGAGATGACGCTCGTGATCTTCCTGCTCATCGCGCTGATGAGCACTGGGATGTTCTTTTCCGGCAAGATTTCCGAGTGGAAATTCGGTCGCGAAGCCTCTGAAACACTACGAGGTGTCTATTCAGCCCAACGACTCTATCTCGCGGACAATCCCACCACGACGGTCAGTTCACTGACCGAAGCCTTGCTGCTGCCATATCTCCCGAATCGTCCGGCTACCTTTCCCACAATCACCTCGCTGACGAACACCACGCTCTCCGTCAAGGTGACCGTTTCCCCTCCCACCATCAACAATGGCTCCGGCGGAAGCTATGACCCATCGGGAAACACGAAGGACTCACTCTGGGATGTCGGCGAATGATCCGGATCGCTCCACTCCTGATGTCGATTCTCTGGTTGACCACCGGAGCTCATGCCCTCGCGGGTGAATTCCGTCATGTCGGAGATTACCTGCTGAAATCCCGGACCAAGCTGACGGCGGACCGCGCCAATCCGATCGAGATCAAGCCGCTGCTGCTGCGGGTTTACACCGATGGCGTGGAAGTGAGGGTCACCGCCGACAAGGACGAGGATGCACGCTCGACCTTCGAGATTTACCGGTCAGACGGAATCGGCCGCCAACGATCCACCGGCGGAGCGCTGGAGGTCATCCCCGGTGTCCAGGCATTCAGCCGGAACGGCGGAGTGTTTCGTCACTTGCGGCTGACACGTGAATCCCTCACCATCACGATGTTTCCCGGCGTGTCAGACCAGACCGTGGTGAGCTACGCCGTCGCTGTGGAAAGCACAACACCCACCCCGGCCAAGCCGGTTATCCCTCCCAAACCTGAGTCTGTGATACGATGAAACCCCTTCCCGCCGAAGGCAGCGTGATTGAGCGCAAGCCGCTAGGAGCCTCTGCACTTCCGACCGTGCTGCCCCAGCCAAACGCACCCTACTCTTCCTCGAACCGGAAGTCTCAAGTCGCCCAGATCCAACGGGTTTACCCGTGGCTTCTGATGGCCAGCACGCTCGTCGCCGCATTTTTCTGCTACCTCTACATGACCAAACCGGTCTTCCTGCCCGCGCCTGAGCCTACAGTCCTGAACCCCGGGACCATTTCGACGCCCGGAGTCCCTGCCTCCACATCGGCAGGCAACACCATCGGCCCTGCCTCAGACCGCTTACCAGGAGACCCGATGGTCGCCAATCGCCCAACGTCGACAGATCCGCGCAATGCCGCACTCCGCAAATCGGGTGGAGACGGGATCTACGAGGAAACCAACCTGCGCGTGCAGCATGTCCTCACCGCCGAGGCACCGGGAGGCGATGTCAACCGGATCTCACTGAATGTTCCCGTCCTCTACAAAAGCCGGAACCTGCGCTGGAATCAGCAGGACGTCGCCAAGGCGCGCGACCTTCTCACACGTCTCACCGATTATCAGGAACGCTCCCGTGCGCTGCGGGCCGAAGGAATTACCCTGTTGGATGCGTGGAATCGACTCATCGACCGCTCAATTCCCGCCGCAGGCCTCCGGGCCGACAGCCCCTCACTGACCACCAATCAGGGCGAGTCTGACGAAGCCACTCCCGCCGCTCTCGACACCGCTGACTCGATCCGCATCCAATCTTCCGGCAAATGAAAATCCGCTCTTCCATTCTCGGGATTGCCGCACTCTCGGTGGTTTGCGTTTCCGCCCAGGAAATTTCTCCCAAAGAACCCGATCCCGTCGTGGAGCGCCTCACGCGACTCGATGGAGAGATGCCGAAACGCTCGGAGGTTTCGGTCGTCCTCGATGATGTCGGTATTCCGCTCGTTCCTCCTGAAGAACTCCAGACACCGCCTCCCGCCGCCATCGAACCGCCGCCTGCGGCAGGCACGGAGGAGAAGCCGGTCCTCGTGACAGGCAAGCCACCGGAACATGCCGAGCTCTTGAAAGAAGCTCCGATTGAGCCGACCGAGCCCGAGAAGGGAGTCGCTGTCCAGGTCGAGAAGCTGCAAAGCGGCAAGGGCCCGATCGATCCGAAAAAAGTGAAGTTGCTGGCCCCATTTCCGGCCAAGCCACTTTCCAATCCACCCGCCGGCTGGATGCTCGATTCTTCAGGAAAAGCCCCCGCCTTCAGCCGCGAAATCGAGCTTTCGCCCGGGTCCAAGATCACCCTCAACATCAAGCCGCATGTCCTGGTGCCGATCTCCGATGGTGCCACCGAGTTCAACATCGACGAGCCTGGATTTGACGCCAGCCTCGGCTTCCATCAACCGTCCACTGTTGGCACGATCCTTGCGACCTCCATCAAGCAACTCGACGAGGATTCCAAGCAGCTCGGCGATGCCATTGACCGCCTCCAACAGCTCCTTGTCTCCCTTCCCACACCGCCTGCCGAGCCACCGGTCGCCGTGCCGGTCATCCCGCCCACCCCACCGAAGAAGCGATGAAATCCACCGCCATTCCCTTGACCTGCAGCATGGCCCTCATCGCCATGCTGGCGGCCGGACTTAGCCAGTGGTGGTCGGTGAACCAGTTGGTCGCGGCCGTCAGCAGCACTCATCCCAAGTCAATTCAGGTCAATGTGCCTGCGATTCCCAGTATGGCCCGCGCAGCGGAAACCAAGCCTGCTGCAACGCCAGAAGCCATTGCTCAAAGCAGTCCCAAATCCGGAACGGCTTCGGAAAAATTCTTCGAAGCCATGCTGACGGAAATGAAGAGCCTCAAGCAGCAGAACCAGGACCTCAAGGACCAGGTCGCTGAGACCAATCGCGACATGATGGAGGTCCAGTTCCGTCTCGATTCCCACTCGGAATCCTTCCGGCCCCTGAAGATCGCCCCCGAACCGGACACCACCCACGACGACGGTCCCGGTGTCCTGCCGCCAAGAGCGATCCCGGCGGAAGAGGAGTTGTTCAATCAGTGAGGGTGGGCTGCATGCCGCCGTCTCTCGAACCATCGCTCAAGGTAATAAGCGCTGCGGTGGGGTGAGATCGCCAGCACGAGGTGCAGGGCGAAATTCATCGAGTCCTGACCGAATTCGGGACGTTTTTCATGCCAGGTGATCAAGAGTCGAACCATGGAAAGCGCAGCTCCAATAGAGAATATCAGCGACAAAAGGTGCAGGCACGCCGTCGCGAATTTTTTCCACTCGGTTTCGTAATCCGAATCAAAAGCGGAAGGATCGTGCCCCAACTCCATGCAAGTCGCCGTCACTCGCATAGCGCCTCCGATCGCAATGGGAATCGCGGAAGCAATTGCCATCAAATCAAAAGCCCATGGCGAACCGGATTTGATCATTATCGCACCAGAAGCCAGGATGAATGGAAAGATGGCCACTATGGGCATGATGATTACCGCGCCTGCGACCCTGAGAACCCATACTGCCCACCTCACCCCACGCGGCAGATGATCCAGTTTCCGCCGCATGGAGTCTCCCGCTCTTCGTTTCGAATTTAGGATTTAGAATTTAGAGCTTTCTCCTTACAGCCCCTTGTCCGTCACCGCACCTTCAGTCGCGGTCGAAACAAGCTTGGCATACTTCGCGAGCACCCCATAGCGGTAGCGCGGCTCCGGCTGGACCCAGGCGGCCTTGCGGGCGGCAATGACTTCGGCGGGGAGGTTGACGTCGATACGATTGGTGACGGCGTCGATGATGATTTCATCGCCTTCCTCCAGAATGCCGATGGTGCCGCCGCAGAAGGCTTCCGGAGTGATGTGGCCGACGACGAAACCGTGGCTGCCACCGGAGAAACGACCATCGGTGATGAGGGCCACCGTCTTGCCAAGTCCGAGTCCCATGATGGCGCTGGTCGGTCCGAGCATCTCGCGCATGCCGGGACCGCCCTTCGGTCCTTCGAGTCGGATGACGATGACGTCGCCGGGGTTGATCAGCTTGGCGAGGATGGCCTTCATGGCGTCGTCCTCGGAGTTGAAGACGCGCGCCTTGCCGGTGAACTGCTCGCCTTCCTTGCCGGAAATTTTTGCGACCGAGCCGCCCTCGGCGAGATTGCCGTAGAGGACGCGGAGATGGCTGTCCTTCTTGAGCGGATTGGAAAGTGGGCGGATGATTTCCTGACCTGCCGGGTAGCTGACGTCCTGCTTTTCCAGGTTCTCACGCATCGTGCGACCGGTGACGGTCATGCAGTCGCCGTGAAGCAGGCCGCCTTCCAACAGCATCTTCATCAGCGGCACGGTGCCGCCAATGCGGACGAGGTCGGCCATGGCGTATTTGCCGGATGGCTTGAGGTCGGCGAGGACGGGCACCCGCTTGCCGATGCGTTCGAAATCGTCAAGCGTGATGTCCACGCCCGCGGAGTGCGCCATCGCTGGAATGTGCAGGGCTGCATTCGTAGAACCACCGAGCGCGATGAGCACCGTGATGGCGTTTTCGAAAGCCTCCTTCGTCATGATGTCGCGTGGCTTGATGCCGAGCTTGATGAGGTTCATGACGGCGGCTCCGGCGTCGAAGCAGTCGCGCATCTTGTCATCGGAAATCGCGGCCTGCGCGGAGCTGTTGGGCAGTGACATGCCCAGCGCCTCGATCGCAGATGCCATCGTGTTGGCGGTGTACATGCCACCACAGGAACCCGGTCCGGGGATCGCGCAGGACTCGACGGTTTCCAGCTCCTCGTCGGAGTATTCACCGTTGGCGTGCTTGCCGACCGCTTCGAAGACCGAGACCACATCGAGGTCCTTCTTCTCGCCCTTGATCGTCGCGCAGCCGGGGAGGATCGTACCGCCGTAGACGAAGACCGAGGGACGGTCCATCCGCGCCATGGCCATCACGCAGGCCGGCATGTTCTTATCGCAGCCGCCGATGGCGACGAAGCCGTCCATGCCCTCACAGCCGACCACGGTCTCGATCGAGTCGGCGATGACTTCACGGGAGACGAGCGAGTATTTCATCCCCTCGGTGCCCATCGAGATACCGTCTGAAATGGTGATGGTGTTGAAGATGATCGCCTTGCCACCGGCCGCATTGGCCCCGACAGCGGACTCGCGGGCGAGCTTGTCGATGTGGATGTTGCACGGGGTGACCTCGCTCCAGGTCGAGGCGATTCCGATGATCGGCTTCTGGAAATCCGGCTTCTCGAAGCCGACGGCATAAAGCATGGCGCGGCTGGGCGCGCGATCGGGACCATCGAGAACCTGGCTGGAAAAGGTGCGGGTAGTGTCGGACATCACCGGATGTTTTCCCGGCCCCGCCCCCCTCGTCAAGGCAGGGTCCGACGAAACGTTTCTCATGATTCTTGCCATCGGCGGGGTGCTCGTTTACTTCCGCCCTCCCATGGCCAGCTACCGAGTGCTCGTTTCAGACCCGATTTCCGAAAAAGGTGTGGATGCCCTCCGCTCCTCTCCGGAGATCACCGTCGATGTCAAAACCGGGCTCAAGCCCGACGAACTCCTCGCCATCATCGGCGACTACCACGGTCTCGTCGTCCGCTCCGAAACCAAGGTGACTGCCGCCGTTTTTGAAGCCGCGAAGAACCTGAAGGCCATCGGCCGCGCCGGAGTCGGTGTCGACAACATCGACCGCGCCGCCGCCACCGACCACGGCGTGGTGGTGATGAACACCCCCAGCGGCAACACCATTTCCACCGCCGAGCATGCCTTCGCGCTGATGCTTTCCCTCGCGCGGAACATCGG
>JANOBS010000085.1:0-7432 GCA_031411755.1 Luteolibacter sp. | reverse complement strand
GCGATCACCATCAAGCCGGAGGAAATCCCCGCCGATAACAAGTTCGCCAAGGTCGAGAAGCGTCCGCGCGAGTTCGATATCGACATGATCCGCTGCATCTACTGCGGCATGTGCGAGGAAGTCTGCCCCGAGCAAGCCATCTACCTCCGCAAGGACTACGCCATCACCGGACTCACCCGCAAGGAGATGGTCCACGACAAGAAGAAGCTCTACGAAATCGGCGGCGTCCGCGTCGGTCTCGTCAACAAGTGGAACGAGCTGAAGTAAGACTCGTCCACCGATCACCGCTCACTGATCACCTTCCACTTTTTCCCATGCCCTCCCTCCTCTTCTGGTTCTTTTCGCTGCTGATGCTCATCGGCGGCATCGCGGTGGTCGCGTTCAAAAATCCGGTCTCGAGCGCGCTTTCGATGGTCGCTTCGTTCGTCGGACTCGCCGGACTCTTCATCGGCCTCAACGCCTACTTCACCGGCATCATCCAGATCCTCGTTTATGCCGGTGCGATCATGGTGCTGTTCCTGTTCATCATCATGCTTCTCGACCTGAAGGTCGAAACCCATCGCAAGCCGAAGCTCGGTGCGGTCGCTGCAGGCTTCGTGCTGGTCATCGCCTTCGCCCTCCAGCTGATCGGCGTGCTTTCCAGCTCGCCTGACATGGAACTGCCGAAGCTCGATCTCGCTGCTGGTGCCGCGCACTACCAGGACATCAGCCCGAAGATCGCGAACACGCTATCGGTCGACCAGAAACTCCCCGACGTCCACATCATCGGCCAAACCCTCTTCACCGAATACAACCTTCCTCTCCAGATTCTCGGCGTCCTGCTCCTGGTCGCCACCGTCGGTGTCGTCGTCCTCTCCAAGCGCCAAACCAGCTGATTTCAACTTTCGGCTTTCAACTCTCAGCTTTTCTCCCAAATGGCCACCCTTCACCAATACCTGCTCGTTTCCGGGCTGCTGTTCGCCATCGGCCTCGCCGGCGTGGTGCTGCGGCGGAACATCATCATCGTGTTCATGTGCCTGGAGCTGATGCTGAGCGCCGCGAACCTGACCTTGATCGCGTTCTCGCGCTTCAACCTGACCTCCTACGGCCTGCCTGATCCGAACTCGCAGATGCTGGTGTTCTTCGTGATCACCGTCGCCGCCGCCGAGGTCGCGGTTGGACTCGCCATCATCGTCGCCCTCTATCGCGCCCGCCAGACCATCCACACTGACGACCTCACGTCGATGCACGGCTGAACCCCTTCCCGATCCACTTTCCCACTTCATGAACCAGCTCCCCTGGATCCTCCTGTTCCTGCCGCTCGTCGTCGCGGCAGCCAACCAGCTTTTCCTGAAACGTTCGCCCTTCGCCGTGATCACTTCGGTGGTCTCGGCTGCGGTGACGTTCGGCATCGCGGTTTCCCTGCTCGGAAAGAACGTCATTGTCGAACCGCTTCACTGGGCATCGGTCGGTGACTTCCACATCGACTTGGGCATCACCCTCGATCAGCTCTCGACCGGGATGATGATCGTGGTCACCGGCATTGGTCTTTTGGTCCACATTTTCTCGGTCGCCTACATGAAGGACGACGAGGCGAAGGCCCGCTTCTTCACCGGGCTGTCGCTGTTCATGTTCTCGATGACCGGCATCGTGCTGGCCTCGAACTTCATCATGACCTTCATGTTCTGGGAACTTGTCGGCGTGAGTTCCTACCTGCTGATCGGCCACTGGTATCAGAAGGATTCCGCCGCCGATGCCGCGAAGAAGGCTTTCCTCTGCAACCGCGTCGGTGACTTCGGATTTTTGATCGGGATCCTCCTGCTGTGGGGCATCACCAAGAGCATGGATTTCGGTGGCATGGCAGGAGGCGTCGAAGCATTCAAATCCGCCCATCCCGCGATCTTCCCCGCCATCCTTTCCACCGCCCTGCTCTGCGTCTTCTGCGGTGCGGTGGGCAAGTCCGCCCAGCTTCCGCTTCACGTGTGGCTCCCCGACGCCATGGAAGGCCCCACCCCGGTGTCGGCCCTGATCCATGCCGCGACGATGGTCGCGGCTGGTGTCTACATGCTGTTCCGCGTGCAGTTTTCCCTTCATCTCGAGCCCGAATTCCTTCGCGGCCTTTTCTCCAGCGAAGTCATCGCCTGGGTCGGCGGCATCACCGCCCTCGCAGCCGCGCTGATGGCCACCCAGCAAGACGACATCAAGCGCGTCCTCGCCTACTCCACCCTCTCGCAGCTCGGCTACATGGTCATGGCAGTCGGACTCGTTGCCGGTGAGGCAGGGATGTTCCACCTCTTTACCCACGCCTGGTTCAAGGCCCTGCTCTTCCTTGGCTCCGGTGCCGTCATCCACGCCTGCCACCACGAGCAGGACATCTGGAAAATGGGCGGCCTGCTGAAGAAAATGCCGATCACCGGCATCACCTTCTTGATCGGTTTCCTTGCCTTGATTGCAGTTCCCGGCACCGCTGGCTTCTTCTCGAAAGAGCAGATTCTTGAAGCCGCGCATCATCACAATCCGATCCTGTTCTGGATCGCTGCAGCAGTGGCTGTGCTTACTCCCTTTTACATGACCCGGCTCTTCGTCGTGGCCTTCCTTGGAAAGTCGCGCGACCACGGTGCAGAACACGCTCATGAGGTAGGACCGCTGATGTTCGTGCCGCTCGGCATCCTTGCCGTCCTTGGCCTGATCGCCGGCTATCCTTTCATCGCCTCGAAACTCGCTCCCGCTTACGAGGCTCCCGAGCACCTGTTCGAGTTCGGACTGGTTGCCATCGTTTCGCTGGTCGCCCTCATCATCGGCGTCGGTGCCGGATTCGTGCTCTACAAGGGCCAGGACAAGGACCCGGTCTCGATCCCGCTGTTCAAGAACCGCTTTTATGTCGACGGCTTCTACGACAACGTGATCGTCCGCTACTTCCAGGACGCTTTCGCTGGCATCGTGAACTTCTTCGACAAGTTCCTAATCGACGGCATCGGAGTCGGCGGTCTTTCGCGCGGAGCCGAGAGCTTCGGCAACCTCTTCCGCCGCGTCCAATCCGGAAACCTTCAAGGCTACGCCTTCACATTCGGTCTTGGCGTCGTGCTAGTCATCTACTTCACCGTCTTCCGTTGAACCCTGAACTCTGAATCCGAACGAAACCCCAGCTCTTCCATTTCGAATTTAGAATTTAGAATTTAGTGCTTTCCCCATCATGCTCGCTCTTCTTGTCCTCATCCCGATCCTCGCCTTCATCGCGATCCTCGCCGGTGCGCCTGCCCGTCTGACGGCTCTCGTTTCGTCGGTGGTGAATCTCGCCATCGGCATTGCGGTCGCCATCGTGCCGACTTGCACCTGCTGGACTTTCATTCGGCCCATCCTCGACACGCCGAAGCTTAATCTCGCCTTCGGAGTGATCGACGGCATGAGCGTGATCATGATCCTGCTTTCGGTGATTGTGACCGTCGCAGCAGTTCTCTCCGGCAAGGCTCCAGAAGGACGTGAAAAGCTCTATTACGGATCGTCCTTGCTGATCTCCGCCGGGGCACTTGGAGCCTTTGCCGCCACCGACCTATTCTTCTTCTATGCCTTCCACGAACTGGCATTGATCCCGACCTTCCTGATGATCGGCATGCTCGGCCGTGGCGATCGTCGCGATGCCGCCTGGAAGATCACGATCTACCTCGGCTTCGGCTCGATCGTCCTGCTCGCCGGGCTCGTCTGGCTGGCCTCGGTCACCGGCACCTTCGACATGATCGCTATGCGCAAAGATCACGTCGCCATCGACCCGGTCGCGCAGAAGTCCATCGCCGCCCTCCTCATCGTCGGCTTCGGCACTCTGGTCTCGCTCTTCCCATTTCACTCCTGGGCCGCTCCGGCCTATGCCAGTGCCCCAGCTCCGGTCGCCATGCTTCATGCTGGAGTCCTGAAAAAGTTCGGTCTCTACGGTCTGCTTCGTCTCGCCGTTCCGCTTCTTCCAGAAGGCATGCAGGCCTGGCTCACGCCGTTGCTTGTGCTGCTTCTTGGCAATATCCTTTGGGTAGGCCTCGTCACCATCAACCAGAAGCGCCTCGACACCCTGCTCGGCAACTCCTCGGTGATGCACATGGGCTACATCTTCCTCGCCATTGCGGCCCTGGTCGCGGGCGGGACGGCCAACACCATCGCCTTCCCTGCCGCCGTGATCCTGATGTTCGCGCACGGCATTTCAATTGCACTCCAATTCTCGCTCGCCGACCGCATCGAGCGTCGCACCGGTTCGCTCGACCTCGATGACATGGGTGGCCTTGCGAAAGCCGCTCCCTGCCTCGCCTTCATCTTCGGTCTCGGAGCCATGGCCTCGATCGGCCTGCCCGGCCTCGCGAACTTCGCCGGTGAGGTGATGGTCTTCCTTTCCTCCTTCCAGAACTACGATGCCTCCACTGGCCTCGGACCGGTCCAGATCGCCTGTATTCTTTCGATCTGGGGCGTGGTCATCAGCGCCGTTTACATGCTCCGCGCCTACCGCCGGATCTTCCAGGGACCTGCGGTGAAATCCACCGAGTCCGTCGCGGACCTCACGCTCGCGGATAAAATTCCAGCGTTTCTGCTGGTGGTGGCCCTGCTCGCGGTCGGGCTCTACCCGAACCTGCTGCTCAATCTTCTTCGCTAAGAGATCCGACTGATTCGCCCAATCTGTCTAATCCGACCGATCAAATTTTCTCCCAATGCCCGCCTACCTTCTAGAAGCCATCACCGTCGTCATAGGCCTGATCCTCCTCATGGCCGAGGCCTTTTTCAGCAGCCGCTCCAAAGCCTGGGTCGGGAAGCTCGCAGCGCTTGGATTGACCGGTCTGATCGTGCTGACGTTTTTCGCGACAGGGCCCCAGATTGGTTACAGCGACCACGGTATAGTCCAGCCAGCTTGGGCCTCCTGGCCGCTGTGGAACTTCTATCACTTCGACGGACTCGCGCGCTTCTACAAGCTCTTCGCCTTGGTCACGACCCTGCTGGTCGTCCTGCTGTCCATCGACTTCCGCTCGGTGCTTTCCAAATTCACCGATCAGCCAGGCTCCGAGGCTGGGACCGGTGAGTTCTACGCCCTGCCCATCTTCGCCTGTGCCGGCATGATGTGGATGGCCTCCGCCAAAGACCTTGCAGGTGCCTTCGTCGCCCTCGAACTCGTCACGATCTCCTTCTATATTCTCGTCGCTTTCATGCGCCGCAACGTGGGTTCCCTTGAGGCCGGGGTGAAATACCTCATCCTCGGTGCCCTCAGCACCGGCTTCCTTGTTTACGGCATCGCCTGGATCTACGGCACCACCGGCACGATGAACCTTGAGGCGATTCCCGCCGCTCTCGCCCACATCCAGTCCCCGATCCCTCTTCTCTTTGGCATCGCACTCGTGATGGTCGCCATGAGCTTCAAGGTCGGTGCCGTGCCGATGCAGGTCTGGATTCCGGACGTTTATCAGGGTGCCCCCACCCCGACCACTGCCTTCCTTTCCGTGGGCTCGAAAGCCGCGGGCTTTATCCTGCTGATCCGTTTCCTCACTCCGTTCCTGGCGGAGGGCTCACCGGTCCGCTCCCAGGTGCTTGGCCTTCTGCTGATCCTCGCCTGCGCCACCCTGCTCTTCGGAAACCTGGCCGCGATCCCACAGACGAACTTCAAGCGACTCCTCGCCTACTCCTCGATCGCCCACGCTGGATTCCTGCTTCTCGCGTTGGCCGCCTGGGCTCCCGATTCGGCGAACCTGCTCGGTTCCGCCAAGGCCGTGTCGTTCTACCTCGCGACCTACCTGCTGATGACCCTCGGCACCTTCTTCATCCTCGCCCAGATCCGCATCCAGACCGATGGCGAACGCATCGAAGACTTCAACGGCCTCGGCAAGCGCAACCCGCTGCTCGCCATCGCCCTCACGATCCTGCTCGCCGCCCTTGCTGGCGTTCCTCTGACCGCTGGATTCCTCGGAAAATTCTTCGTCTTCTCCCTCGCCGTGAAAGCCCAGCTCTGGTGGGGCGTTGGCCTTGGCTTCATCGCCGCTGCCGCCGGCTTCTACTACTACTTCAAGACGATCCGGGCAATGTGGTGGCAGCCTGCTGCCAATGATGCGAAGGCCCTCGTTCTGCCTCCGATCACCCGCTACGCCGTCGCCATCTTGACGCTGGCCGTGATCGTGATCGGCGTCTGGCCGAACCCGATTCTTTGGCTCTTGGGTTGATCGGGCTTGGAACTTGCGACGAAGCCTTCAACTTCGTTTCAACACAACTCCGATTCCATGCAACGCCGTCCCTTTCTCAAGACCGCCCTCGGTGCCACCTTGGCAGCCGGGCTCTCCCGCGCCGAAGAGCCCTCGCCCCGCAAGCTAGGCTGGGCTCTGGTGGGTCTCGGTTCCCTGAGCACGAAGCAGATCGCTCCGGCCTTCGCGAAGTGCCGCTTCTCCAAACTCGCCGCCGTCGTTACCGGAACTCCGGAAAAGGGCGTGAAATGGCGCGAGCAATACGGGCTGAGTGAAAAGCAGGTCTACAACTACGAGAACTTCGACTCGATCCTCAACGACCCGACCATCGACGTCGTTTACATCGTCCTGCCCAACAGCATGCACTGCGACTTCGTGGTTCGTGCCGCCAAGGCTGGCAAGCATGTCTTCTGTGAAAAGCCGATGGCCAATAGCGCCGACGATTGCCGGAAGATGATCGAGGCCTGCAAGACCGCCAAGCGCCAGCTCGGGATCGGCTACCGCTGCCAGCGCGAACCCCATCATGTCGAATCCATCCGATTCGCCCGTGAAAAGGTCTTCGGCGAGGTCCGGCACGTCGAGGCTGCCTTCGGGTTCAAATCCGGCGACCCGAAGCAGTGGCGGCTCCGCAAGGCCCTCGCAGGTGGAGGAGCCCTGATGGACGTTGGCATCTATGCCCTCCAGTCCTGCCGCTTCCTGATCGGTGAGGAGCCGTCGGAAGTCAGCGCGATCGAGACGAAGACCGATCCCGTGAAATTCGCCGAGGTCGATGAGACGATCAACTGGGTGATGAAGTTCCCCTCCGGCCGCACCGCGAACTGCATGACGACCTACAATCTCAACGGCTGCAACTTTTTCACCGCCACCGCCGAACGCGGCCGCTTCGGCATGGAGCCAGCCTACAGCTACGATGGATTGAAAGGCTGGACCAGTGATCCGAAGCATCCGCTCGACCAGGAAGCCTCCGATCACTTCGCCGTGGAAATGGACGCCTTTTCCGAGGCCATCCTCAACAACAAGCCCTTCGAACCGGCCGGCGAGGAAGGCCTCAGGGACCTGCTCGTCATCGAGACGATCTATCGCTCAATCGCCAATGGCAGGACTGAAAAGGTCGCGGGCTGACCGCCAGTCGTCGGGCCGACTTCAACCCGCAAATAAGGACCAGCCGGCAACGAAATCGCAATTGTGCTTCCCGCCACCGTGAAGTTCTGATTCACCGCCGCATTCGTCGTATTGACCGCCAACCGCACGCCGCC
>JANOBS010000084.1:0-5846 GCA_031411755.1 Luteolibacter sp. | reverse complement strand
AACAAGATTAGATGAGAAGGCAGTGAGCGACGGCACTTGAACGCCGTGATAAGCTCCGCACTGCCATGAAAACCAAAATCCCACTCATCACCATCGGGCTTGACCTCGGCGACAAGAAGCATGCCATCTGCGTGCTTAACCAGGACGGCGAGATCATCGACGAGCGTGCCATCACCAACCATCGCGAGTCGCTCCGCCGGCTCTCGCAGAAGCATCCCGGCGCGCGCATCGCCTTCGAGGTTGGCTCGCACAGCCCCTGGATCAAGCGCTTCCTCTCGGACCTCGGCCACGAGGTGTTCGTAGCCAATCCCCGCAAGCTGCGCGCCATCTACACCAGCGACCGAAAGAGCGACAAGAACGACGCCCGCATGCTGGCCAAGATCGCCCGCATGGACCCGCAATTGCTGCACCCGGTCGAACATGGCACGGAGGAAGCCCAGCGCGATCTTTTGCGGGTCAAGCTGCGTGACAACCTCGTGCGTCAGCGTGTGGACATCATCTCCAGCGTGCGATTCACCCTCAAGAGCCTGGGCGTGGCGCTGCCTTCGCCCAACAGCGCCTGTTTTGCCAAGCGTTGTCGCACACTGCTCGCTGAAAGGGACAGTGCTTTACTCGATAGCGTCGAGCCGTCGCTTCAGGTCATTGATCTGATGACCCAGAAGATCCGCGAGCTGGACCGCGCGGTGGAGACACTCTGCGAAACGAAATATCCAGTGACCCAGCGCCTGCGTCAGATCGTCGGGATCGGACCGATCACCGCACTGAGTTTCGTGCTGACCATCGAGGACCCCGAGCTTTTCGAAAACCCGCGCGACGTCGGTGCCTACCTCGGCCTGGTGCCGAAGCGCGATCAATCCGGCGGCCTCGACAAACAACTGCGCATCTCCAAGGCAGGCGATGCCTACCTGCGCAGCCTGCTCGTCGGTTGCGCACAATACATCCTCGGCCCCTTCGGTCCCGATACTGACCTGAAGCGCCACGGGCTGATGCTGGCCGAGCGAGGTGGCGGCCGCGGCAAGAGGAAAGCCGTCGTGGCCATCGCCCGCAAACTCGCCGTGCTGATGCTCGCGCTCTGGAAATACGGGCGCGACTACGAGCCCTTGCGAGGAGCTGAGGCCGCCCAGGCCGCCTGAACCACCCCACGACTTTTCCCACAGATGAAACAACTTCGAAGATTCGGGATGACTGCGATGAAGCGTCAGCACGGCCACTTTGGGATGACTGCGATGAGCCGTCAGCAACTGCCACAAGGGCCACTGAGTGCGCGAACAAGATAGCAGCATCCCACCTTTTCCCAGCTACAAGGAACATTGAATCAAATCATGCACCCGGAACCCGACAACACCCCGTCCCGAACAAGTGCGAATGGAAGCCCGATTCCCTGTTTCACTGGAGCCAGCGTGGATGCACCCCTCCCGTCCGCGAGGGCAGCGGGAGGAGCAATTTTACCGAAATCTTAACTCTGACCGCATGAGCCCCAACACCCGAATGAACTCGTGTTGAAGTGAACTTCAATTTGCATTTGACTGCCTTCTCATGGAAGACGGTTGAGGCGACGGCGATAAGCCGTCAAGTTGAACTGGAGTCTTGCGCGCCGCCGCCTCACCTATTACGTTCTGCAAAAATGAATAATACCATACTCACACTACTGTTTGGCATCACTCTGCTTCTTCCGAGATTGCACGCCGAAGTTAACAAGCAAGCCACTGCTGACACCGAAGTTTACAAGCAAATCACTGCTGACGTGAACACGGTTGCTGGCGTTGTTGCCGCGAGTGAACGGGACAACGTCGTTTGGTTTCTGATCCACGGAGACAGCGCTCTGTCTGGCGAGAAGAGGTTCGCTATGATGACCGCCAAGAACGAAATCAACAAGATTCCGGACAAGGGCGAGGCTCACGACGCGCTCGTTAGGCTTCTCGGGAGTCTGATGTCCAGCGAGAAGGCCGCACTTGACTCAAGGCAGTTTGCCTATGCAAGACTCACGGGGTTTGCCGCTAAGGATGCATCCGCCAAGAAGGCTCTGGATGACGCGACCAAGACGGTGAAGGAGCGAGATGCAGATCCACTTGCGGCAAAGCTAAAGTGAAGATGCAGAACACGTCGTGGGTGGCAACGGCGGATAAGCGCCCTCGTTCGCTGCGCTCTGTGAGTCCTGCGCCGCCGTGCCACCACATCAAACGTTCTGCAATAATGATGCAACTTACTATACTTGTATTGACTGCCTTGGTGCTGAGCCTGTCAGGCTGTGAGCGCGAGTCGGGAGCGACTGGCGGCAGCCCGCCGAGAGCCGACACCACAATATCGAGGGAGATAGCCACGCAGTCAGGGGATTGGGCAGGTCGAATTGATTACACCTACGGAGCGGACGGATTGCTTCGTCGCGCCAACTACGTGTTCACGACCTTCAATGGCTACGATTCGACGACCGATGAGTTTGCCGCGACCAAGTGCGTCAGAGAATACAATCCCGCCGCAGATGGAACCCTCGTTTTGAACTCCAAGGTTACGACAGACCTTTCAAGTGGAGAACGGGTCGAGCGGACGTTTTACGAACCAGAGATCACGCACTGGGGTACACTTGCCGAAGCCAGCAAGGAACTCCAAGAGAGCGAACAAAGCGGCGCTGGACAACCCGCTACCCGCCCCGAGTCGAAGTCGGAGGGTGGTGATAAACCTCAACCTGATTCGGAGGGGCGCTCCCGGTAACGGGTTACCAGGCCTCGACGCTTGCTTCAATATCCATGAAAACGCACACCACCCTCCGCAGGCCCTCGTTCGGCGTCTTGTTGGTGGTTCTGCTTTTTCTGGCGCTTGATCTTGTGGTCATCGGGTTGTTGAGCTCCGGCCCCACTCGGATGCTGCTCGGTCTCGGTCTGACGGATTCATGGCTGCTTTTTACCATGCTTTCCTGCAGCCAGCGGATCCGAGGCGAGTCACTCGATTTCCTGCGTCAGTTCCTCGACGCGGCAAAGGACTTCGATGGATAACCTCCCAATCAAATAGGCCCAACCCGGCTTCGCGGCGTTCTCGGCCCGACCGCTCACGACAACGGCTCTCCACATTAGGCATTAGGGCTTAGTCATTAGGAATTTCTTCCACACCGTGGTCGGGTGGGATCGACCTTCGCGGCACTCCGGTCCCTGCGGGGTGCGCTTCGCGATGGGATGAAGGGCCGCTGCGAGCGGCCTCGGCAGTCAAGCCCGGCTTCGCGGCGTTCTCGGCCCGGCCGTTGGCGGAGAGGGTGGGATTGACCTTCGTGGCACTCCGGTCCCTGCGAGGTGCGCTGCGCGGTTCAATGATGGGCCGCGATGAGCGGCCTCGGCAGTCAAACCCGGCTCTGCGGCGTTCTCGGCCCGACCGCTAACGCCAACGGCCCAATCCAGCGGAATACGCAGGACTGGGCCGTTGGCGGAGAGGGTGGGATTCGAACCCACGGAACCTTTCGGCTCTCCGGTTTTCAAGACCGGCGCAATCGACCACTCTACCACCTCTCCTCGGTGCCTGCGGCGGGGTTTCTATGCGCGGATCGAGGCGCGGTTTCAAGGAAAACCCTTCGCGGATCGTTGGCGGTGCTGCGATACGCGATGACGGACTTGGCAGGCTTTTCCCTGACGCGCGGGCGGAAATGGGCTTAAGGTCGACCAATGCCTCTTGCCGGTCCGGTTTCCTATTTGCCTGTCGCTGATCAGTTTCTCGAACATTGGTCGGCCCTGGAAGCGTCGTTGGGCGACTCTTCCACGCTGAATCTCGGGCACGGGATTGATCGCGCGGCGGTGCTGGAAGTGCGGGCTCGGTTGGCGCAGGCGACGGAGGCGGTGACGCGTTCCAGAATTGCGCGGGAGGAGGAGCGTCGGCACTTGGCGGAGCTGGATACGATGATTTCGCGGCGTCTTGCGCAGTTCAACCGTCAGCTCGCGGAGCCCGGCCATGAGGCGGGGACTCCGGATGAGGCTGTCCGGATCTGGTCGGCGATGGAGCAGAAAGTCGGCGAGCGATTTCTGGATGGTGAGTTTTCACGGCTGGATTTCTCGACGGATCTTTCCGCCCGCAAGCTGGTGGCCAGTGCGCTGACCGCTTCGGAAAAGGCCTTGTCCTCAGCGCGTGGCGGTCGTGATGGCGCGCAGGATCAACTGCATGCGTTTCTTGAGCTTTACCGCGAGCGGGTCCTGGAGCTTTTTCCGTCCGGGCATGAAAATCGGGAAAGCCTGCCTGCGCTGGATTTGCGTCGCGGGACCCATCCGGTAGCGGTGGACGTCTCAAGCCGCTGGCAGGAAACAGCGGCGATCATCGCTTGGGAATCGAGCGATGAACCGGAGCTGGATCACTACGAGGTCAGGGCAATGGCCGGGGATCAATATGAGTCCGAGGATGAAATCTCCCTGGCCTGCATTTCTCCTGAAGAGCCGCTGAAGTGGTCCACGGTGTTCGCCTTGGACGAGCCGGGCGCGATGGCGGTGTTCCGCGTCTATGTGGTGCTGCGAAGTGGACACGAGCGCGGCAGCCAGCCGGTGGTGGTGGTGAGGGGGTGAAGAGGTGGGGAGTAAATGGTGAATCGTAAATGGTGAGTGGTGGTAAGAACCATTCACGATTCACGACTTACCATTCACATCTTGTGCCTTGCCCGGCACGGGGGACTCTTCAAACTCCGCCCCATGCACGTCGTCATTGCTTGTGACAAATTCAAGGGGTCGCTGAGCGCGCTGGAGGCTTGTCGGGCGATCGAGCGGGGACTGGGTGCGGGAGTGACGGTCGAGCATTGTCCGATCGCCGATGGCGGAGAAGGCTTTGTCGAGGCGATGGTGGCGGCGGCCGGAGGCACGAAAGTTATAGCTCCGGCGCGCGATCCCCTCGGTCGTCCGATCGAAGCGGACTATGGACTGATTGACGGTGCGGATGGGTTCACGGCGGTCATTGAAATGGCGGCGGCGAGCGGGATGTGGCGCCTGGCCCCGGAACAGCGGAATCCGCGACGGACCTCGACTGCTGGCACGGGTGACCTGATTCGCCATGCTCTGGAGATTTCCGGCGCGAAACGTCTGCTCATCGGTCTCGGCGGCAGCGCGACGAACGACGGCGGCGTTGGCATGGCCTCGGCGCTGGGGATTCGGTTTTTCGATGAAACCGGTGCGACTCTGGAGCCATGGCCGGAAGCGATTTCTGAGCTGGCGTCGATGGATGAATCGCACCGGATCGCGTTGCCGGAAATCCTGGTGGCCTGTGACGTGGATCATCCCTTGCTCGGTGCACGAGGCGCTTCGGCGGTGTTTGGTCCGCAGAAGGGAGCCTCGCCGGAGGATGTGGACTTTCTCGATGGCGTGCTGGCGCGCTTGGTGAAAGTCAGCGGTGGAGAATCGCAGGCCCTCACTCCTGGAGCGGGCGCGGCGGGAGGACTTGGCTTCGGCCTGCTGAGGTTCGCCGGGGCGCAACTCGTCTTCGGCTTCGACCTCGTGGCGGATGCGCTCGGCCTGGCGGAGAAGCTATCCAAGGCCGATCTGGTCATCACCGGGGAAGGCTCGCTGGACGAGCAGACTCTGGGCGGAAAGGGACCGGCAGGCGTGGCGCGCCTGGCTCGATCGCTCGGCAAGCCAGTGGTGGCCTTCGCGGGGCGCGCGTTGCCGGTGGCGGCGGAAGCTTTCGACGCGATGTTCGATCTTTCCGGATACGGCCTTTCAGTCGAGGAGTCGATGCGGCGTGGAGGCGAGTTGCTGGAAGCGCGGGTCGCTGAAGCTAAGGGCTTGCTCGACGGCTTGGTGCGGGGTTAGACCTCGCAGACATGAGCAAGTACGTGCTGCTTTTTTCCGGACAGGGCGCCCAGAAGGTGGGCATGGCCAGGGATTGGTTCG
>JANOBS010000083.1:0-5926 GCA_031411755.1 Luteolibacter sp. | reverse complement strand
GATGCGCAGCACCTTGGCATCGTTCTCGAGGTGGCCGAGCGAATGGGGTGAAAGCAGTACCTGAAATCCGGTCAGCCAGGATCCAGTCTCGGCGATGAGGTAGCGGATGGCCCAGGATTGATCGTCGAAGTAGGCGTCCTTAAGATGCCCGATTTCGCCATCGGTCGCGGTGAGCTTGTGCCCGATGAGGTCGTTGAGGTTGTGGATCATGACTCAGCTTTTTGGTTTGGAGGAGAAGTTGTCGGCGGAGGTGGGACAGAGCCTGACCCGGAAGGTGTGGCGGACGATGATGGGAGGGGTGACGCCCATTCGCATCGCGTCCTTCCTTGAGTTGGTGACCCAGGAGGCTTCGGGAGTCAGATTTTCGAGGGGGCGGGGAGAGCCGAGCAAGCGCACCCAGCGGATGATTCCCTGGAGGGCGTTGGTGATCGGTTCCATGTGGCGATGTCTTGAGTAGTGATGGATGAGGCGTTTCATGGCTGGTGTTCAGTTTGCCGGGGATTCGGCAGGGTCAATGTTCCTTCTGTTCATGGGCTTCGACGAACCAGAGGTTTCCGTCGGTGCTGCGGGAGACTTCGGTGAGGATGTCGGCGTTGTCCGCGTCCTCGAGTTCGTTGGCTCGCTCGATTCCCTTGCGAACCAGTTCGCCGTAGAATGCGATGGCATGGGCGAGTTCAGAGACGTGCTTGATGCTGCTGGTGATTTCGGTCGGATATTCCGGCAGACTGGTTCGAGCTGCTGCCGCTCGGATGGTGCCCAGCGCGATCCCTCCGAGTTGGACGATCCGTTCGGCGATCAGGTCCACGTGCTTCCCTGAATCGGTGTAGACCTTGTCGAACAGCTCATGCAGGGCGATGAAGTTGGCACCCTTCACGTTCCAGTGGGCCTGCTTCGCCTGCATCATCAGGTCGATCGAATCAGCAAGCCGCTCCTGAAGCAGCTCGGTGATCTGAAGCCTCGATTTTTCCGGGATGCTGTTCCGTGTGTGAGTGAGTCTGAGTTGCACGGTCCATGTATAACCGATGCCGCTGATCTCTTGCCATGGGGTGTTCACCCCAAATGCAAGGCCTGTTAGAGAATTTTGATCTGCACGCTGCTCTCGATGATGCCGGTGGCGATCGCATGGCGGGTGAGGCCGGCGGTGTCATGGATATTGAGCTTTTCCATCAGGCTCTGCCGGTGCTTTTCGACCGTCTTGACGCTGATATGAAGTTCGTCCGCGGTTTCCTTGTTGGCCTTTCCCTCGGCGATCAGCTGGAGCACTTCCATTTCGCGTGAGGTCAGGTGGACAGGCTGCCTTGCAATGGTGAGTTCCCCCCGTGCCTGGGCCTTCTTCTCGTGATGGTGCATGCGCTTTGAGATGGTGGGACTGAAGAAGCGCTTGCCCTTGTAGACCTCTCGAATCGCCTCTGGCAGGATGTGGGCAGCGGTTTGCTTGATGAGGTATCCGCAGGCCCCCAGTTTGATCGCCTTCTCGACATAGGCATCATCACAATGGGCGGAAAGAATCAGGATCCTCGTTTCCGGAGCAAAGCGGAGGATCTGCCGGGTGGCTTCCAGGCCGTTCAGAAGCGGCATGGCGATGTCCATGACCACGACTTCGGGCTTCAGCAGCTTGGTTTTTTCCAGGGCATCGCGGCCGTTCTCGGCCTCGGCAACCACCTTGATGTCGCTCTCGAGCTTCAACAAGGCGCTCAATCCCTCCCGAACGATGGTGTGATCCTCTACAAGAAGGACGGTGATGCGTTTCATGGACATTCCCGGGTGTTTTCCGTGGTGACTTTCAGCGGACTTTTGCGGGTATAGGATGCCCCTTTTGGAATCTCCACCCGGACAGTGGTTCCGTGGCCCGGTGAGGATGTGACTTGAAAGCTTCCGCCGACCATCTCGAGCCTTTCCCGCATGCCGAGAAGTCCCAACCGCTCGCCCTTCCCGGCTCTTGCGGTGCCGTTCATCTTGAACCCCCGGCCATCGTCCTTGATCTCCATGCAGGCAAACGCGGGAAGGTTGCTGATGCTGATGTCGGCCCTGGTGGCCTGTGCGTGCCTGTGGATGTTGTTCAGGGCTTCCTGGGCGACCCGGTAAAGCACGGTTCGCTTTGAACCATCGAGGGCCTCGACGCCCTCGAACGCGGTGAAGCCGATGCGGAGGCCGGTCTCCTGCATGAAGGTCTTCAAATAGGAATGCAGCGCTGGAATCAACCCGAGATCATCAAGGGCGGCAGGACGCAGATCGCGGGCAAACCGATGGACGATCTCTACGGATTTCTCCACCAGCTTCTGGGTGATTCCGATCTTCCGGTGAAGCTCCGAGGCGTTCGAGGTGGACTGGGATTTCAGCATGTTCAGACGCACGTTGATGCCGGTCAGCGTCTGGCCGATCACGTCATGGAGTTCACGGCTGATTCTTTTCCGCTCCTCCTCCTGGATGGAGAGAAGTCTCCGTGAGAGTTTCCTGAGCTCCTCCTGCATCTGCCGGGACTTGCCCAACAACTGGCTGGAAGTCCCTTCGCTGATTCGGAGGGAGTCCTCGACGGCCTTGCGATGCTTGATCTCCAGCCTGAGTTCCTCGTTCGATGACGCCAGTTCGTTGGTCCGCAGCGTCAGCGTCTGGATCATCTGCTTCAGCTGGACATTGCTCTCCATGGCACCCCGGTGAGTCTCCTCGATCGGCGTGATGGCTTCCGCGAAAAAGATGCCCGCCCGGCGGATGATGTCGTCCCTCACACGCGAGCCATCCAGGGTTGAAACCAGGAGGATCAGCGCCTCCTCATGGATTCGCGCGATGTGCAGCGTTTCCAGCCCCAGGGCAACGGCCTTGATCCCGAGCTTTCGAGCCGGCGTGAGGCTGCTGGTTCCGGTCGCTGCCTTCAGATAGGTCCGCAACGCGGCCAGGTAGCTTCGGGAGAGGGATAGGGGCTCAGTTTTCATAAACAATGCCGAACTCGCGGGCACATTCATTGATGATTCCGACGGTCTCTTCGACCAGTCGCTGTGTCTTTGCGATCTCCAGCTTGAATGCCTCGGTGCATACCGAAAATTCCTTTTCCAGCTCGACCAGGCGTAGGTGGATCGCCACGAGCGTTTGGGCGATTTCATCCTGGAGCTTCAGGCTCATTTCCTTCCGTTGGTCCTCGTTTGCAATGAGGATCTGGTGTGCGAGTTCCTGCAGGTGGCATTGGAGTGCCCGGGCTTCCTCGAGGAGCTTCCTGGATTCGATCTCGCTTGCCTCGAGGGTGGCGATCGAGGCTTTTCGCAGAGCCACGCCCTTTTTGAGCTCGCGATTTGACTCAGCCAGATCCGCAGTTCGTTTGGTCAGCGTCGCGCTGAGCTGGTCTAGGTCTGCATCGGCCTTTTTGGCGAAGCGGTGGGTCTTCTCGATCGGCTCGGTGGCTTCGGTGAAGAAGGCTGCAGCGCGCCGGGTCAGGTCCTCCTTCTCCACCTCACCGATGCCTGCAGGGATCAGCAGTGAAAGCACCTTGGTGTGGATCTTGGCAAGGTCCAGGGTCTCGAGGCCGATGCACACCGCCTGCCGTCCAAGCTCCTGCGCTGGGAGGTATCCAATCTTGCGGGTTTTGAGAAAGTACGTGCGCAAGGCCTCCATGTAGTGACCTGTGAGCTTGCTTAACGTGGATTTCCGCATGGTTGTGAACCTATCCTAGGTCGAGAACTGACGAAGCCCTAAATGAGACCGCCTGTCCAAAGGGTATCGTCTAGCAATCACCTCAGGACGTCGATGGGGTGAAACCCTACCAGCAAACGCGGTCGAGTGGTCAGGGAAGTAGGGTTACACCCCATGGCTGCCTGATCCAGGGAGATCGAGGATGGAGTGCATGAACACACTCGAAATCAAAGGCGACTGGAACATCATCAAGGGCCAGCTCAAGCAGAAATGGGCGAAACTTACCGATGACGACCTCGAATTCATCGAAGGCCAGCAGGACGAACTACTCGGGCGAATCCAGAAGCGTACGGGAGAAAGCCGCGAGGCGGTGGAAACGGCTGTGAGGAAATACTCCGCCGCGAAGGAACACGATAGCAGCCACTGAGCAGTTCCCCGCCGCCACATCCTCATGAAACAATCAACCCTGACCATCTCCTTTCTCGTTCTCGCCGTGGCCCTCTGGGTCATGGTGTTTATGGGCTACAAGAACGTTCGTAACGTCGGCAGGGACGTGGGGAAATCCGGCGGTCCTATCCTGCAATCCACCCGCTAAGGCCTTTCCCATCCGAGGGGCGTTCCACTTCACACTTTACACTTTTCACTCGATGTGGTGATGGCAATCTCACCCCATGTTTGTTGACCACATCCGAATCCTGGCGAAAGCCGGAGACGGGGGAAACGGGACCGTTTCCTTCCGTCGTGAGAAGTTCATCCCGCGCGGCGGCCCTGATGGCGGCGATGGCGGGAATGGCGGCGATGTGGTCCTGGTGGTCGATCCGTCCACCGACAACCTCCGCCAATTCTTCTACGATCCCAAGCTGATCGCCCAGAACGGCAACGCCGGCGGCGGCTCGCGAAAGACGGGCAAGAGCGGCAAGAAGATCGTGGCCCGCGTTCCTCCTGGCACCGTGGTGTATCGGAGCATCGCGGGAACGGTCGCCGAGGCGGTCGAATTCGAGCGGAGCGACGAGGGAATCGACCTCGAACCGATCGCCGACCTCACTGAAAACGGCCAGGAGTTCGTCATGTGCCACGGCGGCATCGGCGGAAAGGGGAACTGGAACTACCGGACCTCCACCAACCAGGCCCCGCAGGAGCACACGCTCGGCACACCGGGGGATGCCGGCATATTCTACTTCGAGCTGCGCCGCATCGCGGACGTCGGCCTCGTTGGCTTCCCGAACGCGGGCAAGTCCACGATCCTCGGCAAGCTTTCCCATGCGAAGCCAAAGGTGGCGTCGTATCCTTTCACCACGCTCCAGCCGATGGTGGGTGTCGTCGAGTTCCCGGGCTTCCGCCGCTGCACGATGGCGGACATTCCCGGCATCATCGAAGGCGCGCACGACAACCGCGGGCTCGGTCACGAGTTCCTGCGCCACATCACCCGCTGCCGCGTGCTGCTTTTCGTGATCGACATGGGCGGCGTCGATGGACGTGACCCAATCTCGGATCTCGAAATCCTCCGCAAGGAGGTGAAGGAGTATGATGAGGAGCTCGCCCGTTTCCCATGGAAGATCGTGGCGAACAAGATGGACGTCGATGGCGCTGAGGAAAACCTGGCCGCCTTCAAGCTGCGTTTCCCGAAAACCGAGATCATCGCGATCGCGGCGGAACTCGACGTGGGCCTCGACGATCTGAAGCAGGTTCTCGACAACGAGGTCGCCTACAAGTTTACGAAGTAAGCGGACCATGACCCCGGCCCACGATTCGCCTAACCGGGTCTTCGTCTACGGCACGCTGCGTCAGGGCGGCTCAAACCATTTCCGCATGGCGGGCAGCCGCTTTGTGTCTTCCGGTCATGTGAAAGGCAGGCTTTATCGAATCGACTGGTATCCCGGCCTGATGCTGGATTCCGACGCTGGGGAAGTGATTGGCGAGATTTTCGATGTGACGACGGAGCAGCTTCACGAGCTGGATGTCTTCGAAGGGCTTTCCGCTGGTGAGGTCGAGGGCAGTGAATACCGCCGCGTTCTAACAGACGCGAGCGATGGAGAAAGGACGACCCACGCCTGGGTGTGGGAATGGATCGGGCCCGTTGATGAAGCCAACCTCATCGCCAGCGGTGACTGGCTGGAGTAGGAGTTTGTAGTCTGTCCTTAAGGGAGGCTCTACAGAACCGCCTGAAGGCCGATGCCTTTAAGGATTGGGTTACAACAGTTCGATTCTTGATCCCGGCAGGGATCGGAGAAATTAGCCCCGGGCCGACCTGTTCTCCGAAGCCTCGGCGAAGGAGGGGGGCCGTATTCCGGTCGACCACCCGGGG
>JANOBS010000082.1:0-5659 GCA_031411755.1 Luteolibacter sp. | reverse complement strand
AATCCGCCACCGGCATATAAACGCGCAGCGGATCATTCGGATGCCAGGTGGGTTTCCATGTCACCACCTCGCCGATGCCACGTGTCATGTAACTCACAGTGCCTCCGGCATCGTTGGAAACAAAAGGCCCGAATCCGTTTGGCAAATACCAGCGATTTGCATCCAGCGGATCCTGATGCAGCGAACCCCGTGACCAACCTGGATTGGTGTCGCTCGTCAGCATGGCTGGCGGGCGGGTGCCGGTGATCGCGAGTGGCACGGTGGTCCACGCCCCCCCCGCGTTGGTGCTCTTGCGGGTGGGCCCGCCGATCCACCCCAGCACGATGGTTGTGCCATCGCGCAGCACGTGGCACATGCCGACAGAACCATTGGCGCTGAGTCCGCCGAGGACCGTGGTGGTGATGTTGGTCCAGGTGGTGCCAGTGATGTCGGATTTGTAGAAACGATTGTTGGATCCGTCCTGCACCGCGGCAAACATCACACCACCCGGCAAACGCGCCAGGCGGGTGACGGATGTGGTGGCCGCATTCACCGTGATGGCCGACCATGTGATCGCACCACCCGCGCCGCGCGTACCTTTGTAGAGAGCGCTGGTGCTGCCGTCCTTGATTCCCGCGACGAAGACCTCGTTGGGAAATGCCGGATGAACGTGCACCACATGACCGATCAAGCCATCGAACAAAGTGCCCCCCTGCTTGCTCCATGTTCCCGCCGCACCGCCGGTTGTGCTGCGCCACAAGCCGTTCTTGCGGCTGATGGCGAAGATTTCCTGGTCGCCCAAGCCCGGCGTGATGGCGAGACACTCGCCTTGCCAGCGGAGGTCGTCGTTGCCGGAAAAATTCACGTTTGAAAGCACCTGCGTCCAGGCCCCACCGCCGTCCAAGGAGCGCCAGACACCGCGTGCGGCATCGGAGGCCACATAGCTCGTTCCCACTGCCTGATAGATCACATCCGCCGAGGTTTCACCGACTGCCAGCCCCTGGACGAAAAGACCTGCGCTGCTCGTCATGTTTCCTGAAACAAAGCGCCACGACCCACCCTGATCATCGCTTCGATAGACCCCGCCCACATCGGTCCGCGCATAGAGTCTGCCGTCCGTGTGCGATGCGAAGCCGGTCAACCATCCGCCCGCATCCAGATCCGTTTGCCGGAAAACCCCGGGTTGTGGGGAGCCCACCGACGATGCCGCTTCCACAGCGGTGCACCCGATGACGGCCATTCCCAACAGGAAACCCCGGAGCCAACGATTGCAATGACGGCGATCACTCACGAGCTGTTCAAGCATGGCTAGGAAGGTGCTTTGGGGTGAAGGCCCTTAAGAGCGCTCATGACAGGAGCACAGCGCGGAGAGATTGGAGTATTACAGTGGTGTGCCACATCGGTCAACAAGCCCGTTCCGGCTCCTCTGGCTCAGCAAAAAGGGCTGGAGAATGTTACGATGTGAGGCCTGCCCCTCGCCATCCGCTGGATCTCCCGCGTCTCGCCTTTCATTTCAGCGAGGACAGATAGGCGACGAGATCGCGGATGTCGGATTTGTTGAGAATGGCTCCCATCGGCGGCATGGTGGACATGGCGGGTGGGACGGTCTTGATGTCGGACTTCAGGCAGACGGTTTCCTTTTTTGTCTCGATGTTTTGGACGACGACCTCGGTTTCCGTGTCTTTCATCAGCATCCCGGCGACGATGGTGCCGTCTTTCATGGTGACGGCGATGGGCGAGTAGCCGGGGGCGAGTTTGGCGCTTGGGACGATGATGGATTCCAAGATGTAGGCCGCATCACGACGGCCTGCAATGCCTGCAAGATTTGGTGCCGCATCGCCTCCCCGGTCGCCGACCTTGTGGCACTGGACGCAGTTGGCGGCACCGCTGTTGAAAAAGATCTTCCTGCCATTCTCGACGTTCCCGCCTTCGATGGAAATGCCGAAAGCAGCGAGAGGATCGTCCTTGGAAAGAGCCGCTTCGTAGGCGGCGATGGCTTTGCTGAGTTCCTGCCCGCCGCGTTTCCGGGCGGCTTCCAGGATGTCGAGCTTGATCGCGGGTGGCTGCTTGCCCAAGTCCTGAATCATCTGCAAAAGGACGCCGGGTGCCTGTGGATGATTCAAGGTGCCGAGCAGGGCGATGGCGAGTTGCTTGTCGCCGGTATTTCCCGAGGAAAGGATTCCGCTGATCACACCGAAGGCATCGTTGGGAGCGAGGCGGCCAAGCGATTGCAGGGCGGTGCTGCGCATCTTCGGATCTGGATCGGAACTAAGTTTTGCAAGAGTTGCGGTAAAATCGGCGGGTTTCGCGGATTCGAGTTCCTTTAATGCAGCGACCCTCACGGTGAGCGGGTTCTTGGCTCCGGTGAGTTGTTTGACCAGCGTTTCCTGAGGGATCTTGACGTTGAATTTCCCTGCCAGGCCCATCGCCTCGACGAGGATGTCGCCGGAGGTGCTGGTGAGGAGCGGGAGCAGCGCGTTGTGGATTTCCTCGCGGATTTCCTTGCCAAGCACGCGGGGTTCAAGCGGGCGATACTTCCCGGTGGTGGGATCGGTGGGAGGGTGATTCTCATAGCGACCGATGAGCCAAAGCGCCTCGGTGCGGGCGTTTTCGGAAAGGGCGGTGTTGGCAGCGACGGCGAGCAACCGGCGGACGTTTTCCTCGCCCCCGGCGCGGATCATGGCGTTGAGAATACGGAGGTCCACCGGCCAGGTCGATTTGCCGAGGAGATGCATTGCTGAGGCGAGGTCCTGGCGGGCGCCCTCGATCATTTCATCATTGATCGCCTGCACGGTCTCGACGGCGATGGAGAGGTCGCTGTCTTTCAGGAAAGTGCCGATGCGCGCGTCATTGAACCGGCGGAGTGCGAGCACCACGGCGCGGCGCACGGCGGGGGATTTGCTCTGGGCGAAAGCGAAGACCGCGTCGGCGTCACCGATCCGAACCATGCCCTGGATCGCACCGTGGCGGACATATTCATCCTGGTCGTTGTTTTCCTCCACCATGGCCATGAGCGCGGGGACTTGCTCCTTACTGCCGAGCTTTCCGGTGGCGATGGCTGCAAGCATCCGGGTGCGTGGATCAGAATCGCTGAGGAGTTGGGTGATCGCCGCAAGCGCGGGTTTGTAGCTTGAATCGCCGAGCGCCTTCACCGCCTGGCCGCGGACTTTCGCATCATCAGCATCGCAAAGTTTCACGAGCGCGTCAGCCGCTTCGCCGTCCTTTTTTAGACGAGCGAGATTGCCGAGTCCCCAGACACCGTGGAGGCGGGTGGTGACAGGTTCGTTGGTCTTTGTCGCGGCGAGGAGGAGCGGGCGGTTCTCGGTTTTATCAGCGAGCGCGAATTGCGCCCGAAGCCTCACCCGCATGTCGGGGTGGCGGAGCAGCTCCGCGAGCTTGGCGGGCTCCAAGTTGGCGAATCCCTTCGCAAACAGACTGCGGACATCTTTCGTATCCTGCTTCGCCGTCTCGGCGGGATCCTCGAAGGTGAAGATGTTGCCGAACCCATGCGTCGGCCAGCTTCCCACATAGTCGGTGACGTAGGCCTTGCTGTCGTAGCCGAATTCGATGTCGGTTGGGAGCATCCCCGAAACGAAGTTCTCCTTCCGCTCGACTTTGAAGCCCGCGCCATTCGGCTCCATGCGGAACCCGATCACCGCGCTGTTCGCGCCGACGAAGTCGCAGACGAAAAAGTGATTGTCCCATTTCTCCGCGAGACCGGTGCCGGGGTTGTAGGCGAGGCCGGAGGGGCCCTTGCTGACCCAGCCTGCTGGGGCGAGGATGGCGCGCGGACGCAGCGGGCTGTTCATGTCCCATTGGCGCTCCCTCATCCAGTTGGTGTCGTGGCGCTTGGTGCCGTAGATGAGGTTGGTGAATTTTTGGAATGCCTGATGGCCGCGCTGCCAACCGGAGTAGCCGCCTTCCACCACATCGACGACGCGGGCCATGTCCTGCATGTCCGCTTCGTTGTCGACGGAGAACAAATTTCCGTAACGATCAAAGGCGATCTCCTTGGGATTTCTCAGGCCCGTGTGCACGACCTCCAGCCCACTGCCGTCGCGCTCCATGCGGAACACCGCGCCCGAGTATTGATCGTAGAGATGACGGCCCTCCTTCGTTTGCAGGTTGTAGCCGCGGTCGCCGATGCTGAACCAGATCCGGTTGTCCGGCCCGAGGGCAAAGCCATTGAGATCGTGACCGCTGAGGCTCACGGAGATGCCGTATCCTTCCTGAAGCGATTCGCGTTTCTCCGCGACGAGGTCGCCGTCCTTGTCCTCCAGTAACCACACGTTGGGAATGCAGGCGAAATAGACTTTCCCATCCAAGGCCATCACGCCGGCCCCGGTGCCATCCAGCGGGTTGTTGAAGCCCTCGGCGAAAATCTTCGCGTGGTCGCACTTTCCATCGCCATCACGATCCTCGATCACGCGGATCATTTCCGAATACTTCGAGAAATAGGAAAACGGCCTCTTCTCGGTGGAATATTTCTTGAGCATCTCCAGCCGCTCGGCGGTGGAGGTGAGCTTGTAATCGTCCGCCACCCAGGGGTTGCGGCGATTGTCCTCCACGCCCCGCTCGAAGCGATGCGTCTCCGCGATGTAGAGGCGGTTCTGATCGTCGAAGGTGATCGCCGTGGGATCCTGCACATCCGGCTCACGCGCGAACAACTTCGCCACCATGCCTTCGGGAAATTTGACGGTCGCGAGGATGGCCTTTTCATCAGCCTTTACCGGGAGCGGCTCCGGGTTGGCGGTGCCTTCGGTTTTCTCATCGCTGACGGCGGAAACGACGAGCGTGGAGGCAAAAAGGGCGGCGGTGGAAAGCAGGCGAATCATTCAGCGTCAGCCTACGGAAACTTCCCGCCAATTCAATCAGCCGATCGGGTCGTAAATGAACTCCGAATGTGAAGGCGCGAGAACGGACACTGGCCAAGGACCCTCGCCATGGCTGGGGACTTCTTCACGTGACCACCTGACAATAAGGTGATTGGATTACCAATAAGCTGACTTGCCACTGGAAACCTATTGAAGTAGCCAAAAGGAGTGGAACCTTCAGCATTCATAGCCCGTCTTTTTGGAACGGCATTTGTTGTCGCACTATTCACTGGAATTGGTGGAGGTGTCGCGAAATCCCTGAATCATCCGTCCGGCGCTGAGCTTCACCAGATTGCTATAACCGTAGGAATCGCTGCTGTGGTTTTAGGCGCTCTATTCCTAATTGCATCTATTTGGGAAAATTGAAAAGGTCGCGTATTCTACTCGAACTAAACACGCTACGCCTCTTTTTCGCCGCTGCAGCGTGCTTCTCCGGATCGTGGAGGCTGACACTCTCCACTTTTGCAGTGACTACGAGACGCTGAAACCACTACGCGAGCGTAGTGGCTTCAGTAAATCCCAGTAGTTCCGATATCAGGGGGCCAACGAAATCGCCTCGGCGCTCCAGGGGCTTTCGATGTCATTCGGCCCCACGGCGCGGATGCGGAAGGCATACTTCTTCCCGGTCACCATTCCACTCACCGACGAGGAACTCCGCGGGGCCACCTTCGCGAACTGCCAGGCTCCCGGTGCGGCGCTGTCAGAATGTTCACGCACTTCCACGATGTAGGACTTCGCTTTCGCCACCGCGTTCCAGCTCAGGTCGATCTCGCCCTCGTCGTCGCCCAGACTGGCTGCCACATTGA
>JANOBS010000081.1:0-4715 GCA_031411755.1 Luteolibacter sp. | reverse complement strand
AGCAGGATGTCCGCCAGCCAATTGCCGGCGGACTTGGACGCGGCCTCAGTCACGGATCGGGCGATGGCTTGGAAAGTTCGGTGGAAATCTCGCGGGCTTCTTCTGTTAGAGACCACGAAGGAAGTTCCAGAAAGGAGGCGGCTTCCAAACAGGCCTTCGCCTCGATCTCGTCGAGTTGCCTCGCCGCCTCACATAGGACCGGAATCGCGCCGGCCTCGCCGAGCTGAACCAAACCCTGCCGTGCCGATTCACGAATCTCCGGATCGGAGTCTAGCAGGTGCGAGGCGATCGGCTTCAAGCCCTCCGGCGCATAGGTGATCACCGCCGACTGGATTTCCTGGAGAACTTCATCGCGACGTCCGCTGCTACGGCTGGAACCTTCGCGTGAACGATTTGACGACGGAATCTTCGCCTCCGGAATGGAAACACGTTCCGTTGCCGACGATCCCCGCGAAGGGACGGACACAGCCGCAACTGGCGATTTGAGCGGCTTCTTCCACAACAGGAACAACAGCGCCGCCGCCAGAAGCAGACACGCGATCACGACGCAACAGGATCGTTTCATGACAAATCGGGCATGGCGGCTCCCGGCCAGAAACCACCGGGAGCCGCAGATGACACAGACCACACTCAAGGAACTGTCGATCCGGGCAGGTAGGGAGCCAAGTCACCCGGCGTGGTGCGCTGGGTCCGATAGGTGCCGGTCACCACGCTGTTGGCTGAACTCGCTTTTCCCACCACGCTGAAGGATTCGCTGCGGTTCACCACCAGGGTCGTCGTAGTGCCGAGCTTGAGCTCAGACGATTTCAGTACCTGGCCGCCACCCACATTCCCGTTACCGCCACGGACGCTGATCGTGCCGACAACCTTGCGGTTCTGGTTGGTCAGCGTCGCGCCTCCGGTCGCAACGGTCTCGGTTCCCGTCGAGGCGGAGTTCGTGATGACAGGCTCTGTCAGGAGATTTGCAGGAACCAGCACCCCGGCCTTACCGGCTTTCAGCGCATAGAGACGGCCCACCCCGGCAGGGTTCGCCAGACGTGCGAGCTGCCAGCCGGTGATCGTCCCATCGAGCAGGGTCGCGGCCCGCATCGCGTCGAGGATCTCGCGGTTGGTAAAGCGGACCGAGGTGGACGAATAGGTCGTGCGCGTTCCACCGGTCACCGGCGTGACGACCGGTGTGGCCTGGGTGGTGATCACCGAGTCGAAGGTCACCAGTGTGGCGGTGCCCGGCTTGGGGGTGGTTTGGGCGTGGAGCGGAGCGGCGGCGAGCAGCCCGGTCAGAAGGAGGAATGCAGGTTTCACGGATGGATGTTCGGTTGGTTTGAAAGCCTCACCCGCCGACCTTCCGGAATGGAAACGTCCTGCGGGCGAATGCTCACCATGCACATCGCGCAGCCACCGGATTCCTTGGCACTTTCCGTAAAATAATTGGATCGATGGCAGAAACATCCCCACTGATCCGTCGAATGCAAGTGGACGAGATCACCGAAAACAAGCCGCCCTCACTCCGCCTGGTCCAGCCACGAAGCAAGGCAGCGTCTGTTGGACGGCATTCTCGCTGACATTCAAGGCTTCTTGGACAGCGAGCCGGTGAATCGGATTGTCCAGCAAAGCCGAGGCGGCGGATTCCATCCGCCAAGTCAACTTAAGAGGGTGCTTGGAAAGCGCAGCCAAGGGGGAATTCAAATCCACCTCGCGGGGCTTGGCTTCGTCTCCGGGGCCGACGACTTCGCGTGCTTCGAGGATGTCGAACCAAACGCAGGTTCCAGGGTTGGATCGTGGCTTCCTTTCGTGGTGGTGTCCAACCGGTCCAGACGGGAGGGCCTGCCTGAATCACCGGATCGTCACACCTGTCACGAAGAGCAGGCCATCATTCGGGACGGTCTCGCCTTTTTTCGAGCCGACGTACATCCCCCAGCGGAAGCTGACCTTGCCTTCGGCCTTGGTGTAGGAGCCTTTGGTCACGAGCTTCCACGGACCCGCATCGAGCGGGGCCTTCTGATAGAGTTCGTAATCCTCTCCATTCGCCCGGACTTTGACGCTGAGGGATTTTCCCGTCATGTTTTCAGCCATGATGATCCGTCGCTCAAGACCCGGCACCTCGCCTCGGCGGAGGAAGTAGATGGTGCCGGTGGGGTTCATCATGATGTGGAAAGGCCAGAGGATCGCATCGCCATCCTTGGCTTTGCCATTGTGGAACAACTGGAAAAGATTGGCACTGACCGGTTTGATGATCGTGTAGGTGGCCTCGTACTCACGCCAGGTTCCGGGAGTGACTGCAAGGTCGGGGCTGGTATAGACCTCGACGCGTCCAGGCGATCCATTCTTGGCTTCACCGCTGCGGATGTTCTGCTCGCCCTTGAAGAGCCGGAACACCTGGACATTGCCATCCTCCTGATACCAGCGCGTCCATTGCCCGAAGTCCTTGCGGCTGATGCCACCGCTGAACTCGGTGTGAAGACCGATCTGCTTCGGAATGGGGCCTGGCTTGCCGACCTGCTTTTCGAGCAACTCGTGGTTCGCGTGAACCGTGGAGCCCTGAGCGCCGCCCCGGTTGAATCTGTCGCCGGGTTTGCCCCCGCTGCTCTGCTGCACATCGGCGAAAGACGGGTCCGTGCCCTCAAGCGTGTAAAGCGGCTCGACGGCCAGCAAACGGGAGGCGAGGAGCGTGGTCAGTAGCAGGGCTTTCATGGAATCAGAAGACTGGACTGATCCTCAACGAGAAAGCCAAGCGGTTTCTTGCGGCTCTTGTTCAAAGGATGGGCTCCGTCTCCGGGGCCGACGACTCCTCATGCTCGGGAATGTCCACCCAGTGGGGCGAATGGACGGGATCAGGGTCACACACCCTAAAAATCCTCCTTTATGGGAGGGATCATCGGTGTTAGACACGCGTCATTTCCTGCCCGCTTTCTTCTCTGGTTTTGAAGCCCGAAAGGTTCGTCGATGATCCCCCCATTCAGATGGCACCCTTGGTTTCAGGCCTTCATCCGGCGTCTCTACTTTGATCGGGTCCGGGTGCTTGGCGGAGGACGGCTGAACGTGAGTGGTCCTGTGCTGGCGCTGTGCCTGCACCGGAATGGCGCAGTCGATGGATTCGTCTACCGACAGGCGCTGCCGGAAGTGAAGTTCATGGTGAAGGCCGGGCTGCGGAAGAGCCTGATGGGCCGGTTGTTCTTCGATGGGCTGGAGGTGACGCGGAAGGAGGACGGTGGAAAAAGCGGCAACCTGGAAGCCATCGGCGAGTGCCTGGATTTCCTCTCCACCGGCGGGTGGCTTGGGATCTTCCCCGAGGGCACCAGTGGGCTCGGCCCCCGGCATCTGCCGTTCAAGAGCGGAGCCGCCCGCATCGCCCTGCGTCATCTTGAAGAAGGCAGGTCACTGACAGTTCTACCGCTAGGCATCCACTACGAACGCGCCTGGGCCTTCCGATCACGGGTGGAAATCGTGGCTGGTGAGGCGGTCGCGCTCGATCTTCCGGAAACGCTTTCCACACCAGGCGCCCGGCTGGCGGAAATCAAGCGGCGGATCTCAACCGCGCTGGAATCCGTCGGCACGAATTTCCCGGATGCCGCCACCCAGGACCGCGCGCAAAAGCTCGCCTACATCGCCACCCTCGGCACCGGCCACCATTACTTCGATGTCCTGAAATCCATGGAGCAGGGGCTGCCGGAGGAGGCGCAGCAGGCCTTGGAGGAACTGGAGACAGCCACCCAAGGCAAACGCCTTCTTCGGCATCAGGGCGTGCCACTCTTTCCGCTGAAGTGGCCCTGGGCCTACGCGCTGGCCGCACTGCTGGTGGCTCCGCTGGTTCTAACAGGATTCCTGCTGAACCTCCCTCCCGTCCTCATCGCCTGCTGGGCGGGCAGGAAATTTCCCGATGATGTGAACGTGATCTCCCTCTGGCGCATTCTCACCGGCGTGCCGCTGCTGATCCTCTGGGCAGCGGCCTGCTGCCTGGTGGGACTGGTGGCCGGGCCATGGTGGTCGCCGCTGCCCTACCTCGTCCTAACCTGGCTGGGCATACGCGGGTGGTATCGCCTCAAGAAACTCTCGGTCATCGCGTGGAACGGCAGCCTTCACCACAAGCTCCGTCCCCTGGCACTCGCCGTCCACCGCGCCGTGCTCACCTCCCTCCCATGAGCACTCGATCCCTGCATTGCCTGCGTCTGCATGAAAGGGCCTTCGGCCTGTTCCTCCTGATCACCGCCTGCCGCCTGCTGCTCGCGGGTGGCTTCCAACTGGCTGCGATCTTCGCGATCATGGCGGCAACGATCCCGCTGATGGCTGCCATGGAAACACGCTGGCCCCGCCCCGCGAATGCCCGCCTGCGCCTGATCCTTTTCCCGGTGCTGGTGAACCTGGCCTACCCCCAGCTCGGCAAAGTCATGTCCATCCTCGGCCACACCTCATGGGATGCCACGCTGTTGCGCTGGGATCGGGCGCTGTTCGGCGAAACCCCGTCGATCCTGATGGGTTCGTGGCACCATCCCGCCGCCAGCGAATTCATGAGCACCTGCTATGTGCTGTTCTTTCCTGCCGTGTTGAGCGCGTTCGTGATTGCTGTGTACCGCGCTGATTCAAGAGGAGTGAAATTATTCAACGGCCTGATCACGATCTACGCCATCGGCTTTCTCGGATACACGCTGGTTCCGGCCGCTGGCCCGCACCTGACCCTGCCCGACTGGGCCGCTCACGCGCCGAGCGGTGGCGCGATC
>JANOBS010000080.1:0-33610 GCA_031411755.1 Luteolibacter sp. | reverse complement strand
CCTCGTCACCACCCGCCGCATCGTGGAAACATGGTTCGATGCCACCGACGACGAACAGGCCGCGCTTATGGCCCTCGTGAAGGAAGCCAAGCGCCTCCTCGATCTCCGCCTCGATCCGAAGCCCGACGGCTACAACGTCGGCTTCAACTCCGGGGCCGCCTCCGGCCAGACGGTTCCGCATGTCCACATCCATGTCATCCCGCGCTATCTCGGTGACATGGCCGATCCCCGTGGCGGCGTGCGCCATGTCATCCCGGCGAAGGGGAACTACCTCACCGGAAAAACCCCGCAAGCGACCCCGCCGCCCGCGCTGAACCTCGCCACCGGCTACCCGACGGCCCCACTTTGGAAAAGCATCGGCCAGCGCGTTTCCTCCGCGGCGGAAATCGACCTCCTCGCCTCCTTCATCCAGCCCTCCGGCCTCGATCTCATCCAGCAATCGATGTTCGCCGCCCTCCGCGCCGAGGCCCGCATCCGCATCCTCGTCGGCGATTACCTCTACATCACTTCCGCCGAGGCCCTCCGCCGCTTGATAGGCTGGATGTCGCTGGCCGCCGACATCGGCGAAAACAGCTCGCTCGAAGTCCGACTCGCGGAAATCTCGAAGCTGCCGTCCAAGCCCGACTCATTCCATCCCAAGGCATGGCGCATCATCGATTCCTCCGGCGGCCTGATCGTCGTCGGCAGCAGCAATCTCTCCAAGGCCGCGCTCGAAACCGGCGTCGAGTGGAATCTCATCGGCCAGACCACCGGTTCGGAGCCCATCGATCAGGAACTCGCCCGCGCCTTCACCGATCTCTGGCAGCAGGCCACGCCGCTCGATGAAGCCCTCGTCGCCCGCTACGCCGAGCACGCCAAGGAGGCCCACCGGAAATTCATCCCGCCGGAAACGGTCGATCTCCCCGCGATCCTCCACCCGCCGCGCCCGTGGCAGGCCAGCGCGCTGGAATCCCTCGATCAGATCCGCGCCAACCACTACCGCCGCGCCCTCGTCGCCGTCGCCACCGGCCTCGGGAAAACCTGGCTCGCCGCCTTCGATGTGCTGGCCGTTGGCCAAGCCCTCAATCGCTCACCCCGTGTCCTGATCATTGCCCACCGCGCCGAAATCCTGATCCAAGCCGAGGCCACTGTTCGCAGCGCCATGCGGTCGGAGTGGGAGGAAACCCGCGTCACCTGGTATCTCGGCGCGAACAGCGACATGAGCGGCGACCTCGTCGTTGCGTCCGTCCAGAAACTCACTCGGGCCGAAGGCCTCGCCGAGCTGGACCGCCAGCGCTTCGACTACGTCATCATCGACGAAGTCCACCACGCCCAGGCCCCCAGCTACCGGCGCGTCATGGCCCGGCTGAATGCCACCTTCACCCTCGGCCTCACCGCCACCCCGGAGCGCACCGATGGCGTGGACGTGGCCTCGCTCTTCGACGACGTCCTCGCGTGGCAGGCCACCGTCGGCGATGGCATCGCGGAAGGCTCGCTGGTTCCCTTCCACTACCTCGGGCTCAAGGACGATGTAGACTTCGAACAAATCCCGTGGCGCAACGGCCGCTTCGATCCCACCGCGCTGGAGGAGAAACTCGAAAACAGTGAGCGCATGGAACGCCTGTGGACCGCATGGCAGGCCGATCCCGAGGCCCGCACGCTCGTCTTCTGCTGCTCCCGCCGCCACGCGCTCTACACTCGCGACTGGCTCCGCCGCCGCTATGTCCGCGCCGCTGCCGTGTTCTCCGGTTCCGGCGGCGATCCGCGCAGCGACAGCCTCAACGCCTTCATCGAGGGCAAACTCCAGGCCCTCTGCGTGGTCGATCTCTTCAACGAAGGCCTCGACGTCCCGGACGTGGAGCGCGTGGTCATGCTGCGCCCCACCGAATCCAAAGTCATCTTCCTCCAACAACTCGGCCGGGGACTCCGCGCCGCGGAGAACAAGCTGCGGCTGAAGGTCATCGACTTCGTCGGCAATCACCGCGTCTTCGCCAGCCGCCTCACCCACTTGCTTTCGCTCGGCAACCACTCCGCGACTTGGTCGGATCTGAAAAGATTCCTCAAAGGCGGAACTCCGGATCTCCCCGAAGGCTGTCTGCTCGACCTCGAAGTCGAGGCCAAGGAACTGATGTTGCGCCTCCTGCCCAACACCGGCTCGGCCGTCGTCGAAGCCTACCGTAGCATGCGCGACGAACTCGGCCGCCGACCTTCGCCTAGCGAGCTGTTCCACCACGGCTACCTGCCCCGCACTCTCGCCGCCCGCTTCGGTTCATGGTTCGGCTTCATCTCCGAGGAAAAAGATCTCACCGAAAGCGATCGACAGGTCTTCGCCTCCTTCGAGTCCTGGCTCGCCATGCTGGAGGCCACCAACCTCAACAAGTCCTACAAAATGGTCGTCCTCCGCGTGCTGCTGGATCGCGACGCGTTGTGGGACGGCATGGAGATCGAGAAACTCGCCGCAGCCTGCCGCGAGTTCCTCCTTTCCCACCCCACGCTCCGCCACGACCTGCCGCCTACCCAGCAGTTCCCCGATCCCGCCCAAGCTCCGATCCAGGCATGGGCCAAGTGGTGGCTCGATTGGCCGCTGTCCCGCTGGATGGACGAGCAGGCAGGCCGTCATTGGTTCAAGCGTGAAAACGACCGCTTCCTCGCCTCATTCCCGTGCCCGGAAAAGCTCCGACCCGACTTCGAATTGATGACCGCCGAGCTGGTGGACTACCGTCTCGCCCACTACGCGAAGACCCGCCTCCAAGCTGCCGCCGAACTCAGTGCCGGCCGCTTCCTCGCCAAGGTCAGCCATTCCGGCGGCAAACCCATCCTGCGGCTCCCCACCGTCGAGGAATTGCCCTGCCGCCCCATCGGCCCGACGACCGCAACGCTTCCCGATGGCAGCCAGTGGGTGTTCAAGTTCGTCAAGATCGCCTGCAACGTCGCCTCTCCTATCGGCAGCGAGGAAAACCAGATCCTCCCGCTCCTCCGCGGCTGGTTCGGTGAGAAGGCCGGGGCTCCCGGCACCAACTACCACGTTGCCTTCACCAAGTCCGAAGCCGGCTGGACCGTTGAACCCGTCGCCGTTGCCACACCCTTGCGAGTCGTGGATGCCAGCCCCGACACCGAGGAAAGCGAGGAGCGCGACCTCCCCGGCTTCGTCGAGGCCCCGGCCGCCAAAGAAAAATTCACCCGTCTCGTCCCCGTTTACAGCCTCGAAGCCGCCGCCGGTCTATGGGGCCCGGAAAGCAGCCCCGAGGAAGTCGGCTGGGCCGAAGCCGCCACAACCGCGATCAAACCCGGCATGTTCATCGCCCGCGTCCGCGGCCACTCGATGGAGCCCAAGATCAAAGACGGCTCCTGGAACCTCTTCCGCCAACGCCCGCAAGGATCTCGCGATGGCAAGATCGTCCTCGTGCAATTCAAATCTCGCGGCGATCTCGAAGACGGCGGACGTTTCACTGTCAAAAAGTATCAATCGGTCAAGCGGATCACCGAGGACGACTGGCGCCACGAACACATCGAACTCCTCCCGCTGAATCGCGACTACAGCCCCATTATCGTCACTCCCCACGAAGCCCTGGAAATGGTCGTCGTCGGCGAGTGGGTTTCCTCCATCGACTGAACCGCGAGAATCCTACCCATGGCGAAAGAGAATTGGGAATTGTCTACCAGTTCAGTCTTGGAGCGCGGCTAAACCACAAGAATGGCCGGCGAAGCGATTTAGGAATAAGGACGAACGGGCGATCTATCAAGACGATGCGATGTAATCAGGGCAAGGGATCACGTAGTTTAGTAGAAAGGCGGCTACGGCACCTTGAAGTCAAGATACTGGCGAAACGCGTCGAGGGTCTTTTGTTTGATTCCTGGCACGCGGAGCAGGTCTTCAGGTTTTCCAAACGGTGCCTCCTCGCGGGTTTCGATGATGCGGTCTGCGAGGGACTCTCCGATCTTCGGTAGCCGGTCGAGTTCATCGCGGGATGCCGTGTTGGGATTGACCCGGAAATTCGCAGGCGGCAGATTATTTCCTTGGGCAATTTGATCTTCTTCGTCTTCGAGTCGCTGGATGTCGCGCTCCGCCGGGAGCTTGTCCCAGTTCGTGAACGCCCAAATGCCATAGCCTCGTTTTGCCGCCTGGAGTTCAATGTCAGCAAGGATTTCCTTGTATCGATCCCTGCTGCGCTCATTCGGCCCATCTGCTGAAACGCCGTAGGCCCTGGCGAGGCCAGCCTTTACGAGTTCAGTTGCGAGGTCCTTTTTCTCGGAAGTTTCCACAAAGGCATAAAAGCGTTCATGTTTGCCATCGCCGAGCGCCTTCTGCATCCGGGTGTGGATGGTGAAAGGATTCTTCAACTGCCGAACTCTGAATTCGGTCGCTTTGGTGCCGAAATTCTTGGCAAGCTCAATGGATGCGGCAGGTATTGGCGCTGCCTCTGTGATACCGAAATATCGGCGTTGCGCACGCAGCCGGCGGGAGTCGGTGTCGTCCATGTCACCGGTTTCCAAGCAGTCTGCAGCGTAAAGGCGGACGGTCATCGTGGTGCCATCGTTTTTTTTTGATCTCGAAGCTGTCGCCATCCGCCCAATCGGTTGGAACGAGAGTGCAATTCTCGAACGTCTCAAGCGGCTTGGGTGCGGCCGTCCCGGGAACGAGCAAAGCAAAGATGAGAGAGATCCAGATAACGGCAGGCATAGATGCACGATGATTGCACGCTCCCTCAGCGGTCAATGCCTGTGATACCGCGCATGCCAGGCAAAATGGGCGGGATCCGGGCGGAGTCGAGAATGCTCATGGAAATGGAGCGATTTGCCGTCGTGGTCCACCAATGATCGACCGTGAGGTGATGATTCGGAGAACCGGTTACGGGCGACTCGAACGATGAAATGGTCTCCTGCGGGCACGGCGGTCCAGAGGCCTGCGTCGAACATCCAGTGGGCGTCGGGGGTGAGGGCAAGGCCGTTGCGAGGATCGTCGTTGCCGGAGACAGCGTGCTGGTGGATGTGGGCTGCTTGGACGATGGAGCTGCTCTCGGTATCGAGCCTATAGCCTGTGAGGGCGCAGGTGAAGTAGTAGCCGCCGAGGACGTCGCTTTTAAAGCGGGAGTCGCGGCCCTTTTTCTGGCTGGCTTTGAAAGCATCGGCCTGTTCGCGGAACGCCGCGATTTCGGCGGTTTTCGGGACTGATAGCTCGAGCCGGGCGCAGAGCATGACCTGTTCCTTCGGTGTGAAGTAGACGGTGACCAAGGTTTCTCGGGCCTTGCGGCGGAATCCGGCATCCTGAAAGCAGGCGAAGAGATCAGGACCGAGCGAGCAGAGGCGGGTGGTCGCCTTGGCGAGGGATAGCTGGCCATCGGCGGTGAAGCGTTCCCAGACATTGTCCTTATCGCCGCCGAGGGCGTGGAAGGGCATGGGAATGTCGGGTTGGTTGCGTTGGCGTTCGAGGACGAGTTCCCAGTAATCCCGGAAGCGGGAGACGAGGCGGACGTCGTATTTCACCCAACCGTCTGAGATGTCACCTGATTCGATCAGGTCGATCACCGTGAGCAGCATCAAAGGCTTGTGAGGCGCGACGCCACGGGAGGCGGTGCGCGCGGCGTTGAGGTTGGCGAGTTTGCCGAGCCAGTGGGTGCAGTTCATCTGGGAAGGTCCGGGCGCGGAGGCGGTGGCCATCTTGACCTACCATTTTCGTGATGCCACGAAAATGGTCGATTTGGCAATCAAAGCGATGGGATACAGCGACGATGAAGCGAACGAAACGATCCGGCTGAGCTGGTGCCACCTGACTCCAGAGGTGGATTGGACTGGTGTAGCGGAGCGGGTGAAGGGATTGCGATGAGACTCGTGATCAGGTCTCTGTTGACTTCGGGTTCCTTGGGCGGAAATAGCCGATGATACTCCGTTTTGGGTCGCGGACGCACCATTGAATATGGCTCTTCTCCGAGAGTTTGGAGCCGTCGAAAAGAGCGCCGCCTTCGAAAAAGGGCGCCCTGACCGTGTCATAGGCTGGAAGATCCTCTGAGAGTCGAGTCTTGTGGAGAAAGTTCAACACCGCGCAGTCCAGATGCCGCTTGACCAGGTCGGTGTCCCCTTGGTGGCCTGGTTCGTTGATGGGCATGGGTTCGCCGAAACTCTCATGTAGCAGGCGTAAGCCCTCGAAAGCGGCTTTTACCAGCTCTTGGCTCGATTCCTCGGCGAGGTCTAGGCAGTTTCCCGGATCGATGATCGCCCCAACAACGGCAGGGGTTTTGATCTTCAATGATTTTGACCGAGCGAGAAGCTTTGCCCACGAGAAAGCCCTTGCCGGGTTGTTTTCCCAGAAGTATGCACCCGATCCAAGCCAGTCATAAGAGTTGGTGCTGGATCGGACTTCCGTTTTGCCTGAGAGGACGGCTTCCGCGACCTCGCGATCGCAGCCGTGATAGCCGAGGACGAAGCCTGGAATCCTCATCCGCCGTAACGTTTCGTGAGGCCACCAGTCTGCTTCACAAACCCGTTTTCGACTAGAAACTCCTTGGCTTTGCCTTCACGGATCAGCTTGTCGGCAAACTCGCGGATGATGCGCAGTTCCGCTTTCCGATTCTCTGTTCTGGGATTTTTCGAAGTCTCCTTGGGCACAGCCAAAGGGAAGCACGCATCCCTTCCCGTGACGAGTGGAATCTTTCCGAGGATCCATGCGATTCCAAGGATTTGGACCTACCTTGAATTCCATTTCTCCCACTGCTCCTTCGACGGCCCGAAGCCGATGGTTTCCTCACGCAGGCCGAGCTTGCGGAGCTTCGCGGAGAAGCGATCCATCTTTGGGCGGTCCAGCTGGTCCTTGGCGAGGAAGCGTTCCTTGAAGAAGAGGAGCTGGTGTTCAGGGCCGGTGGTGTGGTCGATGACGGAGACGAAGAGGCGCTTGAGGTCGATCTTGATGCGGGTGAGCAGCTCAGGGAGCGGTGCTTTGTCGAAGTCCTTGTAGTAGTGGAAGGTGAGCTTGCGGGAATTGAGGTGGATCTTGATGAGATCGGCCTCGCGGGGATTGCCGTAAAGTCGCGCGGCACATTCGACATAGACGCGGAGGATGGCGGGGAGTTCGTCGAGCAGGCTGCGGTGGAAGGTGAAGTGGCCCTCCTTGGGGTCGAGGTGGCCGAAATCGAGCTGCCCGACGGCGATCTCCAATTCGTCTTCGTCCCCTGCGGCAAACATGAGTTCGCGGGCCTTCTCCTCGGCGTTGGCATAGCTGCCGAAGAAGGAGCGGAGGTCGCGCTGGAGTCGGAGGGAGAGTTGGTTGAAGGGGATTTTCCGGCGGAGCTGGGCGGCGGCGATGAAAACGAGGAGGTCCTCTTTTCGCCTTTGGCGGGCAGCGTTGAAGGTGGGCTCGCCGAAGCGGTCGATGAAGAGTTGGAGGGAGCGTGGCAGCGAGCCGCAGGCCTGGCGGACATCGGACAGGCGATCGAACTCCTCATCGCGAGGCATGCGGCCGAGTTCGAGGACAGATTCCCAGTAGGCATCGAGCAGTTCGCGATGGGTATCGTAGGGATCGCGCTTGGACTTGAGGGCGCGGAGCAGGCCGAGTTTGCGTGAGAGGGATTCCCAGTCGATGTAGCGGCGTGAGCGCTGGGCGAGGAAGTCGTGAAGATCGGCGGTGGCGCGGAAGACGAGGTAGATGCCGATGCCGACCGGAACGGCTTCGGCATGCAGGGAGTCCTCGATGAGGGCCTGGATCTCGGAGGGATCGAAGAATTTCTGGAAGGTGTCGCGAGAGGTGATCACACCATCGCCGAAGGTCTGGATGTCGTCGTAGGCTTCCTGTCCGGCGATGAGGGTGGAGACGAGCAGAGCGCGGCGGGTGAATTTCCAGGCGTCGATCAAAGCGTCCACGCGTTCGGCGGGGTCTTCGATGACGTTTAGGACAAAGCCGAGGTTGATGACGTCAGCTGGATGTTTCGCAGCCTCTGGCGCATGGACAGGATCCCATCCGTTTGACGTGTGACCGAGTTTTGCGATGGCATCGACATCGCCGCCGTGGCCGCAGCCGTAGTCGAAGAAGGATTCGCCTCGGCGGAGCTGGCCGAGTTCGAGAAGGGTTTTGACGGGCTTCGAGATTTCGCGGCGGACGAGGGCGGTTTTGTGTCGCTGGATCTTCTTCTGCGGGGACTTGGTGGTTGGTTGAGCGGGCTTGCTGGTTTCCACAAGCCGATGCCCGCTGAAACCCAGTCCGAGTTCCGCCAGAGCACGTTCCCAGTTCAGTCGGAATCCAATGCGTGCGGTGTCATCGAGCAATCCGGCAGCTTCTTCCTGGCGGGTGAGCTTCGCGAATTTCGCGTGGAGAGGGTGCTCGGGTGGCAGGAAGGTCTCCTTGCGGTGAAGGATGGGGGGATTGGCACGTCCTCGGTAGTTGTCACGCCGGGTCTTGCCGGTGATGAGATCGACGATGATGGATTCGGCAAGGGCGGGGTGGGGATCCTTTTCGAAGTCTGGATAGGAGAGGAAGGAGATCTTCGGCGAGGCGGTGTGGAACTTGAGGAGATTGAAGGCTGGCCCGATTTCCTGGCGTTTGCGCAGTTCCGCGATGGTGACGCGGAGGAGTGAGGGAATGCGCGAGTCGTCGCCGGGATCGGCTAGATAGACCGCGCCGGGAAGCCGTTTGCCATAGGGCAGGGCGTCGATGGCCTGACGGTATTCGGCGGAGGTCACGGGAGTAGACTCAAGACTTCAAGAGGCAAGACGCAAGACTGGAGGTCGAGTGGAACATCGAACATCGAACTCCAATCCCCAATCCCCAATCCCCAATCCCCAATCCCCAATCCCCAATCGGTGCCGGATTGGGACGAAAGACGGGTGCGGATTTTGCGGTAGTGGTCCTATGGGCGCTCAGGGCTTTTGCTTGTGCCTTCGCGCTCGCCTGCCTTGAAATTACCCGTATTACCCATCCGCCCATGAAACGATCCATCCTGATTTCCGCCCTGACGGCGGTGCTTTCCTTCTCCGCCTCCGCTGCCGACGAGCCGAAGCCCCTCAAGGCTCTCCTGATCCTCGGTGGCTGCTGCCACGACTACGCCACCCAGAAGGACATTCTGAAGGCCGGCATCGAGGAGCGTGCCAACATCACAGTGGACGTCTGCTTCTCGCCCGACAAGAGCACCAAGGCCACCTTCACTTGCTACGAAAAGGAGAATTGGGCGGAGGGTTACGACGTGATCATCCATGATGAGTGCTCGGCCGACATCAAGGATCTCGCCGTGGTCAACCGCATCCTCGCTCCTCACCGCGCGGGGGTTCCCGGGGTGAACCTCCACTGCGCCATGCATTGCTACCGCACGGCGGCGGACGTCAAGAAGCCTGTGGACTCAGGCACCGATGGCGCTCTCTGGTTCGACTACCTCGGCCTTCAGTCGAGCGGGCATGGTGCGCAGCTTCCGATCGATGTGACCTACGTCGACCCGGCCAACCCGATCACCAAGGGCCTGGAAAACTGGACCACCATCAAGGAGGAGCTCTACAACAACATCAAGGTTCATGACAGCGCCAAGTCGGTGGCCAAGGGCAAGCAGGGAACTGCCGAAACCATCATCGCCTGGACCAATGAATACGGTGACAAGAAGACCCGGGTGTTCTCGACCACCCTCGGCCACAATAACGAGACGGTGTCCGATAAGCGCTACCTCGACTTCGTGACCCGTGGCGTCCTCTGGGCCGCCAGCAAGCTCGACAAGGACGGCAAGCCGCTCGCTGGCTACGGTCGCCCGACCGCTGCGGCAAAGTGAATCATTGAAGTTCAGATTTCCCTTCCGGACCCCGTGCGAATTCCCCGCACGGGGTCTTTTTCATTGCCGGCCTGTCCTCAGATCAAGCGCCGCTCCAGCAGCTTTGCCCTCAGCGGATCACTGGCTTGGAGGTGGGCGATGCCGATGGCGAGGGCGTCTGCGGCGTCGTGCGGCGGAGTTTCGCTGAGACCCAACAGAGCCCGGACCATGAAGGCGACCTGGTTCTTGTCGGCGTTGCCATTTCCGACGACGGCGGACTTCACCTTCTTGGGAGCGTATTCGTAGACATTCAGTCCACGATCTGCCGCCGCGATCAGGGCGGCGGCGCGGGCGGCTCCCATGGTGATGGCTGTGCGGTGGGACTGGACGTAGATGATGCCCTCCACCGCGACCTCCTCGGGCTGGTATTGCTCGATGATGTTTCCGAGGTGCGTTCGAACAGCGGACAGCGCGGCGGATTGCGGCAGCCGGTCCGGGATCCGGATGACATCGTAGGTGAGCACCTTCAGCGTGCGCGCATCACCCTCGATCACGGCGTAGCCGGTGTTGCGGATGGCGGGGTCGATGGAGAGGACGCGCATGGGGAATGGAGAAATCAGACGCTAGAAGAAACCACGAAATGCACGAAACATCACGAAATTCAGAGAGGACTCCAAGTTGATCGACCCCGTCGGGCAAATGCGTGGACCGCCACGCTGCCCTCTTGTTTCGTGCGTTTTCGTGAGTTTCGTGGTTCGTAATCCATCATGAGGAATCAGCCTTCCATCGGCATCACATCGACTCCGACGGATAAGCGCTGGCCACCCGCACCAAGCGTGACGCCGCGCAGCGGGCTCACGTCGGAGAAATCGCGACCCCAGGCGACGGTGATGTGGCGTTGGCCGGGGAAGACGCCGTTGGTGGGATCGGCGTCGATCCAGCCGTGCTTGTCGCCGCAGAAGACGGAGATCCAGGCATGCGAGGCGTCCGCGCCGGTGAGCTTCGGTTTTCCCGGAGGTGGGCGGGTCTCCAGGTAGCCGCTGATGTAGCGGGCCGGCAGTCCGAGCGAGCGGATGCAGGCCAGCATCAGATGGGCGAAGTCCTGGCAAACTCCTGCGCGGTTCTTCAAGACCTCGTGCACCGGCGTGGCGACATCGGTGGCGCGGGTGTCGAACCGGAACTCACGGAAAATGCGTTTCACCAGCGCATCCAGCGCCACGAGGATTGGGCGGCCCGGAGGAAAATCCGGCAGGGCGTACTCGGCGAAGTCGCGGGCGATCGGGACCATCGGCGAGGCAAAGCGGAACTCTCCGGCAGCCGAGGATGGCGTGAGCACCGGAGCCTGGCAGGCATCCCTCACCGTCTCCCAGGCGGGCGTCTCGTCATGTGCCGGAAGCTGACACGGCATGACCTCCACAAAGCTTCGGGAAATGACATCGAGCTCGGTGTGGCGGCCCTCGATTTCAAAGTACGTCGTCACGTTTCCGAAGGCATCCGAATGCACGCTGCGTCCGACCGGTTGCGGCGTAATCTGGAGCTCGTGCCACGGGCATCGCTGCGTCGGCAGAGGACGCGGCGCGAGGTGCGCGAGATGATGCGACACCGTCACCGCGCCCTCGTAAACGTAGCGGGTGCGATGCACGATCTGGTATTGCACGGCGTTGGGCATGCGGGTCAGTAAACCCTCCGGACGGAGTGGCTGAAATAGTGCTGGGTGAGGAGATCGGACAGATGTTCGAAGGCGTCGGCGCGTTTCTCAAAGCCCGCGCGATCAGGAATGATCATCGGAACCGGCGGCGGCTGGACCAGCGAGGCGACGTGCTCCTGGATCTTCGGCATGAGCCCGAAATCCTTCTCACCGGGAAGCTTTTCACACTGCTTCGAAAGGATCTCCGCCTGCGACATCACTCCGCGTGGGTTTGTGGAATCGAACATCAGCAGTTCTACCACGGCATCCCATCGCGGACGGGAAAAGTGGCGACGGCGATAGGTCATCACGCTGTCACAGGTTTCCAGCAAGGGATCAAGTGCGGGGACCTCATCGGCCTGCGTGTTCGGTGTCGACTCCAGCAAGGAAAGAACGCCCAGCGATCGCTCGATGCGGCGTCCCATTTCGAGAAAGCGCCAACCATGGCCACGGGTCATGTTTTCCGCCTGCATGCCTGAGAAAGCGGCGAGGTGGAGGATCAGCGAGTCCAATACTTGGAGCTGGCTGGTGACGGTGGGGTTCGAGGTGCCGGTCTGGAGCAGGTTCTCCATGCGGTTGAAGACCCGCCAGGTGTCATCGGAAAGTCGGTCGCGAGCGGAAGCGGCATTCCAAAGCAGTGAGCGGATGAGGGTCGGCAGGGCCTTCGGGTGCTTGGAGTCGTGGATGAGCCGGGAAAGCATCATCACCGGCAGTCGCCCGACCTGTGGGCCTTCGTCCTGGAGGATCTTCATGCCGCGCAGGATCGCGAAGCAGGCCTCGCGCTGGTCGCGGCGGACGGGCGAAACTTCTCCTCCGAGGCGGCGCAGCGTCGTACGCAGAAGACGAGTGCGGAGCTCAATGCGCTCGGCATAACGGCCGACCCAGAACAACTGCTCGGCCATGCGGCTGGGAACCTCCGAGGCCAGCGGATCGCGGGTGATCGACTGGTTCCCGAACCTTACTGCGGGCTCGGCGGCGTGAGCGGAGGATTCATCCGCCACCCAGACGTCCTTTGAAATCTGTTCGGCGACAGGATCGCCGTCCATGACCGCACCGTCCTTGGCGACCATCGCAAGACCACCGGGCAGGACCACCGTTCCGTTTCCGGTTTGCAGGGAAAAGGCGCGCCAGATGACCCCTTGCTGGCGGATCGTCTGGCCATCGAGTGAGGGCGCGGTGCTCGGTTTTGTTTCCCGCTGGACGACGAAATCGTGGGGCCTCGCGTCGAGGGTGGCCATCCATTGCTGGCGATCCGCCGGGGTCATCTGGCTGCCGCGCACCGGACGACCGGGCGTGAACGCAGGGAAGATGACGTAATTTCTCAGGTCGCTGAGGATCTGCTGGCGGATCTTGGATTGGCCCAGCCACCACGTTTCCACGAAGGGCAGCTTCAGGTCCTCGCCAAACCACTTTTTGCAAATGCCGCGCAGGAATGGCATCAGCGCCAGCGTGCCCGCAAAGCCGGAGCCCGGAGCATTGGCGAGCGCCACATTTCCTGAACGCCACGCTTCTGTTAGACCGGGGACTCCACTGCCGCCGTGGGTCCAGAATTCGAGCGGATCGATGGCATCGTCATCGAGTCGGCAGGCCAGCACATCGATGCGACGCAGGCCGGAAAGGGTCTTCAGGAAGAGCCGACGCTCGCGCACGGTGAGGTCCGCCGGTTCGACCAGTGGAACGCCGAGCACGCGGGCCTTGTAGGCGTGTTCAAAGTACGACGGATGCCTGAAACCCGGCGTCAGCAGGACCACGTTCGGCATCGTGATGTGTCCGGCGGAAAGCCCGCGCAGGGCCTCGCGCTCCAGTTCGAAGAAGGGCGAAAGGTTCGCGACCCGGCACTCCTCAAACTCGCCGGGCAATACATTGGCCGTGACGCTGCGGTTCTCCAAAGTTTGGCCGAGACCGCCGGGCGAACGCGCATGATCGCGCATCACGCTCCAATTTCCTGCGGCGTTCCGGATCAGGTCGAATCCGAGCCCGATCAGATGGCGTCCGCCGGGCGGCTGGGTGCCTCGGATGTTCGTCAGGAAGTGCGGATTGGCATGGACGAGATCCGGCGGAATGAGCCCTTCCTTGAGAAGCTTCTGTGGACCATAAAGATCGGCCAGCACCGTTTCCAACAGTCGCGTCCTCTGGCCGATTCCAGCGGAGACCGTGCGCCATTCAGCGGCGTCGATCAGCAGGGGCAGGGGGTCGATTTTCCTCGGTCTTCCGGCACCGCCCGCATCGTTGTAAACGTTGTAGGTCGCGCCGAGATCCTCCAGCAGTCGATCTGCGGAAAGCCCGAGATCTGCGCGCTGTTCACTGGTCCATCCGTGGATGGCGGCGGAAAATTTCGCCCACAAGGGTCGCACCCGCCCGGAGCGGTCTGCCATTTCATCCCACGAACCCTCCGCACCAACACCCGCGAATGCGGGCATGATCTGCTTTTGGGATGATTCACTCGGGGACATCGGGCAGGGAAACCGGCGAGGCCTCAGAGGCTGGCCGGGATCGTCCTTAAGTCCAGCGTGAAGGGGAAATCAGGACTGCTGACCGGCACCTTCGCGCGCACCATTCCGCCCGTATGTCCTTCACGGTAAAACCTCGCCATCCGCCGGGCCTCCGCTTCGTAGGCATTGATCGGGAAGGTGTCGTAGTTCCGGCCGCCGGGGTGGGCGACGTGGTAGGTGCACCCGCCGAGCGAGAGCTGGTTCCAGGTGTCGATCAGGTCGAAAACGAGTGGCGTGTGGACCCCGATCGTCGGGTGCAGGCAGCTCGGCGGTTGCCAGGCCCGGTAACGAACGGCGGCGACGGATTCGCCTTGGGTGCCGGTGGGGTGGAGTGGCAGGACCCAACCGTTGCAGGTCAGTTTGTAGCGGCCTTCCGTGAGGCCACGGACGCGGATCTGAAGTCGCTCGACCGAACTGTCGACGTGGCGGACGGTGCCTCCCGCCGCGTCTTCCTCGCCGAGGACGTGCCAGGGCTCGATGGCATTGCGCAGTTCGATTTCCACGCCCTGGCTGACGAAGTCGCCGACCTTCGGGAAACGGAACTCCAGATGCGGATCGAACCACGCCCGTTCGATCGGATAGCCTGCGCGATTCAGGTCGCCGAGCACGTCATGGAAATCCTGCTTCACGAAGTGCGGCAGCATCCAGCGGTCGTGCAGCGAGGTGCCCCAGCGGACCAGCGGTTTCTCATAAGGCTCCCGCCAAAAGCGCGCGACCAGTGCCCGCAGAACGAGGTGCTGGGCCATGCTCATCTCGGCATGCGGAGGCATTTCAAAATTCCGCATTTCCAGCAGGCCGAGACGTCCAGTGGTGCCGTCCGGGCTGAAGAGCTTGTCGATGCAGAACTCGGTGCGGTGCGTGTTTCCGGTCGAGTCTGTTAGAAGATGGCGGAACAGGCGATCCACCAGCCAGGGCGGTGGATTGAACTCGTCCTTCATCGTGTTGAAGGCGATCTCCAGCTCGTGCAGGGCATCGTGCCGGGCCTCGTCGACGCGTGGGGCCTGCGAGGTCGGTCCCACGAAGAGCCCTGAGAAAAGATACGAAAGAGACGGATGGTGATTCCAATACGTCAGCATGCTCCGCAGCAGATCCGGGCGGCGCAGCAGTGCGCTGTCGGATGGCGTCTCGCCGCCGAGGATGATGTGGTTGCCACCACCGGTGCCGGTGTGGCGGCCATCGACCATGAACTTCTCGGTGGTGAGGCGTGTGAGGTGGGCTTCCTCGTAAAGCGTGGTCGTGTTCTCCACCAGCTCGTCCCAGCTCGCGGCGGGCTGGAGATTGACCTCGATGACACCGGGGTCGGGCGTGACCTTCAGCACCTGGATGCGTTGATCATACGGAGGCGGGCTGCCTTCGAGGATGATCGGGATGTTGAGTGCGGCGGCGGTTTGCTCAAGGCAGGCGATGAGGTCGAGAAACTCCTCGGTGCCCTCAAGAGGCGGCATGAAGATGTGGAGTCGTCCCTCACGTGGCTCGAAGCAGATGGCGGTGCGGATGACGTCCTTCGCGGATTCCTGCGCGGCGGGCGGCATCTCGCTTTCATGAAGCGCGGTGGCCTTTTCACCGACCCAGGCTCGCGAGCCCTGGGTGGCGGGAAAGCGCTCGGAATCATGCGCGGTAGCGGCGGCTTGGGAGCGGGAGCGGGCGACCTGCATGATCGGCTCACGCGGCGGCAGATCGCCCCAAGTCTGAGTCGGATCGGCCGGGATGATGTAGGGATACTCGCCCTCGGTCACCCACGGTAGCGAGTCGAGCGGCAGGCGGTATCCCATCGGTGAATCCCCCGGAATCAGGTAAAGCCGCTCCTCGCGGAGAAACCACGGACCGCTGCGCCAGCGGGCGGAGGCTCCGGTGCCCTCGCGCTTCAGCGGCAGGACGAAGCCCACCACTTCTCCAAGCCCCTGCGAGAAGAGACGGGTCAAGCGGGCACGCTCGTAGGGATCCTTCAGATTCGACTCCAGCGGATCGACGTTCGAAGGCAGCCGTCGCTCGCGCAGCAGGTAGTGAAAAACATCCTCATACGCGCTCATCATCCACTTCGGATCCGCTCCGAGGGCTCCTGCGAGTGCGGTGGCGAAATGCTTCGCCTCCGAACTACTGTGACCGTAGTCTTTCGACTCATCGGCGATCCACTGCTCATCTTCCCAGATCGCTTCCTTGTCCTTCCGCCAGTAGCAGGCGAGTGCCCAGCGTGGAATCTGCTCACCGGGATACCATTTCCCCTGACCGTAGAAAAGCAGGCCGCCCGGGGCGAAACGCTTGCGCAGGCGCTTGATCAGCTCACCGGAAAGCAGGCGCTTTTTCCCACCGAGTGCGGCGGTGTTCCACTCGGGGGAATCGAAATCATCCATCGAGATGAAGGTCGGCTCGCCGCCCATCGTCAGCCTTACGTCGCCGGCTTTCAGATCACGGTCGATCGCGTGACCGACGTTCACGATGTCCTGCCACTGCTCCTCGGTGTAGGGCTTGGTGGTGCGTGGGGATTCGTAGATCCGCTTGATCTCCATCACGTGCTCCATCGTCGACTCGCAGGGATCGACGGCTCCATTCACCGGAGCGGCGCTGGATGGATCAGGCGAGCAGGCGAGGGGAATGTGGCCTTCCCCGGCGAGAAGGCCGGAAGTCGGATCAAAGCCGATCCAACCCGCGCCGGGCAGATAGACCTCGGTCCAGGCATGCAGGTCGGTGAAGTCCACTTCAGTGCCTGACGGTCCATCGAGCGACTTCACATCCGGCTTCAACTGGATCAGGTAGCCGGAAACAAAACGCGCCGCGAGGCCGAGGTGGCGGAGGATCTGGACCAGCAGCCAGGCCGAGTCACGGCACGATCCGGAGGCGAGAGTCAGCGTTTCCTCCGGCGTCTGGACGCCCGGCTCCATTCGGACGGTGTAGGAAATGTTCTCCTGGAGATCGCGGTTGATGGCCACCATCACATCGATGGTTCGACCCCTCAGGTCATCGTAGCGGGCGATCCACTTCGCAAGCATGGGACCCGGCATCCGGACCTGCACGAAGGGCGCGAGCTCGTGTTTCAGCGAGGGATCGTAGGTGAAGGGGAAGGTCTCGGCACTGGGTTCGAGAAAGAAGTCGAAGGGGTTGTTGACCGCCATCTCAACGACAAGATTAACCTCAATGTCGAGGTGATCGGCCTTTTCCGGGAACACCAAACGCGCCAGATAGTTCGCCTGCGGGTCCTGCTGCCAGTTGATGAAGACCTCTCCAGCATCGACCTTCAGGCTGTAGGCGAGAACCCGTGTCCGGCAGTGGGGTGCGGGTTTCAGACGGACGATGTGAGGTCCATGGCCGACCTCGCGGTCGTAACGGTAGCTCGTGCGGTGATGAAGGGCGACGTGGATCGACATGCGGGGTAGGCTGCTTTTAGCAAAGCCCATGCCATCGGTTCAAGCATCGCCGTTTGGGCGATTTCGGGTATCTGATGCAGGAAATCAATGGGGTTTCACCTGAAAAAACCTCGACTCGGGAACTCCCTAGGTGCTTGGGGTTTGGCCTCGCTAACTGACATCGATACGACCCTTCCCAAATCCGGGCTGTAAACGCCGCCGGGGCAGGTGAACATGCCGATTTCCGGTTCCCAGGCGGCTTCCGGGGACATCCAGCGGAGGCCGATGGAGGAGCCCGTGGCGGAAGTTGGGGATCCGTCGCTGGTTAGGAAAATTGGTTTTCCAGCGTCGTCGCAGTCGAAGCGCTCGACGACAGTCCCGTTGGAGCTGGTCACGCAGGTGCCTTGAAGGCTGCGGAAGACGGGAAAGATGTTGCCGCCGTAACTGACTAGGCCCTTGCGGTCGGCTGCTCCGCCATGCGGGTAATAGACGGTGCCATTGCGGGTGGAGATGCACTGCTTGATCGCACCGTCACAGACCAGCGAAAGATCCGCCAGCCCATCGGCACCGAGTTCCTGGACGCACTCGCCGCCGTCGTACACGAAGGTGGTCGCCGCACCGGCTGCGGGAGTGCGGGAGATGCAGCGGCCAAGCGGATCGTAGTCATAGGAAATGACGGGGACGCCTGAGCGGCTCACGGAAGTCAGACGGCCCTCGACATCGTGAGTGAGCGAGAGCGTTCCCGTGGCGGTTGGCATCGAAATGAGATTTCCATTGTCATCCCACTCCAGCGGGCCGCGCGGCCCGGTGGTGTATTGGCCCATCTGCTGGTCCCCGGGCGGCAGGCTGGCGGATTGCGTGTAAAGTCCGGGATTCACCCCGCCGCTGGCCGAGAGGCGGCGGCCTTCGAGATCGCGCGTGTAGCTGACTTCGCTCTCGATGACTGGCTGTGCCCCGGCGGTCGGGCGGCGGCGGGTGGTGCAGACCATGACGTGGCCTTGACGATTCCGGACAAACACTTTCGAGCGGGACGGCGGCGCGGGCGCGTCGGAGAAAATCGCATCCGTCCGGATCACCCTGGCAGCCAGATCGCGGTGGATGATGTTTTGCTGATGGAGGTGGCTCGACCCGCTGCTCACCGACTGACTGACAAGATCATCAAAACTGAAATCCGGCCCGGTCCCGAGAGCAGCCTCGCCGTCGCCACGATACTGAAAGGTCGTGACCGAACCATCAGCCTGCGTGCTACGCGCCACACGCGCCCCGGCGTATTCGTTCACGACCACCGGCGGAGTGACCGGAACGCCGCCACTGACGGCGGAAATGGAGAGCAGCAGACCGAGCCCGTCCCGCGTTTCCACAAACGAGCGTCCGTCCTGATAGGTGATGCCAGTTTTGCCGCGATGACTGTAACTCCTGCTGACCGTGCGCCCATCCTGCGTTTCCGAGACACAATTTCCAAGCGAATCAAAGCCGAAGCCCACGCTGTGGACGCCTTGTACGACGTTCACACATCGACCGAGGCCGTCGTATGAGAAAGTGCGGATGGGCGTCGAGGAAACGGGAGCATTGTTTGGATCGCTGGTGGTCAGGGTGGTGACGGGCCGGCCGTTCAGGTCGCGGGTGATGGTGGTGCGACCGTGATCCACATGGCCGATGGTATTGAGGTTGATCTTGCGATCGTAGGTTCGGGTTTCGAAGGTTCCGTCCGGCAGGTCGCAACGGATCGGGCAGCCGAGGGCGTTGGAACTGAAGGTGGTGGTATGGCCGTACGAATCCGTGGTGCTGCGGAGCTCGCCGGAGCGGACGAGGCAGCGGGAAAGCACCACGAAGGTCCCAGGGGTCTGGGCGTCAGCGGAAATTTCCTCGCTGAAAGGACCGACCACTGAGCTGCCATCGTAGGCGCAGCGGGTGACGAACCCGGATGGATCGGTGAAGGAAACGCAGCGGTCGAGCGAGTCGAAGGCGCAGGAGGAAATATTGCCGGTGCCGTCGGTGGTCTGGATGCAGCGGCCGAGGGCATCGAGGACGTTGGTGACAGTGAAGGTCTTGGTCGGGATGCCCGCGCCCTTGGAAATGTCCGTGCGAGTGCAGGCGGTCGCGCAGCCGTTTCCATCCAAGGTGAAGCTGAAGCTGCAAGCGCCATCAAAGCTGGAAACAAGGCGTCCGGCCGTGTCGTAGGAGCGGGTTTCCAAGAGATCGCCGTTGCAAGAAATCTGTTGGACCAACCCGGCGGGCGAGAGGTCGATGGTGGTGACCTCGGAGGTGCTGCCACCGCCGGGAGTGAAGCGGTCGCAGGTGATGGTTTCGTCCTCGGTTTCGAAGGAGAAAAAAGCTTCCACACGAGGACCACCGCCGCAACTTGCACCGATGATGCGCGCGGCGGAATCCCGGAGTTTCTGGACTGCAGGAAGCAATAGGCGGACATGTGGTCCGGCACCGCCAGCTCCATGTGAGATTTCCCTTTTTTGCACCGCAGGGAGAAGCAAGCCGCTTGGTGATGACGAGCGATCAGTGACCTTCACAATCGGCATGCCACCGCATGGGGTGCTGGCAAAGCGATCGTTCGCCCCCGCGCCCTTGGTGTTGATCGCGTGGTTATTAACCGGAGCGATGATCCGATAGTTAAAGTCCCCACAAGTGAAGGAACCGTTCTTTTTTTTGTAGCGCGCAAGCAGCACATTCCCCGAAGAGCCCGGCACGTCGTTCACCTCGCCATAGACAGAGCAGGTGACGTAGCCTTGGTTGTCATAGTCGTAGGTGCACACGTTCCCCATCGGGTCCGTCTCGGAGGACAGGCGCTGGAAGCCGTCATAAGAACTCAGCGAGACAGAGTCCGCTCCATCCCCAAGAATCGCGCAGCGGGTGAGCAATCCCGCCGGGCTGTAGTCGCACTCCGTCGTGCATGCATCGGCATTTCCCAGCCCGCCTTGTATCGTGCGGCGGATCATGCCGCGCTCGTCGTAGGTGAAATCACACACCAGATCTGTGGTCTGCGCGCGGCAGCCGGCGGGCGTGCTGAGGCGGGAGCATTCTCCGGCGTCGTTGTAGGTGATGTCGCAGGCGGAGAAATTCTCGATGCCGAGCGTGTCGGGAACGAGCAAGCCCGAGCAATCGACCGGGCGCCCCTCCTCCGCCACGCGGACGAGGCGGGCGCGGGAATCGTAAACCCAGAATGTCGAATAAGCCGGATTTGCCGAAACGAGCAAGCCGTCGGAGCCGCGTTGCTCAGTATCGCAGCGGGCGAGCAGTCCGCCCGCGTCGTAGGTGAAATCGGTGCCGATGCTCACGGGGACGGCGGGGGATGCCGTGTGGACCACCTGGTCGAGCGCGTTGTAAGCGCATTGCCAAACCGATCCCCGCGGGTCGGTCGTGCTGGTCACGCGGCCTAACGCATCGCGACCGAGGATCGTAGTGAACTGGAGACCGGTGCTGTCGCAGACCACTCCGCTCGGGAAATGGGATGCCGGATTGTAGATGAAGGTATCGAGAAATGAAGGCCCCGCGCCATTCAGCTCCGCCGCGGAAGTGCACTGGCCCAGCTCGTTGTAATTATATAGGCTGCCTCGCCCCGCCACCGGACTGGTGACGCTGGTGAGATTTCCCCGCGCATCATAGCCGCAGGTGGTGACCTGGCCGTAGGCGCTGACGATGCGGACCACTTGGCTTTCCCAATCGTCCATGGCCGTGATGGCGACTCGAGAGGCGGGGTGAAATTCCCAAGTCTGACCCTTGTCCCTGCTTCTGGCACTGGCTATTCCGGTTGCCAATCCCGAGGCGGCATCCCGAGGCGACTTTACCTCATGATACGCCGCCTCAAACGTCCCGAAGCCCGGCAGGAAATCACAACGCACCGTGCGCTCCTCACCCGCAGGCGTGCGCAGCGTCGTCACCCGCCCGTTGCCGCGCTCCACGACCGGGCAGTCCTTGCGGAAATCCCGATCATACGTCGTGGCTTCCTGGCTCCCGTCCGGGGTCGTCATCAGCGTGCAAAGGCTGTCCGCATTGTAGACGCAGGTCGTTTCGAAAAAATCCGGATCGGTCGCACGGAGTTTCCCGGTCGGGCGGTTCGAGGCCGACGTCACCGCCACCCCCGGCGTGCAGAATCCCGTGTAACAACGCTCGGAAACCGGCCGATGCATGCGGTCATACACCACCTCCGTCAGCCGCCCCACCTCGTCGTTTTCAAACACCGTGTAGCCACCCTCCGGCGAGGTCCCCGGTGGGCGGATCTCCCGCCGGGCAATGGAAACATGGCCCGTCTTGTTGGACGACGCGCACTTGTCGTAGTCGATACTCAACGGATCTGTCTCCGCCGAGTAAGTGAAACTTTCCAACACCCGCCCCGCCCCATCAGTCACGGATAGAACATTCCCATTCAGATTCTCATCAGCATTTCCCGTCGTGTAGGTAAACGTCGTGGGCCCGGCGGCGGGCGGCGTCCCATCCACCCGCGGGCAGGAAATCGAAGCCAGATCGCCCTCATTCCCATTCGGATCGCCCGCGCCGAAGTAGCCATAGCTCACATAGCGCCCCGTCTGGTCCGTCACCCGGCTGATCGTCCCGTCCGGTCCACGCGTGAAACTCACACTCTGGCCGAACTGGCTGCTCACCGTGGCGAGGCGGCCCACCCCATCATAGTCACAGGAAAGCGACACCCCGTTACGGTCCGTGATTGCGCTGATTTTCCCCGCCGCCTGGACCCTCCCCAACGGCCTGAAAACCCACCGACCCTTGTCCGCGAAAGTCAGCGTGAAAACATTCCCCGTAAACCTTCCCTCGCGGAACAACCCATCGCAGCGGTAAGAGCCATCCGCCTGGCGCAGGAAAACATCACAGCGCCCCGCTCCATCGCATATCTTCACCCGCGCCGCCTCGCTCCCCGCACCCGCAGGAATCGTCTCCACCGAAATGTCATAACACATCTCCCAATGCGAACCCGCCGTCCCGCTGCCGCCGATGGAACGGTAAGTGTGCACCACCTGCAATGGCGGCCCCGCAGGCGTTTCCAGCAAAAGCGCACAAGCCTCCACCGTGATTTCCCCCGGAATGCCCGCGCACCGCATCGTTCCCGGGTCATGTTTGATATCCTTCACCTTCCCACGAATCGCCATCTGCGGCATCGACCCCGGGTTTCCATCATTCTGGAAATACGGATTCGAGGCTGCCGTTCTCATCAGCTCCGGATGCTTGTTGTTGGCCAACTTTTTCCCGGCGGACGAGAAATCACTCATATTCTGGTAATATTCGTAACCCTTCTTGCTCAGGCCGGTCCATCCCCCGGAGGCGGCATTGCCCACGAAACCACCCGCTGTCCGCTGGGTAGAACTACTGTTATCGATTACCACGTCTTCCCCGTTATCCAATACTTGGAGCCTCTGCATGATGTTGTGAGCGAAAAGACTCGGAGGAAGCTTCTTTCTCCCCGCGGTTCGCTCCGCGCTGCCACCTGGGTTTTTCTTCACCACGACACCGATGCCTGGGATTTTCTTCGCCGCATCCGTCGCCACCGGCGCGCCTGGCGGCAGGGTCACAAATCCATCCAGCGCCCGACCTGTTCCCGTCACCGTGAGTGACAAGTTTAGCGAAACAATCGTCGCTCCCGTCCCATCCACGATGCCCACTACCGTCGCATTCGCACCCGGTGCGAACTGCCCGGTCACCACCGCATTCCACAGTCCCCCGCCCGCCCCGCTTAGCGGCACTTGTAATAGTTGCCCGTCCACATCCAGCACCAGAAAACTCCCCGCCGGGATGATCTGGCCACGGATTACCAGTGTGCCGCCACTCGAAGACAGCAGTGGCGGAGATATCGAGAAGACCTCGGTCTGTGGCTGGGAAACACGATAAAAGGCCTTGGCTCCGGTCGGTTCCGGGTCGCGCCAGGAGGTGGTCGTGCCGGTGGCCTCGACAAGGGCGATCTGCGACCAGGCATCAAGCGTAGTAGAGCGCTCGATGCGGTACCTAACGCCGACCTCGGACGACCAGGAAAGCTGGACCTGTTTTCCCGGAAGGCCCGATGCGAATTCGAGCAGCGGAGGCGAGTTTTCAACTGCGGAAAGGCTCGCGGAAAAGGATAACATCAGCAGCGCGAGCAGGGGGCAGGGCTTCATGGATTCGAGGGGTGGGAGATCCCGCTTCGAAGCCGTGACGGAAGCTCCGATCACGACGAGCGCGCGATAACCAAATTAAGTCTTGGAGCATAAGAAGCCTGCGGCAGAGGGGGCAATCTTAAAAAGGAGAAAGCCCGGAGCCCGGACGCAGTTTCTCAGTGTCCTTCATTCCTGGCGAGCATTTCGATCTCCTCCTCATGGGAGTGGATGTGAAGGCTGACCTGCACCCCCTCGCGATCCGCAGCTGCTCGCAGCACGCTCCGGATCGCGGAGGCAGTGAAGCCGTTGCGACCGATCAGCAGCGCGACATCGGTCCGGTTCAGGACCAGTTTGAAGCGGAGCTTCTTCGGTCCCAGCTCAGTCACCTTGAGCTGGGCTTCGGCGGGAAACTCGATGAACTGAACGGCGACGTATTGGAGAAATCCGCGCAGTTTATCCGTGATCAGTTGCATGTCCCTAACATGCACGCCGCCGCCGCACCTGCAAGACCAAGGTGCCGGGGCTGGGCGCGGAATGCACGCCAGCCCCAGCCCTGGACTTTAGGCGATCGCGATCTCGCGCGGCTTCGCTTCTTCCCGCAAGGGCGCGAAGATTTTGAGAACGCCATCCTCCAGCGCAGCCGTGATCCGGCCGCCGTCGAGCCGCTCCGCGAGCTTCACGGAAAGGGCATAGCGAATGGGTGGGACATCGGAGCGGCCGGCCTCAAGCGTCAGTAGTCCTTCGTGGACCGTGAGCTTCAGTGCTTCTTTCCGGACGCCGGGAAGGGCGATGTCGAGACGCACTCCGGATTCCTCGTTCCGGCTGGAAACCGCGGGGCGGGTGGACTTTGCCGGCCCGGGCTTCGAAGCAGTTTCGGTGGCGTTGCAGCAGGTGTTTTCGGCGAGGTTCATTGGATTTCGATGGTCTGGGGTTCGTTGGTGACAGGCTTGATTTTCGGAAGCTCGATCCGGAGAACTCCGAGGTCGAGCTGGGCGGTGAGTGCTGAGACTTCGACTTCCGAGCCGAGCGTCCAGCGTCTCGATTCCGCCGCCACGAATGGGCGCTCTTCCGTCGGAGTGATCGTCAGCGAAAGCAGCCGATCCTTGAGGTCGAGCTTCAGTTCCTCTCTGTGCAGGCCGGGAAGATCGAGGGTGATCCGGTAAGCGGACTCGGTCTCCTCGATCCGTTCACGCGGCGGATAGTCGCGTGAAACGAGAGGGGTTCCGGAAAGGGCGCGCTCGAAAAGACGATCAAGGGCAGTGGCGGACGGAAACAATGGATACAGGCTTGGTCGATTCATGGTGGCCGACCTCTCGCAGTTCGTGTGCGAGCTTTGCAATCAAATCATCAAGCTGTTGAACTCCAGTGGTTTGGATTGATTGTCAGGAGCGCCTTGCTCATTCAAAACGCCTCAGGATTGACACAGTTTGACGCAGTGACGGACGCGATGATCCGGTCAGACTGTCACCAGTTGTCAGCGAGGAGCGGGCTCGACCGGTTCCTTTTTGGAACGGCGGAGGGTGACCACCTGGAGGAAGCCACCGCTGGAGCCGTCGCTGGAGAGGAAGAACGAATTGTTGCTCTTCAGGATGATCATCTGGGTTTGATCCTTGGCGTAGATCGGCAGGTAATTGTGCTCCTGAAATTTCCATTCCGCCCCAACCTGATAGGCGAGGTCATAGGAAATCTGCTCATTATTCACCGGAACGACGAAGGACTCGCGGGTCTTGAGTTCCTTGGGGCCTCCGCCGTTGCAACGCAGGGCGATGATGTGCGGGCTGAGGTTGTGGACCCGCAGTTGGCCTACGGGAAGCTTGCTCGGATCATCGTCGATGACGTAGGCCACAAAGGTGGCGTCTGGGGAAGGAGCCAGTAAGACTGTGGCACGGGCGCAACCCGAGGGAAGCACGGCCAAGGCGACCAGGTCCGGAGTTTTCTTGCGACGGGTTTCAAGCTCAAGAGCGATGCCTTGTTTGGCCGGCGCGTTCTTGTCGACTGCTGCGTCTTGCGGCAGAAGTGGCATCAACTGGTGTTTTAGGTCTTCTTCTGACGCCACAGGCTTCGGCTTGGTGGTGCCGTTGCCATTCTTGAAAATCTCCATCACGGCGGGCCCATTGTAGGAAACGGGATCTGAGTAGCGGAATGAGAGAGCGGTGATGCCACCCTTCTTGTCGCCGGACTTGAAGGAAAGGCCGCCGATTTCATCACCCCAAGCCACAACGTCGATCTTCATCGAGACATCGTTCTGCTGGGCGCGCAGGGGAATGACGAAGGCGATGACGACAGCTACAAGAGAACAGAGGAAGTTAGATTTCCTGAGGTGACAGCCAGCGGAACGAAACGATTGTAAATTTACGGCCATAGGTCTTGTTGGAAGAAGTGAGTGCTGCACCACGGGCTGTTGGCTCATTCGTGGGATCGACGTAGTCGGGAGTGCGTTGGACAATGGCTTCGCAATAGGCTTTGGCAATCGGCTTTCCAGTATCGTCGAGGGCCTCGCCGTAGCTGCGGATGCGGAAGGTGTCGGATCGGTTGGAGATGGAAGGTCCGATCACCTGAAGCACGTCCGCCTGGGTCAGCCAGCTAGGAATGCCGGTGGAGCGGTAGCCTTGCTCGCTCTTGGCCGTGTTGAGCATCGAGCGGTCCGCGATGATGCTGGCCACAGTGCCGAAATTGTTGTCGGTCGACGAGGCTGCCCATAGAGGGTTGCCGTCTGCATCGACATCTCCGGGGCGGTCCGCGAGGTCACCTCCATCCAAATCAGCGCGCGGAGCACCGTTTTTTTCGGAAAGGTTGCAGCGGTCCGTATTGGCGACAACTCCAGAAAAGCCTTTCTTGGTTCCATCAAAACTGATGGTGATTCCGCTTTCGTCGATCGCGCTCTGAAGCGCCCCACTGCGGGTCAGTGCGGCCTGCTTGCTGATGTCCCCGATAGTCCGATTGACGAAGTGGGAAAGGGAAACGAATGGCCCACGAAGACGGACCTGTTTGACGATTTCGGTGGCCAGGGCATCGAGTTCGCTGTCGGTAAGGCGGCGGTATCCAGCAAAGGAATCCTCAGCGGTGCCGGTGGCTGGGTTGGCGGATGGACTGAGTTGATCGAGGCTGCGGGGGAAGGCAGCATTGGTCGAGGTGGCGGTGTCGGCCTTGTGCTTGAAGTGCTTGGAGCTGGCGAGGAAGGCCTTCCAGGCGTTCTTTTCGGTGCAGTTGACGTTGAAGGCTCCCTCGATCACCAACTGGGACGCGCACTTGACAGGGTCTTTCAAATCCGCAGCCGTGACAGTGGAGTTCAAGCGAACCAGGGAGGGGTTTTCAGGAGTGGTTGCTGAAGCGGAGGCAGGGACTGTAGACAGGAAATAGCTGTCCCAGATGGCGGCGTTCAGCAGGTAAGAGATGTCGTAGTAGTTGCGATCCGTGATGTTGGAGCCGGTGCGATTGGGGTTGCCAAGCAGCACGAAGTCCTTGCGGGGCTGGGAGGTGAGGGACCGCTTCACAAAGGGCGTGGCATAGGAATTGGCGAAGGCATTGCCGGGTTGGTGGCCGAGAGATGCGGCGAAGTCGTCACCGGTGAGATCCGCATGCTGGAACTGTGCGAGCGAAGTGAACTGGGTGGGCACGGAAAACAGCACGGTTTTCTGGCTGCCGTTATAGCTGCGGCCCCAAGGCATCGGGCTATCGAGGTTCTTGGTGAATGCGGTCCCTGTATTTCCGCCCGGAGGACTATCCGGAAGTTGGGCGAAGCCATTGTTGCTCTCCATGAAATAGGGAGGCGCATTGTAGCTGGTGATGGTTTTTCTGATCCGGGTGGCCTGAAGATTGAAGTCCGCAAAGGTACGCAGAGAAGAGGAACGCTGGCCCATTTCATAACCGGAAGGCATCAAGCTAAGATAATCCCAGCCTGGCTGGCTGAGCTGGAAGCTGTAGCACATCAGCGGAATCGGACTTGGCCGTTCCTGGCACTGCGCGATGTTGTAACTGCGGATGTTCTGACTGTAGTAGCCATTATCCAGTTCGAAGCCTTCGATCCGGCGTAGTGGCTCCGCAGTGCCTGAACTACCGGTAAGACGCATCTCCACTCCAATGAGAGTCGTTTGATAGGTTTCACGGACGTCCAGCGATGGGACGGTGGTGTAGGTGCCGCTGGCATCCAGTTCGACGCATCTTGAAAAATCGAACGGCGAGGAAGTATTGAATGGCACGAGATCTATGACAGTTCGCTGCATCCCGGTTCCGATGGCGCGCAGGGTGTAGCCTGCGACTGTGTAGGCACGCGCTTCACCCGACACCAGCGATGAGGCTGGAATCCGGAAAATGGCCTGATTGAACACTGCGGGTTGATTCGCGTTGATGAAATTCGAGTTCACTCCCAGGTTCCAGATTCGGGATGGATTGTTTCCGGAAGGAGTGAGATCGCGGATTTCGATTTCGAGATCCCTGGTCCATTTCAGCGGCAGGGAGTAGGGATTGGAAATGGCGATCGCGATCTTTCCACAAGCGTTGGCCTTGGTGCTTGTTCCGGGAACTACGGGGGTGAACTTCACTCCCATCAAAACCCGCAAGTCGGTGATCAGTGGCGCGATAGACGCGGCATTCACCGATGACGCGGCCGTGACCACGAGCGAGCCATTGTCGAGCGTTTTCGAACGGTCGAAGAACTCCTTCAGGGCGTCCCATTTGGGAGCGACCATGTTGCTTCCTGAGATCGGTGGAATGATGTTGCTGCCCTTGAGTGGATAATTCGTGATCGTAGGGACAGGGTTGGTGGTCGGCAGTGTGCCGGATAGTACCGTTGAGAGATCGATCCGGGTGCCACCGTTCAGCGAGTCGGTGAGCAGCCCCCTGCTGTCAGTGGTGGCGGAGTGGAAAACGGATTGAAGCGGTGAGGTTCCGTCGGAGGTTCCTGCGATGCCGGGCATCAGCAATCCGGCTTCAAGCAGGGTGATGACGTTGGGAAGTGATTCATGCGCTCCTGAGGTTGGAGTGGGATAGCTTTCGAAGCCGGCAACCGTTTCCCAACCACGACGCTGGGCGGTCAGAGAAGCGTAACTCGCCGGGTCGACATTGGTCCTTTTTGAGTTGATCCGGGCCTTGACGCCTTCATCTCCCACCCACCAACCATATCGGCCAACGGTTTTGGTGGAGGATTTGCCCGACCCAGTGACTGCAACGAGAGGGGCCGCCACATAGCGGGAAACCGAGTCAGTGGATGGAGCTCCAGCCGTTTTTCTGCCGACCAGCAAGACCGCCGTCTTCGGATCGGAAACCGCTCCATTGGAACCGACAGAGCAAACGGCCGATGAAGGGCTCAACGCGCCGAAGGGGCCGGCTTCATTGCCGCTGATCAGCCATTGCTGGAACTGTGGGGATGGCGTCTCGGTGAAAATCTTGGTTCCGAGCGTGGTGTTGCTGTTTTTCCAAACTCCGGTCCAGTAACGGCTTCCCTGTTGGACGGCGGAAAGACCCTTGGCAATGTTGTTGACCGAGGTGTTGTTGGTGGGGGCCTTGCCGTCTGCGATCGGGAGGCCCGTGGCGTCGCCGGAGGCGATGTCCGCCGTCGCGGTGATCCGCTGATCCTGGCCGGCGTGCTTCTGAAGTTCTCCTATCGCCAACATCATCGCCAATCGGGCGTTGTTGCGGGCGGTGGCCGATGCGGTTGACACACCGCTTTTTCTCAGGCTGATGGTCGAAAGATTCAAAAGGCCGAGAGCCAGAATCGTCAGCAGGATCATCAACACCAGGGTGACGATGAGGGCGAAGCCTCTCTGCCGGGAGGGAACCTTTTGCGGGCGTTGCAGATTGCGAGAAAATGGAGGGGTTTTCACAAAGGTGCTTTGGGTTAACAACCTGCGAGAAATGGCGCTTAATGTGTCAAAAGTGGCCGAAAATGCAGCGGTGGGTTTACAAAGTGAACACAAGGTGATTTCAGTGGCGCAGAGATCAAGGATGAAATTGATGCATCGCGCAAATTGAACGAATCCGATGACCCAGGAGTTCAATTGGTCGGATGAACGACTTTGAATGGGTGTTTGTCACCGCCAGATCAAGTGAATTCCTACAGGCTTGGAGGCAACGTCTGGGGGGAATTTGCGATTTCAATGCCCCGAATGGGGGGATTTCAACGTGGGGTGAAAGAGTTTCTGCCGTAAGGTTGTTGTCGGCCTTCCATGTGCATACTTTTCCGTTGCTTCGTCCTGTTTCTGTCTGCGGGTGTTCTCACCGCCGAGCCCATTCCTGGTGGTGGGATCGCGATTTTGGAAACATCTTCCAAGTTATCGGGATACGGCGGCCCGATCGTGACAGTCCCGGTGTCCGATCAATCCTTCACCCAGGCCCTGCGCATCACGGTCACCACCGCGACTCCTGAGAAGCCTTGGAACGTTCAGGTTGGTGCGAAGCTCGGTGGCGCGATCAAGACCAACGACCGAATCCTGATCCGCTACATGGCCCGCAGTGTTGGAGCAGGAAAGGGTCAGGCAGTGGCCAAGCTTCAGCTAGGGAAGCCCACCTACGCCATGATCGGCATGACGGAGACCGCGAAATTGGGTGCCGCGTGGGAACAGGTGAATCAGGCCTTCATCGCGAAGCTTGATGCTCCGACGGGGCAGGGGGAGATCGCCATTTTCCTCGGCGATCAGATCCAGACCGTCGAGATCGCCGATCTGCAGGTGCTGAACTACGGCTCTGATTTCGATCTCGCCAAGCTCCCGCGCCAGAAGATCACCTACGAGGGCCGTGAGCCCGATGCTGCCTGGCGGAAAGCCGCGCTGGATCGCATCGAAAAACTCCGCAAGTCCGACTACGCGCTTCAGGTCATCGGCAAGGATGGCAAACCACTCGCAAACACCGCCGTCACGGTGGAACTCGATCGCCACCAGTTTGGCTTCGGCTCCTGCGTGACCCGAGGCTGGCTGACGAAGGAAGGCCCGGATGGCGACCGTTACCGCGAAATCGTCGACCGCACCTTCAGTCGTGTGGTGTTTGAGAACGATCTGAAGCCTGACTCATTCCCGCATGAGGAGAAGGGCCGTACAGAACTCGAAAGCAGCTTCGCATGGCTGAAGGAGCACAACATCGTCATCCGTGGCCACTACCTCATGCAGGAGGCGGTCGATGGCTGGTCACGCAGTCGCCTTTCCGATCCGGAGAAATACAAGGCAACGCTCTTCGATAGCGTTCGTGAACGAATCGCAAAGGCGGGGGATCGTGTCGTCGAGTGGGACGTGATCAATCATCCCATCGCCTGGCAGGGTGCCGAGATGCTGGCGCAAAAAGGACCGCCGCTGGAGCGGGTCGGAGCGGAAACCTTCCAGCTCGCCCGCACGCTCACAAAACTCCCGCTGTGCATCAACGAGGACCAACTCTTCCGCCCGGGACCTCAGCAAGACAGGACTTTCGAGCTTCTCAAGTCGATGAAGGACCAGGGGATCCGCGTCGACGGGTTGGGAAATCAGGCCCACGTCCACAGCAGTTACTTGCCCACGCCGGAGGACATCCTGCGCATTACCGACCGCTTCGCCACGGTCGTGCCGAAGCAGGTCATCACCGAGTTTGATGTCGTGACGAACAGCGATGACCAGCTCGCCGCCGATTATCTGCGCGATGCGCTGATCGCCTGCTTCAGCCATCCCGCCTACGATGGTTTCCTGCTCTGGGGATTCTGGGAAAACAGCCATTGGATTCCCGAGGCAGCTCTGTGGAAAAAGGACTGGACCATCCGGCCGACCGGCGAGGTGTGGGAAGAGTGGATCGGAAGGCGCTGGCATACCGAGGTTACCCTCACCACTGATTCACAGGGTCGAATCAAGTGGCGCGGCTTCAAGGGCAGCTACCGTCTCAGGGTCGGGGAAAAACAGAGCGACTCCTTTCAGCCCGACGCCACGCCCATCATCGTCAAGATGCCGTGAGTCTCAGCGATGCCGCTTGATACGTCGTCTTGCCGGGCTACTGTGAATCCAATGCGTTTACTCAATTTCGCCATCGCCTCCCTGCTTTTCGCCACTGTCGCGGCAGCCGAGCCTGCCGTCGCTCCGAAGCCTCACAACTTCGCGAAGTGGGAAAAGGACATCGCCGCTTTTGAGAAGAGCGACGCCGCGAATCCTCCGCCGAAGCACGCGCTGCTGTTCATCGGCTCCTCCGGCATCGTCCGCTGGAAATCCCTCGCCACCGACTTTCCCGGAGTGACCCTCCTGAACCGCGCCTTTGGCGGCAACGAGATCGCTGACAGCACGCATTTCGCCGATCGGATGATCTTTCCCTACGAGCCGAAGATGATCTTCCTCCGCGCCGGTGGAAACGACATCCACGCCGGGAAATCCGCCGAAGAGGTTTTCAACGATTACAAGACCTTCGTGGCCACCATCCGCGCCAAGCTTCCGGAAGTTCCCATCGCCTACATCGGTCTCAGCCCATCTCCCTCGCGCTGGAATGAAAAGCCCGAGGGCGACAAGCTCAATGCCGCGATCGCCGACTACTCGAAGAAGAACAAGAACCTCATCTTCATCGACGACACGAGGATCACGCTCGATGCCGAGGGCAAGGTCCGCCCGGAGCTTTTCGTCGCAGACCTGCTCCATTTCAACGAAGCCGGTTACAAGCTGATGGCGGAAGCGGTGCGTCCCTACCTGCCAAAGTAAGCCTCACTTGCGGGGATCAGACCCGGGCTTGCCGGGATGATCGCAGCCGCAGTCGTGACCACAGCCGCCCTTGGGCCGGGGGCGCGCCATGCGGATCAGGAAGATCAGCAGCGTCAGGAATACGATGCCGAGGGCGACGGTGGTTTGCCAGTGGGGCATGGGAGTGTGGGTCAGGAAAATCCGAAGAGGCGGCCGATCTGGAACACGACCAACGAGGCAACGTAGGCGAAGCCGCTCATGAACACAAATTGCCCGACCGCCCATTTCCACGATCCTGCCTCACGCGCCACGACCGCCGAAGTCGGCAGGCATTGCAGGGCATAGATGTAGAAGATGAGCAGTGAAATCAGCGACAGCGTCGTGAATAGCGGTCGCCCATCCGGCCAGGTGGCGCTGGAAAGTTTTTCGCGCAGAAGTCCGCGGGTGGCGGTCTCGTCGTCGGTTTCCTCGACATTGAAGATGACCCCTAGCGTGCTGTTGAAAACCTCGCGTGCGGCAAAGGAGGTCAGGATCGCGGTGCCGGTACGTCCATCGAATCCCAAGGGCTTCACCACCGGCTCGATCACCGCGCCGATGCGGCCCATCGCGCTGTGGGCGAGTTGTTCCGACTGCGTGCCTTCGCTCTTCGGATAGGTGCTCAGTGCCCACAGCAGGATCGAAAGTCCAAGAATGATCGTGCCGGCTTTCGCGACAAAGGACCACGCACGATCCAGCACATGCCGGAAGATGTAGCTCCATTGCGGGGCGCGATACGGCGGCAGTTCCAGTAGGAAATGATTCGGGGTCTTGTCAGGTCCGAGTCGACCGCGAAGCACGCGCGCGACGACGAAGGCGGACAAGGTTCCCAGAGTGTAGATCGCGAAGAGGATCAAGGCCTGCAACCACGAGCCTTCATTCTCATGCAGCAGCAGGGGAACGATCAGGAAATAGACCGGCAGTCGGGCCGAACAGCTCATCCACGGCGCCACGAAAATGGTCACCAGGCGTTCCTTCGCCGAATCGATCGTGCGGGTCGCCATGATGCCCGGGATGGCACAGGCGTAGGCGCTGAAGAGCGGCAGGAAGGCCTTTCCGCTGAGCCCTGCTTTCGCCATGAAGCCATCCATCAGGTAGGCCGCGCGGGCCATGTAGCCGGAGCTTTCGAGCAGGCCGATGAAGAGGAACAGGAGGACGATCTGGGGAAGGAATACCAGCACGCCACCGACTCCGGGGACCACGCCATCGACGAGCAGCGAATGAAGGTCGCCGTCAGGAATCTTCGCGCCGAGCCAATTGCCAGCGTTGCCAAGGGCGGACTCGATCAGGCCCATCGGAATTTCCGCGAATGAGAAGATCGCCCAGAAGACGGCAAACATGATGCCAAGGAAACTGAGCCATCCCCATAGTGGATGTAGGAAAACGGAGTCCAGCTTGTCCGAAAGCGTCTGCTGATGCGCGTCCGGACGCCGTGCAGCGAGTTCACAAAGACGGACGACGGCTGCGCGACGGCTGACTTCGTGGTCTCCCTCGCCCTGTGCCCACGGACTTTCCGCAGCGAGAGGGAAAGGATGGCGCAGTGCTTGTTTCAGCTCGACGAGTCCCTTGTTGGCATTCGCCTGGATGGGCACGACCGGCACGCCAAGTTCCTCCGCCAGCTTCGGGGGATCGAGCCGCAGTCCCTGGCTTTCGGC